>JBAQLR010000126.1:0-62330 GCA_049302035.1 Syntrophales bacterium
GGAACCTCCGTTGTCTTCATCTTGTCGATGACGGCCTCTTTTTCCGGCCCGACAAAAAGCGCCCCCGATGCCGCCGCCGCCGGGTTCATCGTGTTTTCAACGACAGGGGGCAATGACAACTCTTCCGTTTCGTCGCTTGACGGCAATTTGTCGTTCCTGCCTTCGCTGGCTCCAGGCACAGCAACAGGGAAAAAGGGAGCGGCTGCGGGGAGGAAAGAAACAATATTGGAAACTATTCCCCTGGCCGCCGGTGGGCTTTCCTCCTTACCCTTGACATCCTTGTTGGCCAAAGGTTTTGGCAATGTCCCCTCCCCTGCCGTTGTCAACTGGACAGTCAGGTAAACTGCCGCCTTCTCCGCAACCAGCGGCAAGGCTTTTGCTTCGCGCAGGGGCAGCGGCCCTGCCGCTCCGGTCAGCAACAACAAGTCTTCAGCAAGCATCTGCGTAAAAGAGGAGTTTTCCACATCGTCAGCATTGGGCGGAAGCGCTCCGCTCCTCTTCCCTGCCCTACTGCCCGGCAAAGACAGTAGCTCATCCAATCCACTCATGGGCTGCATCCTGCCCCTTCCCTCGCCTGCCGCTGTCATGGTCATCCCGCCTACCCTCATTTTCCCTTGCCTTTAACGATAGCAATTGACGTGCCACAGACAATTAAATGACGAAACCCATTGATATCGGTTATTTATAAATGCTGTGCGTAGAGGGAAGGAAGAAAAGGGGAAATGTTTTCCTGTAAAAATAACGGCACTTGAAAAAAGTGCCGGTTTTAATAAGTTAGAGATTAGTTTTTACGTTTTTCTGGCAAAAAACAAGTTCGTTAACGAACTTATACCCCTCAAGGGGGGACTGAAGCAAGTCCCGTCGAGGTACGGGCCGGGGCAATAAACCCTATTGCTTCCCCAGGTGAGTAATTTCACGAGTGATCTCCACGGCCTTTTGCGGGCTTAAGTAACCCCAAATAGCGCCCGCTTTATCCCGTTTCATGTTCATGGTTATGCCGGCCGCGGTCTGGACATCCAACTTCTCCATCATTACGCCGGCTTTCGCCGGAGGCGTGGCTTCAAATACTTTTGCCAGATCCTTGAAGTTCTTATTCTCAGTTGTTCTCTGAACTTCCACGGTGGCATTCAGTTTTTCTTCCTGGACACGTAAGATATCTATTTTTTCCACTATCTCTTTCTTAAGAAGCAACAGCCTCTGCTCCTCCGTCCACAAGAACTGCTCTTTCTTATCCAGTTCATTTTTCTTCACCTCTAAAGATGCAAAGAGGTCCCTGTTTTTTGCCAATCCGTCTGCTTCTGCAGTGCCGGTTACCTGCGGAATAACCACTCCGGCAGGGGATACGGATTCCAACCGTCTTACCGGGGTCTGCGAAATGGCTGCCGCTTTCGTCTTTGTCATGACCTCCCCTAGGGCAGCAATTTTAGCGAGGAAGAGAAGTAAAACAATAACCTGAGTTACCACTGTAATTTTTTTCATTTTTTATCCCTGATAAATCTCATAACCGCTACCTCATCGGCCATATCTCTTTCTCTCGCGGTCATTTTCTTTTGATAGTCGTGCTGTTGTTTTTCACTCAGACTGTCCATGACCTTCCTCTTTTGGACAGCCTCCAGGAGGGCCCCACGCAGGCAATTTACCGCTGCATCGGCCTGATGGACGATTTCCTTCTGAAGAATCTCCTTCTCTTTAAATATTTCATGATAGGCGCAGCAGAGGGAAATATCGGCGGCATTAAAATTATTACCCTGTAGATCCCTCAATTCTCCAAGCAGCTTGGCCTTCTCTCCCCCTATCTCGCACAGCCTCTCTTGCTCATGCTCAAGGCGCTTCCGCACTTCCACAAACTCCCGCAGCTTTTTTTCCTCCATGGACTGGCGATAATTCCGGACCGACTGCAACTTAAAGGTAAACATGGCGCCTTCTCAATAAAGCAACGGGACAGGCGACGGATATCATGCTCCCTGCCCCGGCATTGGCTCAAAAAGGGCAAATAAATCAAGCTTCGCCTGCTCGAAAGACACTCGTTCTTCCATCGCCTGCCTGAGAAAGTTATTGACTCTGCCAATCATGTTGATGGCATAATCTATTTCCGGGTTGCTTCCCTTCTGATAGGCGCCGATATTGATCAGGTCTTCCGCTTTCTTATAAGTTGCCATGATATTTAAGAGCTCGCCTGCTTTTTTTCTATGCTCCTTATCCACGAGATCAACCATAACGCGGCTGATGCTTTGCAGCACGTCTATCGCCGGATAATGATTCTTATGCGCCAATTCACGGGAAAGCGAGATGTGACCATCCAAAATGGATCTCGCCGCATCCGCGATGGGTTCGTTAAAATCGTCGCCTTCTACCAGGATGGTATAAAGACCGGTAATACTTCCCTTACCCTCGATCGTGCCGGATCTCTCCAGCAGTTTGGGCAAGAGGCTGAAAACGGAGGGGGTATACCCTTTCGTGGTTGGCGGTTCCCCTACCGACAGGCCTATTTCCCGCTGGGCCATGGCAAATCTGGTCAGCGAATCCACCATCAGTAAGACATCGGCTCCCCGATCCCGGAAAAACTCGGCAACGGAAGTAGCCACATATGCCGCCCTCATCCTGATCAGAGGATGCATATCCGAAGCGGCCACTACTACCACCGATCTGGCCAATCCTTCCGGTCCCAGGTTCTTTTCGAGAAATTCCCTAACTTCCCGCCCTCTTTCTCCGATCAGACCGATGACATTGACATCGGCCTTCGTGTTTTTGGCAATCATCCCCATAAGCACGCTTTTCCCGACCCCGGAACCGGCAAAAATTCCCAGCCGCTGTCCTTTACCGCAGGTAAACAGGCTATCTAGGGCTCTGATGCCGAAATCCATGGGTTCCTTGATCCGGCTTCTCTCCAAGGGATTGATAGTTTCGGCATAAATAGGGTATTCATCCTCAAAATTACTAACCCCCTTACTGTCAATAGGATTGCCCAGGCCATCAAGCACCCTGCCCAGCAGCTCTTTGCCGACCCTGACGCTCGCCTTCCTGCCGAAGGACATGATTTTGCATCCGGGACCCAGTCCTTGAAGACTTTCCAGGGGCATTAGCATTATCTTGCCCTGCTTAAAACCCACGACCTCGGCGTCCATGAACTTTTCCCGACCGTTGGGCTGGATACCGCAGACCTCGCCGATGGAAGCAGCAGGCCCCTGCCCCTCCACCACAAGTCCGGTAATCGCGCTTACCTTCCCATACGTTTTGATGGGGCTCACCCGCTCCAAAGAGCGATGATATTTAGCAAAATCAATCATCGCCAATTCCACTTATGATCTCCCGCGGCGGCGCCATGTTTCCATCATCTTAGCTTCAAGGCCCCCTTTACTTCCTTGAGGCGCTGGTCCAAACGGGCATCAACTTCACCGGCAACAGTATTTAACAGAGCGCCGCCCCTTTGAATCCCCTCATCCTCCTCAAAGGCGACATTTTTCATCCCATTGAATTGCCGAAGGAAATCATCTTTCATATTTACTATGAAAAGATAATCCTGCGGATTGAGGTAAATTTTCATCCCCTCCCGGTCAACAACGCTCGCTACCGCCTCTCTCAGGACATTCACGATAATCTGGCTGTTTGTTGATACCTCATCATAAATGACCCGTTCCGCAACCGCCAAAACCAGGCCCAACATCTGCTCTTCCGCGTCGGCAAATAACTTCTCCCTGAAATCTCCCACTTCCCGCAAAATCTGGGAGAGGGCCTTCATGGTCGTTACAATCTCTTCTTTTTGCAACGCTACACCCGCGGCAAAACCCTGATCATGGGCCTGCTTACGGGCCGCCTGCTCATCCATACTTTCCCTGGCATTATGGCCCGGAAAAACAGCGGCATCTCCATTTTCGGATCTGCAATTACTTCCTCGCCCTCCCTCCGGATATCGAGAGCGGGCGAGGACGGGAATTTCCGTGGTTGCCAGACGCACATCTTTTGCCTTGATTACCTTACTAGACAAAGCCATCCTCGTCAGCTCCCCGCTGAATAACTATTTTACCATCGGTTTCCAGTTTCTTCGTAAGATCAACGAGCTTGCGCTGGCTGGCTTCCACTTCCGACAGACGGATCGGGGGCATCATCTCTATTTCTTCCCGCAACATTTCCCCACCTCTTTTGGACATATTTCGGTAAATTTTTTCCCGCATCCCCTCCTCCACCAACTTCAGCGCTCGGGACAGATCTTCACTGCTCGCCTCTCGCAATAGTTCCTGGATACTTCTATCATCAAGCTGCAGGACATCATCAAAATTAAACATGAAGTTCCGAATCCTGACGACAAGTTCGGGTTCAGTTTCCTCCAGCGCCGCCATAATAGCGCTTTCACAGGTGCGGTTCATGCGGTTGAGGATCTCGCCCATCAGGCGGGCTCCGCCTATCCGCTGATCCATTGTGGCGCTGGTAATAATCTCCTTTTCCAGGGTATTGGCAACTTCATCAATAAACTCGTAAGGAACGCCCTGTAACGTTGCCATCCGTTTGGTAAGCTCGCACTGCAGCGGCGGCGGAAAATGTTCAAGCATTTGCGCGGCCTGGTCGGGGCGCAAGTGAACAAGAATTAAAGCAATCGTCTGGGGGTGTTCCGCCTTGGTAAAGTCAGCCAACACCTTGGGATCAACATCTCGTAATTTATCAATAATTGGATTGTCAATATTTGATGTGCCAGAAATATCCTTCAGGAATTCCTCGGAATGCCCGTCTCCGAGCGCCTTCATGATCAGTTTTTTTGAGGTCTCACTACTCACGGAGAGTCCTTCCCACTGCTCCTTGGCAAGGGCACAGAACTCCTTGGCAACGGAATTTACCGTTTCGGCGGCAACATTTGTTATGCGACCCATTTGTTTACCCAGCCTTTTGATTTCCGGCGGGCGGAGATTTTTCATAACCGCCGCCGCTAAATTCTCATCCAGGGACAAGAGCAGAACTGCCGCTTTTTCTTCATTCAACATCGGACAACCTCAAAAAATCGGGATATTATTTCAACCAGGTTCTTAATACTTCTGCAAATTTTTTGGCGTCGGCATCGGCCAGTTGCCTGGCAACATCTCTGCCCGTAAGCTCCTTGTTTTCGGTTGCTTCCGCTACCTGGTAAGCTTGGACGCCCCCCGCCTGTAAGGACGGCGCCGCCGTCATCGGCGACATGTTAACGCTCCTTGATATATCGCGCGCCAGGATACCTCTGATTAAGGGACGAGCAAATAATAGCAGCACGGCAACCATGATTATGAGGACCACACCATATTTAATCAGGGGGGAAAATAGCACCAGTTTTTCCTGCCATGACGTTTTTTCGAATGGTTCCGTTGCGGCTTCTACCCGGCTGAAAGGCATCTCAGTTATCACGACCTGATCACCGCGCGCGGCATTTATCCCGGCCGCCTTCTTCACCAATTCCTCCAGGGAATCCAGGTCTTTTTTAGCGCGCGGCTGGTAAATCTCCACGCCTTTCTCATTTTTTTTGTATATCCCGTCAATCAACACGGCCACCGAGAGCTTCTGTATCTCACCCACGGGCATTACCGTTTTATTTACCACCTTATTGATTTCGTAGTTGATTGTCTCATCCAGTTTTTCCTGGCCGCCACTATCGGACGACACGGCCGCCTTTCCCGCAACAGACTGCGGTAGCGCGGTTTTATCCGTCTGCCGCTTGACACTTCTGATCACCGGAGATTCGGGATCATACTTCTCTTCCATTTTCTCCGAAACGCGGAAATCCATTTCGGCAGAAATCCTCACCACCGCCTTTCCCTTACCCGCCACACTTTCCAGCATGGATTGGATCATGCTCACAATCTCCTTTTCCGTGCTCCTCTGATACTCCGCCTGAGCATTGGTCATCTTGGCAAATTTGGAATCGGCTTGTACACTGGAAAGGATGTTCCCCCTGCTGTCCACGACAATGACGTCCTCAGGACTGATACCCTCCACACTGCTCGCCACCAAATGGACAATACCCTCCACCTGGGAAGAACGCAGGGTCTTGCCCTGTTTCAGTCTAATCGTCACCGAAGCCGTGGCTTTTTTCTGCTGCTCCAAAAAGAGTGACTCACGGGGCAAGGCCAGATGAACACGGCTCTGCTGAATCTCCTCAAAACTGCTGATGGTCCGCGCCAGTTCCCCCTGCAGGGCACGGCGATAGTTGAGCTGCTGTTCGAACTCGGTCGCTCCGAGAGATTTAGCATCAAATATCTCGAAACCTACCCCACCTCCCTGGGGTAATCCCGCCGTTGCCATTTCCAGTCTCAATTCGGCAACCTTATCCGTGGGAACCGATACCGCATCCCCCGTAGCGGATAATTTATAGGGCACCTTCTTTTCCTGTAATTTATTGACGATGCTGCCTGCATCTTCACTGGAAAGGTTGGAAAAAAGCACCCGGTACTCGATCTGGCCGGTTAAGTAGACGAGGAAAGCCATGCTGGCCAGGGTTATAAAGGCTGCCAGCAGGATTGAAACCTTGCGGGCCTGGGTCAGGGAGGCAAAACCTGCCGTGAACTTTGTAAATAATTCCGAAAAGGGATCCATATTTATCGCCCGGCCATTGACCGATCAGATGTTGCCATGATGAACAGGATTAGTAGGTTCTAACCTACTAACTATACTTGGATTCTCATTACTTCTTGATAAGCGTCCATGATTTTATTCCTTACCTGCATCATCGCCCGGAAAGAAATATCCGCCTTCTCCAGGGCAACCACCGCCTCATGGATGTTGGTCGTTTTGCCCAGTTGGACCTCGGCAATTTTTTCATCGGCGTTGACCTGCAACTTGTTTATGTCGGCCATAACATCCTTCAGCATGTCAGAGAAGGTTGTCCCTTCATTCTGTCCCGCAGAAACAAGGGCAGACTTCGGAATGTTCAAAGACGGCGGCAATAAATCTCCGCCACCGATCAACAGATCACTCATAATTTCATCATCCTCCCTTCTTTATTTACCCATGTCCAGGGCCCGCAAAGCCATGTTCTTGGTCGCGTCAAAGGCTGTCACTGCGGCCTCATAGTTTCTGCTGGCGGTTATCATGTCGGCCATTTCCATAATCGTATTCACATTAGGCTTGCCAACATATCCCTTGTTGTCGGCATCAGGATGAGTAGGTTCGTACATCATTTTTACCGTTCCATCCTCGGCAATGCTGTCAATCTTGACGGCTCTGACGGCAGCGTTTAGGGCCGTGCCAAAAGCGCCAGCCACCGGCTCCGCTGTCAAAACCACCGTCTTCCTCTTGTAAGGACCGCCTTCCGGCGTCCGCGTTGTTTCCACGTTCGCCAGGTTACTGGCAATGACGTCCATCTTGGCGCGCTGAGCTGCCAACGCGGAACTGCAAATTCTGAAAGATGTAGAAATATCCATGTTATTTCAGCTCCCTCAATGCCGTATCAATGCCTTTAAATTTTCTCGACATTAATTCCACCGTCAAATTATACATCAGATTATTTTCCGCTAAATTTGTCATCTCCCGGTCAATTTCAACCTTATCGCCCGTCTGATGAATCGGGAAATTGACCTCTTTACCGGCAGCGGGCGTCAGATGGTTTTTGTTCGTCATCATCAGCGGCGGCGCGGCGGGAGGGCTTGACACGGCCTCAGCCAAACTGGCTGTGAAAGTAATATCCTGTGGCTTAAACCCAGGCGTATCAAGGTTAGCGATATTGGAAACGATAACTTTATGTCTCGCAGCCCGATAATCAAGCATGCCTGAGAGAAGACCAATTGTCTTACCAAATAAAGCTTGCATAGTAGTTTCTCCGCCAGTTGTCTTGTGAATATGGAAATATAAGCAAGTCACATACCAAGAACTATAACCGTTAGTCGCCAGGGATGTCGCAACCATATTCGTGGAGCTTATTCCTCATCGTGCGCACACTGATCCCCAAAATTTTTGAGGCTTTTGTCCGGTTGCCCTGAACCTTGTTCAAGGTGTCAAAAATGAGATTTTTTTCCATATCTCGCAGGGTCTGGTCCTCACCAGCAGCAGTGTGGCCAGCATTCCCGGCCGGTGCAGCCGTTATTGCGCCCATGGCATATTCCAGGGAAAGATGTTCCGGTGTGATCAGGTTGGAATTGCAAACCAGGACGGCCCTCTCCATGACATTCTCCAACTCCCGCACGTTGCCCGGCCAGGGATAATTTTTCACCACGTCAAATGAATCGTTAGTCAATTCAGGTTTCTGCCGCCCGTTTATATGGCTATACTTATTTAGAAAATGTTCAACCAGAAGCGCAATGTCGCGGCTCCTTTCCCGCAAAGGCGGGATCTTCACGGGAATGACGTTCAACCTATAGTAGAGGTCTTCCCGAAAGGTCTTTTCCCCGATGCGCTGCTTTAATTCGGCATTAGTGGTGGCAATTATCCTGACATCTATGGGAACCGGCGCTTTGCCGCCCAACCGGTCAACCTCTGATTCCTGAATGACGCGCAGCAGTTTAGCCTGTAACTGAATGTCCATTTCACTTATTTCGTCCAACAACAGGGTGCCGCCGTGTGCCAATTCAAACCTCCCCGCTTTTTTTTGTAAAGCGCCGGTGAAGGCGCCCTTTTCGTAGCCGAACATTTCACTTTCCAGAAGATTGTGCGGGATGGCGGCACAGTTTACCGCCACAAAGGGCATATTTTTCCTACTGCCATGTCGATACACGTAACGGGCAAAGAGCTCCTTACCCGTACCGCTCTCGCCATAAATCAAAATCGTGGATTTACTCCGGGCCACATTTTTCAGGAGTTTCAGGATGGCAAGGATAGCAGGGTCCTGGGTAATGATCTCCATTGCTGCGGGACACGCCTCCTCAATATTTCCCGCCTCGCCGTCCTTATTCACCACCAGAACATTTTTCACCGCAAATTCCAGATCATCCAGGGAAAAGGGCTTCATAATGAATTCCGCCGCCCCCTCTTTCATGGCCTCCACGGCCGTCTTAACCGTCCCATAGGCAGTAATAAGAATTACAGGGGTCTGAGGTGAAATTTCTTTTATGCCCCGGAGTACGTCCATGCCCGTCATCTTCGGCATCCGCATATCTGTGACCACAACCTCAAATTTACCCTTCTGAAACTTCTGCAGCGCATCGGCGCCGTTTTCTGCTGTTTCTACCTCGAAACCACAGCTTTCCAGCGATTCGGCCAATGCCTGGCGCATGGACAGATCGTCATCGGCTATCAAAATTTGTTTCATCTTCGCCCACCATCGATAATTTATGCCTCTTGTACGTCAATATATTGGCGTGCTTTATTTACCCCGATCGCCAAGGCTAAACTGGCTGGGCGCCAAGCTCATCCTTCTTTTCCCAAAGAGGCAGCAGAACGGTAAAAACCGTGCCGGCCGTGCGGCCTCGCTCCACGTGGATGGCCCCCTTATGCATATCCAGAATGTTATGGACAATGGCCAACCCCAGTCCGGACGTCCCTTCGCGGGTGCTGAAAAAGGGATCAAATATTTTGGGCAGGTTTTCCTCTGAGATGCCGACACCATTGTCGGCAAAGATGATCTCCAGAAAAGGCGTAACACTCGCCCGGGGCTGGTCGAAGGACGTGATTTTTGTTGAAACATAAAGACATCCTCCCTCCGGCATGGCCTGTAAGGCATTTAAAGCGAGATTTAAAAACACCTGTTTCAGCATTTCCTCATCCCCCGAAACTAAAACATCTTTCTCCACCGGGCTAAAAGCAAGAGATACATCTCCCTGCTTGGCCAAGGGCTCACTAAAAGACAGGGTCTCCTTCAGAAGGGTGTGAACATTGACGCATTCCGAACGTGGAATGTTGGTTTTCGTAAATAAGAGGAGGTTTGATATCTTGTTGTCCATATTTTTCACGGAAGTCAGGATCTTGGCAACCCGCTCCCGATCCCGTTCCTCGGGCATTTCCTTCATCAGCACAGAAGCGAAGAGTTCTATGCTGCCCAGGGGATTCCTTATTTCATGGGCGATATTTACCGCCATTTCCCCCATGGAGGCGAACTTCTCCGTCCTTTTGGCCATATCTTCCAGTTTTTCAATCCGCGAAATATCCCGCATGATGAAAACAGTCCCGATAGTTTGCCCGCTCCGGGCGCTAACAGGGGAACCAAATATTTCCAGAGTGCGTCCCTGCAATTTAACCTTATGACCTGCCTCGCCCTGGAAGTACTCGGAAAAGAATACGTTCTGCCACATGGCAGGGGTAATATCCTCAAAGAGCAGGCTGATATGTTTACCCTTGACCTCCTTTTCCGTTACTGCGGTAAATACGCCGGCGCAGCGATTGACAGTCTCGATATTGCCCGCCAGATCCGTTACAATTACGCCGTTAGTCAGGCTTTCCAGGATGTTCTGGAGATAATTTTTCATGTCTTCCTTGGCAGCGATAGTCGCTTCCAGTTCCAGGTTTTTAATTTCCAGCTCACGGTTGATGCTCGCAAATTTCAGCTCCAGATCAGCATAGGCCTGCTGTAGAGACGAGGTGGCCTTATTGAAATTAGCGAACGACTGCTGCAAAACCTCTAAATCATTCATTTTGGTAACCAGCTTTCCCTGCCAAACGGTTCTCCTCGAGGAAATAATCCGTAACTTTGGGCCAAAATTCTCCGACGGCATTGGCCTTTACCTGGGTAAAACTTTTCTCCGCCTCGGTAAAATCTTTACGATGGAGCAAACCCTTCCCTATCATGCAGGTCAGCCAGTTGCGCACCTCGCTATCCCCTTCCCCTGCCTGAGCAAGGGCTTGACGGTAGGCCCCGATCCCTTCCCGGTACTTCTTTAAGTCATAATAGGCATTGCCGAGACCACCGTATATCTCTAACAAAATATCAGCCGGATAACTTTTCGGGTACTGCTCATAATCCTTCAATGCCTTAAGATAATTGATAATTGCTCTATCGGACAACTTTGCCGCCCGCAAAGAACGGCCGTAGTTCCTGTACACGACGCCCTGCTTTTCCCCACGCACAAGCAGGACCTCCGCATAGAGAGAATTGGCCTTAGCCAAGAGACTATTTTTGTAATAGAGGTCAGCTAAGGCAGTTTTGATATCGTTGCGCAGCGTCCGATCCTTGATACCCCCAACCGTCAGCAAGGCTGATAATTTCTCTTCGGCAGCGGCGTCCCGGTTTTTCCCCAAGTCGATTTTTGCCAGCGCCAGGGTGATTGCCTTTGTCTGCTCACGGTCGGAACAATTCTTTTGCATGGGCCTGTAGACTTCTGCCGCGTCATCGTAAAGGCCGATCGACAGCAGGCTCTTACCAATCCTTGCCGCCGTGGCAAAATCATCCGAGGGGATGAAGCCCTTGGCATAGCTCTGAAAATAGATATCGGCCACCGCCAGGTAATCACCCTTCACATAGCTGGCCTCAACCAGTGACGGAGCTTGCAATTTCATTTTTTTACGCCCTTCCTCGCTGCTTCTCCCCCGGGGAAAACGGCTTAACAGGGATTGATAAGCGGCAAAGCCCTCTTTTATCCGGTTATCCTTCACCAGGGCGTTTCCCTTTAACAACAGGATCGCGGCCTCCTTTTCCCCGCCTGGGGTTTTGGCCAGCAGACTATCGAAGAGTTTAAGCGGCGACTGGTAAGCATCGATGGGGAGCACCTGGAAGGGATATTTTATCTCCGGCTTCGCGACGCCAAGAGCGGCCATAGCCAATAAGCACGTTTCCGCCTCACTATCCGTGGGATATCGATCGCTGAATATACTGTACAACCTCAAGGCCATTGCCGTTTCACCCATCGCCGCAGCATTGCGGGCCATCATGTAAAGGGAGCTCTTGCCGAATTCAGCGGCGGGATATATGTTATAGCACAGGGCGAAGATCTGTAAGGATAAGCTGAATTTCCCGGCAGTAAAATAATGATTGCCCATATTAATAATGGTTTTGACCGGAATGTCGTGAAAATCCGGCCATTTCTTCCGCGCCTCATCGTACCGCTGGCCGGCAAATTCCTCTTTGTGCAGCAGATAGTAACAATCGCCAAGCATAAAATCAGCTGTTTTGGCATATTCCCCGGCGGGATATTTTTTCAGGTAGGTAAGCAGCCTTTCCGTAGCTCGGTTGTATTTACCCATTTGATTTAATACAGCACCCAACTTGAACATCGCCTCTGCTAAATAGTCAGAATCGGGATAGGTGCTTATCAAGCGATCCCAGACGCCAGCCGACTCATAAAGAAAACTCAATTTTTCATTGCTTTTGGCCAAATGGTAATATACCAATTCATTGCCTGCGGCAGGGTCCGGGTAACTGATCAGAATCCCTTTGTATTGATCCACTGCCGTCAGCAATAACTTTGCATCGCCCTTCAGGCCCCGGAAATAGTGACAATCCGCCGCCATCCGGAGCGCCTGCTCTTTTAGCGCTTCAGGCAAAGAGGGTTGGTTGAGAATGACTCGCAGCATTGCCGCCGCCTGGTCGTATCGCTGCGCCTTAAATTCTTTCCGGGCGCCATCTAAAACCGATCCCCCCTCCTGCCTGGACGGTGGATCAGTTTTCTTCTGCTCCGTAGCCGGGGTCACGGAATTTACCTGAATTACGGCCTTGGCAACGGGCAAGATCATCCTCCGGATACGGAAAGTGGAAATCAATTTGCCAACTTTTAAGTCAGCGGCGACTTGCCGGGCAACTTCCTTCTTGTCATATCTGCCTATATAAATGTGGTACCATTTCCCTTTGCGCGGGATATCCACCCGCTCATAAACTGCTTCGTATCCTCTGTCCTGCAAAGATTTAATGTGCCGCTCAACCGCCTCGATCCTCTGGTAGGATGCGCCCTGGATGGTGTAATAAGGCACACTCCCGGCGGCGCCGCCGGTCAGAAAGAGCCAGATAAAAAAAACAAAAAAAAGTATGGGAAACGCTCTGTTCCTGTCCATTTAATTTAGCCAAGCCCATCTCATCTGTCACTGTACAAGACGGCACCTGGTTACGCAAGGAACATACCACTTGTTGAATTACCCGGATAGGAGCCGTCGTTTCTGGCCCCAAAAGAAACAAACGACGGCCCGGCGCCTCATCCTGTCAATGTAATCGCAAATTCGCCATTTTTTTGACGATGCGTTCATAAATGCGGAGATTTTCCCGCCATGGACAGCCTTCAGTAAGTTAGAAGTTGCTTTCCGGTGGGAAGCAGCTTCGTCAACGCACTTATACCCCTCAAGGGGGTACTGAAGAAAGTCTCGTTCATCGGTGCGACGTCGCTAGAAGATCTTGCCCCGGTTGAAAAGCTCAGACACCCATGGCATGCAAACTGCATCCAGCGCACTCATAATAAAGACATGCTGTGTACCGCCATTTGAAGGAGCAGATTTTATGGCCAATATTAGTGAATCTGATTGCCGGAACAAGCGGGAATTTTCTCGTGTGGGCGTCCACCTGCCCCTGGAAATTCGCCGCGTTACCCCGGAACAACAGCGGCTGATCAGCAGCCACCTGGAAGAAAAAATATTAACCGGCGCCAAGCTGCCTCAGGATGTAGCGGACCCCTTGCTTGCAGAATGGCTGAAACTCCTGCATGGCCAGTTGAACACGATATTGGGCCTGCTGGCGACAAATCGACCCGCCAGCGAGCTGCCACCCTTCAGGACGGAAACCGTCAGCGGAGGAGGATTAAGCTTTACCTCCCCGGAGGAGTACGATCTCGGCGACCTGTTGGAATTAAGAGTAATCTTCGACTCTTCCCTGTCCGGCACCCTCTGTTTATACGGGGAGGTGGTGCAAAAAGAAAAAAGCGAGGAGGGTTACCTAAGCGCGGTCAGCTTTTTAGCCATTGATGAAAGTCTTCGGGACGAAATAATAAAATTCGTTTTTGAAAAAGAGCGTGAGCTCCTGCGGCAGATGAGGAGGGAATAGCTGGCGCATGCTGGTAATAATCGGATTTGTCATTGTAAGCGCTTCTGTTGTCGGGGGCTACCTTCTCGAACATGGGAATCTTTCCCTCCTTTTACAACCTGTCGAACTGTTGATCATTGGCGGAGCCGCACTCGGCGCTTTCGTTGTTGCGGCCCCCATAAGGATCATGAAGGCAACCGTCAGCGCCGCCTCCCGCATGTTCACTAACAAACCATACGGCAAGGCAGAGTATGTAGAGGCGCTGATGTTGCTGAACGGCATATTCTACAAAATCCGCCAGCAGGGCCTGGTCGCCATAGAATCCGATATCGACAGCCCGGAAGAAAGCAGCCTGTTTAATCAATATCCGGTCATCCTGAAGAACCACCACGCTTTAACTTTTATAACCGACACCTTAAGAACAGTCATGACGACAACGATAGCGCCCCATGAACTGGAGGCCCTGCTCGACAGTGAGCTGGAATGCCATCATGAAGAAGCGCTGCTCCCCTCGCAGACACTTAGCTTTATCGCAGATTCGCTTCCCGGCCTGGGTATCGTTGCCGCCGTGCTGGGAATTGTCCTCACCATGGGAAAGATCAACGAACCGCCGGCCGTGCTGGGCCAAAGCGTGGGGGCGGCCCTGGTGGGAACATTTCTCGGCATTCTTCTGAGTTACGGTTATGTGGGTCCCATGGCAAGAAACATGGCGCAAATAGCAATGGAAGATATGCAATATCTCAGTGTCATCAAGGTGGCCCTGTTATCCTTCGTCGGTAACGGCGCTGCCCCCAAAGTGGCGCTTGAATTTGGCCGCCGCGTCATACCGTCCGATGTCAAGCCTTCTTTCATGGAAGTGGAAGAAAGCTTGCGGCAAAAGAAATAATGTCCACTTATTTTTAGTAAGTCAGTAATTGTTTTTCGGTGGGCAACAATTACGTTAACGCACTTATCCCGTTTACGTTTATCGGGATTGAGGCTCCGGCATGGAAGAACGACAGCGGCCAATCATTATAAAAAAGAAGAAGAAAAAACACGATGCGGCCCATGGTGGGGCCTGGAAAGTAGCCTATGCAGACTTTGTCACCGCCATGATGGCCTTTTTCCTGGTCATGTGGCTCCTGGCGATGGTGGCGCCCCAGAAGAAGGCGGCAATGTCGGAGTACTTTAAAAACTACAGCCTGTTCAAGGAATCGGGCCGGTCTTTTATGGAGGGGACCGCACAGGTGCTGCGTCAGCCCGACCAGGGATTCAGGAAATCCGCCCAGGATACCACCAAAGGCAGCGGCGCCGGGCAATTGACGTCCGATGATCTGGCAAACAAGCTAAGAGCTGCCATCGAGGATAAGTTAAAGTCCGTCAAAGATCAGGTCTTGGTGGACATTATGGAGGGCGGGGTACGGGTGCAGATCATCGATAGCGACGGCAGCATGATGTTTCCCCTCGGCAGTGCGGAACCAACGCCCAAAGCGAAAGAAATATTGCGACTGGTGACGGAAAACATTGCCAACATCGAGAATCGCATCGCCATTGAGGGCCATACCGATGCGGCGCCCTTTAAAGGCGCTCAGATCACCAACTGGGAACTTTCCACAGCCCGGGCTTCGGCCGCCCGGCGGGAGCTGGAAAATAACGGCATCCCCCCCGGCCATATAGCCCGTGTCGTGGGATATGCGGATCAGGAATTATTTGTTCCCGCCAATCCTCGCGATCCGCGGAACCGCCGCATCAGCATCATCATCATCCAGGAAAAACCGGCCAAACCCCTCTGAACGGGGCACTCCCCTTTTTATTGCCCCGTGAGGCAGATATCGACGACAAAGAGGCCTGCGTCTGTGCGAAAGGGGATGATGACGCTGGGGCCTCCCAGAACATGGACAATGGAATGATTCCTGCCCGCGACGACCGTGGGAATGGCAGCAGTGATGCTGAGGCCGCTACTTTCCAAAATTTTTCTGGCTGCTCCGGAAATCATGTTAGTTATCTCGCCCACCGCATCGTTGATATCGTGGTTCATGACAGTTATCTCTTCTCCCAGCATATTGGAGACAATCCTCAGGATACAGGCTTCACTGAAGCTCAGAGCCAGGGACCCCCTCGCTGCTCCCGTAAGCCCGATGATCCCGGAAACATCGCCGGAAGCCACACTATCTTTTTTTATATATGGCGTACCGGATTTAGGTGCTACGAAGGCCATTGTTGTTAAGACATTGATCGTTCCTTCCAAGAAGGCGTTGATAAATTTTACGTCCATTGCTCCATCCTTTCCTTGGCGCCTGTGATTTAGGCCATCTTTTCGATAATATTGGCAATCTTTTCGCTCAGCACTTCGGAGGTAAAGGGTTTTACGATATAATTGCTGACCCCGGCCTTGACGGCGGCAATGACATTGTCCTGCAGGGCCTCGGCCGTCACCATCAGGAAAGGCGTGGCCGATACTTCCGCATCGGCCCGTACAGCTTTCAGCAGCTCAAGCCCCGTCATGTTGGGCATATTCCAATCGGAAATGACAAAATCTATCTTTTGGGCTTTTATCATCCGCAAAGCTACGACACCGTCTTCCGCCTCCACAATATTTTCATACCCGCCTTGCTTTAAAAGATTCCGGACCACCTTTCTCATGGTAGCAAAGTCGTCAACCACCAGAATTTTCATCTCTTTTCCCATAACTTTTTCCTCCTCAACCCCGTCGCTATACGCTCCCGGACTCCATTATTTCAAACAAACCTTCCGGGTCGAGAATCAATCCGATCCGGCCATTGCCAAGGATAGCCCCCCCGGAAACCCCTTTAATCTTCCCCACCCCGCTGCCCAGGCTTTTGATGACCACTTCCGTTTTGCCGATGATCTCGTCCACGAGCAGACATTTGGATGTTTTTTCCCCCTCAACCACTACGATGATGGCCTCCCAAGGGTTTTCTTGCACCGGCGGCACGCCAAAGAGGGAATACAGTCTCACAAGGGGCAGCAATTTATCCATTACCTTAATCATTTCACCCTTCCCAACCGCATTGTGATAGCTTTCCTTGGGAGGGCGGAGAACCTGGCGAATCGCCGTGGTCGGCAGGATGTAAAATTCCGCCCCCACCTTGACGATCATCCCGTCAATAATAGCCAAGGTCAGGGGGAAGCTGGCGGTGAAGGTTGTCCCCTTCCCATCTGTGCTTTCGATCTCGATCTTACCGCGTAATTTTTCCACCGCCCCTCTAACCACATCCATACCCACACCGCGTCCGGAGACATCGGTAACTTTTTCCGCCGTCGATAGCCCCGGCAGAAAAATCAACCGGTAGATGTCCTGTGGCGAAAGCCCTTCCCCGCCGGCAAGAACCCCGGAGTTGATCGCCTTCTCTAATATCTTTTCCTTGTCCAGGCCCTTGCCGTCATCGGCTATCTCAATGACCACATTGCCGCCCCGATGATAGGCCTTCAAACGTATCAGTCCACTGGCATCCTTGCCTTGTTTTAGCCGCTCCTCAGGCATCTCGAGACCGTGATCAACGGAATTTCTGATCATGTGGACCAGGGGATTATAGATTTCGTCCACCATGTTGCGATCGATTTCCGTATCCTCTCCCACCAGCTCCACCGTTACGTTCTTACCGCTGCTTTTGGCCAGGTCCCTGACCAATCGCGACATCCGCTGAAAGGTTTGCTTGATCGGCACCATTCTCAAACTGGTAGATATTTTCTGCAGACCCGAGGTAATCCGGATAAACTGGGCGATATCGCGAATAAGACTATTGTCGGGGTTTAACTGGTTCTTGATGTCCTGCTGCACCATAGACTGCGTAATGACCAATTCCCCCACCATATCAATCATATCGTCCAGCTTTCTGGTATCCACCCGGATATTCGTCTGATCGCTGACCTGTTCCGCCTGCTTTCTCAAAGCCTGGGAAACCTGTCTTGCCGTTACCTTGCCTTCACCCATCAAGGTCTCGCCGAGTTTTTTGCCGGGATTTTTCTGGGCGATCTGCAAGCCTTCCGTCAAAACATCGGGCGTAATGCTGCCCTCCGCAACGAGGATCTCCCCGATTTTCTTTGCTTGGTCGGAAACTGCCCCACCCTTCTCGACGCTTTTGATCCGCTCCACAAGGGAGGAAATATCCGGCACGTATATTTCCTGTACCCTTTCTTCAAGCTTGTCCCTTAACTGACCGATCATGGTTTTTAAAGTGTCGGCCCCATCCAGAACCACGTCGATAAGCTGGGAAGTTACTGCTAATTCATTATTTCTGGCCTTATCCAGCAGATTCTCCAGATTGTGGGCAAGGTCGCGAACATGATCCAGATTAAGAAAGCTGGCCACTCCCTTGATGGAGTGGAAGGGACGGAAGATGGCGTTGATATAATCCTTATCCGTCGGATTTTTTTCCAGGCTAAGGATATTGGTCTCTATTTCTCCGATGTATTCCAGAGCCTCAGTAATGAAATCACGAAGCAGCGACTCGTCCTGAATTTCTACCGTCTCCGGCAGGAGTGGAAGCGCCTCCGGCTCTTTGGCAATGCTTTCGGCAGGGCAGACCGATGTCTCTTCTGGCGGGGCCGGGGTAGCGTTCACAGCCACCGCCTCTCCTACAAGGGAGGCTACTTGAGCGAGAAAATTATGGATGCTGCCGCCATAGCCGCCCGTGTTATGATAGCTGTCCACGACGGTCTGGATCAGGGAAATACCCGTTGCCAGGGCAGCCGCGCCGGCCGTTTGGTCTTCCAGATCATGGAGAATAATCTTTTCCAAAAGACCTGATAAACATTTCACCAATTCGGCAACGAGGTTAATTTTATCTTCTTCCGCCAGCGCAGCTATCCTGTCCAGCTTGTTCAGGAGGGCCCCTGTCGCAGGGATGTCTATCTCCGCAGCATCGAAAAACATGAAGTCAGAGGCCAGTCCATTCAATAAAACATTGAGCTCCTCATGCGCCATTTTCACACCATCCTTATTATTTCAGCTGCAATTTGATGAAGGGGAAGAATCTTGTCCACCGCGCCCGTTTTGATCGCCTCTTTGGGCATGCCGAAGACCACACAGGTTTTTTCATCCTGAGCAATGGTGCCGGCCCCCATGTTTTTCATCTCTAAAAGACCTGCCGCGCCATCGGCGCCCATCCCCGTAAGAATAGCGCCAATGGCATTGGCGCCGGCATATTTAGCCGTCGATTTAAAGAGAATATCCACTGCGGGACGTTGATGATGAACCATCGGCCCTGTTTTAACTTCCACATAATACCGGGCGCCGCTTCTTCTAAGCAGCATGTGGTAATTACCCGGCGCTATCAAGGCCGTCCCGGCAGTTACTGAATCATTATCCCTGGCCTCCCGGACCGTCACTTTGCATAAACCGTTCAGCCTTTCGGCAAAAGCCGTGGTAAAATTGGCCGGCATATGTTGAACAATGACCATCCCCGGAGAATTGCCCGGCATTTGGGTAAGAAGCACTTTTAAAGCTTCTGTGCCGCCGGTGGAAGCCCCTATGGCGACTACCTTATTCGTCGTCTGGGCGAGCGAGGCAATGGGTTCATATTTCACCGCTTCGGCATCGGCGCCCTTACGCACCATCTTAACCTGTGCCGCCGCCCTGATCTTGTCTGCCAACTGAGCGCTCATGTCTCCAACGGAGTAGGAAGCCCCGGGTTTGGCGATAACATCGACAGCCCCTATATCCAGAGCTTCCAGGGTAAGCTTCCCCCCCTTAGTAGTCAGGGAACTGACGACCACGGCTGGCAGGGGATAAAATCTCATGAGCTTGCGGAGAAAGGTGAGACCGTCCATCCTCGGCATCTCGATGTCCAGGGTGATGACATCGGGCTTCAAATTAACAATTTTATCCCTGGCCACGAAAGGGTCGGGCGCCGTTCCCACAACCTCAATATCGGGATACCTGGCTAGCTCCTCGGAAAATATCTTCCGCACAATAGCCGAATCATCAATGATAAGCACCCTTATCTTATTCACCTTTACCGGTCTCCTTCCTGGCCGCCAGAATATTCTTTTGATCCCCAATAGACACCGCCACATTGGAACCCAGAACCGTCGAGAAGAGGGAAGGTTCTGCGTTGAAAAATATGTATCCCGGCCTGAGCAAAAACTCGCAGCACGGGTAACCACGTTCGTTCATACGCTCTCACTTAACCCACTGACAAGTCCCTGCCGGAAAAGGTCATCATGACCATAATAAGGCTGCCTTCTCCACCCGAAAAGTCCAGCCGCAGCGCCCCGAAATCCGCGGCTGCCTTAATATCGTCCACCTGTAGGCCTGAATCATAGGTGGGGATGGACAGATCAAAAACCTGACCGGAATCATGTTTGCCTAAAAAATTACCGCAGATCATGTTAACCGCTTCTTTCAGGCAATCTGACATCAGCCGTTCATTAATTTCGTTCCCACCGACATTCAGCATGTTCCTCAGCATCGCCTCTGCCAAGGGGCGTGAAAAGAAGGCCCTGAGTTCCCCCATCAGGGGGCCGCTGAAGCTTATGGCCGCCCGACAGGAGTGCTCACCGTTCGGCCGACTCTCAGTCGGCTCCAAAAACACATAGAACATCCGTTCAAATACTTCAAAAATCGAGTTCATCAGCGTTTGTCGTACCTTCAGTATATTCTCCATCCGTTCCCACTCCTATTACTTCGTATAGTGCCCTTCGCAGGTCCTCAGGCAGAAAGGGCTTTTTTATGAACCCCTGCGCCCCCTGAACAAACGCCTCGCGCACCCTTGCGGCGCTGCCCTCGGTGGAGACCATGATGACCGGGATTTCCTTATAAAGTTTATCACTTTTCAGGCGCCCGACAAGCTCCAAACCGTTCATTTCCGGCATATTGATATCGGAAATGATCACGTCCACCCAGGCATGGGAAAGAATTTCCAGGGCCTCTTTACCGCTTCCCGCCTCCCAGCACTCGTCCATTTTAAAGCCGGACATGGCAATAATCTTCTTGATGACGGCGCGCATGGCATTGGAATCATCCACAATGAGTACATTGAATGACATCGTAAACACCTCCTCCCTCTTGAGACAAAACCCGTTTTATCTCAAATGACAAGGACAAGCTCCCGGGCATGCTGTAAATCCTCAACCAGTTGCATCATGCCCACATAGCTATAGCTCCCTCTTGGCGCCGCTGGAGCTTTTGACAACCACCTTGCCATCGGCAACGTCTAAGCGCAGCGTACGATTGTAGTTTTCCCCCGTGTCCTCATTATCGATAAAAACTTTATTCCGCCAAAATATCTGGCGCAGGGCCATGATATTTTTTTCCCCGATGCGGAAGTAGTTTGTATTGTCCAATATGCTGGCGCCGCCGGCAACTCTGACAATAATCCGCCTCTTATCGGCGCCCATCTTATAGCAGGACTTAAACAAAAGCGGGATGCCCGTATCGGCAAACATCCCGGGGGTTGCCTTGGCCTTAACAGCGTCTAAAGACGAATCGGGCAGCATATAATGCAACAGTCCCGCCACTTTGACCGCCGGATCATAGATCGCCACAGCGATACAAGAGCCCAGAGCGTAAGTCACCAAAGCATCATTCCTGTTATTGCTGAACTTCAGATCGGCGATCCCGATCACAATATCACTCATCGGCTTATTTCCTATATACGCTTGGTTCGATGTATTTTAGCCGGTGATTGAGACCTGTCAAACTTTCCGAGTGACCGACAAACAAATACCCACCCGCCGCCAGGCTGTCACACAAACCGTTGACCACCGCGGTCTGCGTCTGTTTGTCGAAATAGATCATCACATTCCGGCAAAAGATAACATCAAATTTAACGCCTTGGGGAGGTGGCTGCATGAGATTGAATCTTTTAAACTGCACCCGTTCCCTAATGCTATTTTTAACTCGAAAGTAGCCCTCCCATTTGCCCACACCGCTTTGAAAATATTTTCTTACCAGACCGGCGGGAATATTTTTCATTTTCTCCGCATTATATATGCCGCTTTCAGCCGTTTTCAAGACGCTCGTAGAGACATCCGTGGCCAGTATTTTGACATCGTCGGACCTTCCCTCCATCGTTTCCCGAATCTTGATGGCAATGGAATATGGTTCTTCTCCCGTGGAACAGGCAGCGCTCCAGACGCGCAAACGGGGAGTCCCCTTGTTTCCCGATGCGGCCAACAGATTGGGCAAGATGGCCGCAAGTTTTTGAAAATGGCTGTCCTCGCGGAAAAAATAGGTAAGATTGGTGGAAATGGAATCTATCATGCGCACCAGTTCATCGGCGCCTTCTTCCGTGACCACGTAATTATAGTAATGGGCAAAAGAACGAAAGTTCCCTTCCCGCAGACGCTTCCCCAGGCGCGCCTTGACTAATTCTTTCTTGCCCTCATGGAGGTTTATGCCGCACTTTTCATGGATAAGACGCCTGATCTTTTCAAAATCAACTGGCCTTAATTCCGCTTCCATCGCAGCACCCAAAACGACCGTCCTCCCATGCCCTCTTGTAACGGGTTATATCGGTATGTTGTGGAAGCAACTTTAGTCGAAATAACTAACATAATGATAATAATAAGGAATTTTCAGGAAATTTTCGAAAGACCAAGGTAAAGGCAGTTTACTTTCAAGAAAGGCGTCTATTTATGCAGGTTTTGGTATCTTCCTAGCCAACGGTCCATTTTAGCAAAAGCATCTTCCAGGGCACATGATAATATTTCATATGTAAGCGGCTTGGTAAAAAAATCATCAAACCCTGCTTCACGGCATTCTTCGATTTCGAAGAGAGCGGCCCAGCCGGTCATGGCATAAATAATGGAGATGGGTTTTGTCTTGCGAATTTTACGGCATAGTTCTATCCCGTTCATGCCGAATAACCTAAGGTCCAGAAAGATGACATCAATCCTTTCCCCTTTGAGTATTTCTAAAGCCTGCTCCCCCGTCTCGGCGACCCGGACCTCATACCCGACATCATTGAAAGTATCGGTAAATAAATCACGGATACTCAGTTCATCATCCACAACCAGGATTTTCTTTTCCACCTAGCCTCTCCTAGCTTGGCATCTTCATATCTGCCGGAGAATCGGCAATCGTCAGCATATTCAACCTTCTTAACTTCTCCACCAGGGTCGTCCGATTCAGATTGAGCATCCGGGCTGCCTTGTTTTTCACACCACCGCTTTTCTCCAAAGCCCGGCAGATTAGCTCTTTCTCGAATTTTTCCACCGCCTTGTTAAGGTCCATACTATCGTCGGCATCGGGTGCGTTGACATTATTAATTTGAGGTTTCCCCCTGCCACCCCGCATCTTGCCGGGGAGATCGGCCACCTCGATCGTGCCGTTTTCCTTCATTACGACCAGCATCTCAATTAAGTTCTGCAGCTCCCTCACGTTTCCGGGCCAGGGATAATGCATGAGAATATTCATCGCTTCGGGAACTATTTTTTTTACCCCCCTTGTTTTCAATCCATTATATTTTGCCAGAAAATGATTTACCAGGATGGGTATGTCGATCCCCCTTTCCCGCAGGGGAGGCAGATGCAGGGGAATTACATTAATGCGATAGAAGAGGTCTTCCCGGAATCTTTTTTCCGCCACCGCCTTTTCCAGATTTTGATTCGTTGCCGTAATGATGCGGACATCGGCATTAATGGTTTTTACACCACCGATCCGCTCGAATTGCCTTTCCTGAATAACCCGCAGCACCTTAACCTGTAGCGAGGGGCTCATATCGCCTACTTCATCAAGGAAGATGGTTCCCCCCTCGGCCAATTCGAACCGGCCCACCCGGTTGCGAATGGCGCCGGTAAAAGCCCCCTTTTCATGGCCGAAAAGCTCGGCTTCCAGCAGCTCTTCCGGGATAGCGCCACAATTTACCGCTACCAGAGGACGGTCTTTTCTCTCGCTGTTGAAGTGCACCGCCTTGGCTACCAGCTCCTTACCCGTCCCGCTCTCACCGTGAATAAGCACCGTGCTGTCCGAGGCAGCCACCTTGGTAATTTTATCAAAAACCTTTCGCATGCACTCGCTGTAACCAATCAAATTGCTGAAATCATATTTTTCCTTGATCTGCTCTTTTAAGACACTGTTCTCCTCTTGCAGCCTTAAATAGGTCAGGGCCCTGGCTACCGACAACTTGACCAGATCATTGCGCAGGGGTTTGGTGATATAGTCGAATGCCCCCAGTTTCATTGCTTCCACGGCCGAATTAATCGTCCCATAGGCGGTTACCACAATGGGCACGCAAGTAGAGTTTATCTTTTTGATAAGGTTGATCAACGCCAGCCCATCCATGCCGGGCATATGCAAATCCGTAATCAGCAAATCAAAGGACTCGACCAGAAAAATCTCAATAGCCTCATTGCCATTAGTAACGGCTCTTACCTCATAACCCTCCCCTTCCAGGAGTTCCAGGAGATTCTCCCGGCTGGCAAGGTCGTCCTCGGCAATCAGAATTCTACACTGTTTCATTCTTTTTTTTTACAACAGATCATTTAACAATGAAAGGAAAAAAGTGCCGGGGCGTAAAGCACCCCTCTTGAGGCGGGAAAGAACGGATGGATTAAGTTTAACCGGGCTCAAACTCACAACATACTGGCGAGCGTATCTTGCAGCTCCCTAAGCCGATAGGGCTTCAACAGGCTAGCTGCAAATCCATAGGCGACATAATTGGTTATCAACGGATCTCTGGCATGCCCGCTGGAGATAATTGCCTTCACCTGCGGATCAAACTCGCGGAGTCTCTCTATCGCCTCTTTGCCACCCATCCCGGCATCTATAAAAAGGTCCAGTATCACGGCGCCGTATGGATCGCCTGACTCCGCCGCCCGCTGATACGCCTGTACAGCCTCATGGCCGTTTACCACCCCATCCACCCGGTATCCGATATAGTGCAGAAATTCGGTTGCAACAGCGAGAACAGCCGGTTCATCATCCATGACCAAAATCCGGGCACCGGTGGATGCGGGGTATTGAACAGCCAAGTTTTCCGCCGCTTCCTTCTCCCGCTTTCCTGGGAGGGGATCAGGACAATCTCGTGCATCTTCTGTCGGCGATCCGCCGGGGGGAAACAGGTCAAGACCCTTGAAAAGTTCGCCTGCCGCCACCTTCTCCCCGACAGCCGAGCCAGCAGTGGCAAAGGCGACGAGTTGTTTTTTGAGCTGGAGCGCCATGGTGTGGGAGTTCTCGGCATTTTTGAGAAACTTTAATGCCTGGCTGGTCTCGGGCGTGTAGAGTCTGGCCATGGCTATATTGCCCAGGACGCCCTGCAGCAGGTTGTTTAACTGATGAGCAATGCTTCCGGCCATCACCCCCAGAGACTCAGACACATTGGCATCAAGAATCGCCGCTGCCATTTTTTTGCGCTCCATGATATCACGTTGAAATTCCAGGATGAATTTATCGCCTCGGAGTAAGTCGTTAATTATTTCCGGCACTTCTAGGGAAGCAACAAATTCCGTTAGCGCACTCAGCATGCGCCCGGGTGTCTCCTCTTCGTTCATCGGAGGGAGGTAAATCACGGTTGACGACACCTCCAAGAGTAAGATGCGACCGTCCTTATGGTAGTGCTCCACTTCAAAGGTCAAGTGTTCACCCGCCAGCAGTCGGCGTATTCTGGGGGAAGACGACTGCGGTAAGCCGACAACATGCAGATCCTGCAGTTTCATCTTCTGCATTTCTTGCCCTGCTGTAGCCATGCATCCTGGCGCAGGCTTCATTTACCATCGACATCCGGTCGCCATTCACGGGGTAACACATTATACCCTCGGACGCCTTTTCAAAAATTGTCCAGCAGAGCGCCAGCTCCCTGATTATGTCATCGACCCCGCACTGTTCAAACTTCTCCCGCCTCTCATGGTGTTTTCTCATGTCCTTCCCCATAAAGCCACTTCCCCAAATTGCATCGATGCGCGTCGAATTGAACTTAACCTGGCGTCTATTTTTACTCTATATGAAAATAAATGCAACTGCCTAATTATTTTCATCCTTCGCCGTACCCGCTTTGGGTATGGGGGTTACTGCTTTGGCTCGGGGAGCGTTGCTTTCCCAAACAGCGGGCGAGGACACTACCGGTGGCCCTCGAGCAGCGCCACCAGCTTCTGGACTGCGCCCTGCATCTGGTCCGCCAGCAAGTTGAGTTCCTGCGCAGCGGCAGACGACTCCTCGGCGCCAGCCGCATTGGCCTGGATCACCTTTTCGATCTCTAACATGGCTTGGTTGATTTGCCCGATCCCCTCCACCTGTTCCTGGGACGCCGCCGTGATCTCACCCGCCAATTGGGAAGACTTTTCCGTGTTTCCGGCCACCTCCGCAAAATCGGCATTCGTTCTTTCTACCAGCCTTTCACCGTCCCTCACCTTCTGAACGGTCCCTTCAATCAGGGCTGCGGTGCTTTTGGCCGCCTCGGCCGCCCGCATGGCCAGATTACGCACCTCGTTGGCAACCACGGCGAAACCCGCCCCTGCTTCCCCGGCCCGGGCGGCCTCCACCGCAGCATTAAGAGCCAATAAATTGGTCTGAAAGGCTATCTCATCTATGGTCTTGATGATTTTCGAGGTTTCCTCGCTGGCTCGCGAGATTTCGGCCATGGAACTGGTTAAGACGGCCATATCACTGTTGGCTTGCGACACGGCGGTTTTTGTTTCCTGAAGGAGAAGGTTCGCATGGCCCGCGTTTTCGGCATTGGTCTTCGCCATGGCAGACGTCTCCTCCAGGGAGGCGGAGGTTTCCTCGATACTGGCCGCCTGTTCCGTGGCTCCCTCGGCCAGGGAGTGACTAGCCGCCGCCGCCATATCGGCGGCCGACAGCAATTGTTCCGCATTTTCCCTCAGACCGTCAATAACCAATTGCACCGGCTGAATAAGCAATTTGGCGATTACCAGATAAACGATCAGGAGAATAATCAGGCTGGCGCCGCCGCCGATGATGATACCTTTATATTGCTGCGACCTGATACGGCCGTACATGCTCTCGAGGCTCTGCCGCACTAGCAGGCCTCCCTGCACGGCATTTTTTTCGGGATGGCATTGTTCACACCGGCTCTCTTTGAGAATCGGTTGCAGCACCGTCAGATAGGGCTTGCCGTCCAGCCATTCTTCATAGGCGCGATCGGGGCTTTGGCCCGTTTGCAGCAACTCCCTGATGGCCCCGGCCAGCTCCGCCGACGTTATCTGTTTCATTACCTCTACCCCTTCCTTTTCCCTGGCGGAGGCGTAAACAACGATCTTATTCTGGCCAAAGATCAGAACCTCGCCCCCCCGCATGCCCTGCTTCAGGTCCACGATTTCCTTCCGGACCGCATCGCCATCTCCCAGGGCCATGGGATAGATCATGCCGTTAAATACCGCTCCGGCAAACATGCGGGAAGCGCCCTGGACCTCCTGCACAACGCTTTTTTTCTGGCCCATGGCATTCATGTAAACGATCCCGGCCAGGGCTATGATGATGAGTGCCGCCAGCATGGTAATAATCTTGGCCTGTAAGCTGATGTTCTTTTTCATATCCTGTTTCCCCCCCACCGTTTGCTTTAAACTGCTTTTATGCTTATTCCACCAGTTGAAGCATGGCTACATTGCCACTATATATCGGCATATTTTGGCAACACTTTAATCTGGGTACTGTCGCCCGCAGCTCCAACCTGGGCGATGCCTTACGGCACATTTGGGCGGCAGGCTTTTGCCGCCCAAATTCCCTTAAAAAAGAGAGTCTCCTCCCCCTCCTGCCATTTTACTTCCCGGAAAAAAATACTTGACAACAAACGGGGATGATAAGAGAAACAAGGCGCGCCCTGCCAAATGAAAATTTAGTCTATCGGGATGAGTATGGATAAAAAAAGCAACGCCCGGGTAAAAGAGATTTATGCCGTGCTTTTCCTGACGCTGGGCGTTTTACTGCTGCTGTCTTTGCTTTCCTACCAACCGGAAGACCCCTCCTTTAACCGCTATCTGAGCGAGCCTCTGCCGCCTCACAATCTTATCGGCGTCTGGGGCTCGTACAGCGCAGATGCCCTCTTTCAGCTCCTCGGCTTAGCGGCTTTTTTGCTGCCGCTGTTTTTTTTCATCATCGCCGCCAGGTATTTCCGGCGCCACACTCCGGGTATCCACCCCGGCCTCTCCGGTTTTTTAGCTTTAACTTTTCTGGCCGCCGCAGCGGGATTAAGCAATCTGCTTTTTCTGGGAATAAGTGTAAATAACATACAGGCCGGGGGACTGCTGGGAGCCATCCTCGCCAAGTCATTGAACCATTATTTCAACCCCTTGGGCGCCGGTCTGCTGCTTACCATCATGGCCCTTATTCCCCTTTTATTCCTGGGCGATTTGTCGCTCCTCACCTTGATAAAAAAAGTGGCTGTTCCCTTTTTTTGGGCGGGTCGCCTGCTCTCCGGCTTCGAGCGCCCCAATAACGAACCTGCCGTAAGCATTAATGAGAATAAAAAAGTGCCAAATCCGGCCGAGCTTCTGGAACTGGACGCGCCGCTCATCGAAAACTTTTCCTGGGAAGAGAAGAAAAAGGGCCAACCGGCCGCCCCGCCCCGCTTCGACTTCCCCGACACCGGCGGCGTCTTTCAACTGCCACCGCTTTCGCTCCTCGACCATGTGGAAAGAAAAGATGCCAAAGTTAAAAAGGAAAGCCTGCTGACCAATGCCCGTCTTCTGGAAAGCAAACTCGCCGACTTCGGCGTGGCGGCCAAGGTAACGGAAATTAAACCGGGACCCGTCATCACCATGTATGAATTGGAACCGGCGCCGGGGGTTAAGATTAACCGGATCACCAATCTGGCCGATGATCTTGCTTTAGCGCTGAAGGCCCCCAGCGTCAGAATCGTGGCTCCCATCCCCGGCAAGGCAGTGGTGGGCATCGAGATCCCCCAGCCGGAAAGAGAACCGGTGCAACTGAAAGACGTACTGGATAACGAAACCTTTCTGAACTCCACCTTCCGCCTGCCCATTGCCCTGGGAGTCGATATTGCCGGCTTGCCGGTGGTAACCGACCTGATCAGGATGCCCCACCTCCTGATTGCCGGCACTACGGGTTCGGGCAAAAGCGTGGCGCTCAATGCCCTGATCTGCAGCATTCTCTTCAAGGCGCCTCCAGACGAGGTGAAATTTCTCATGATCGACCCTAAACGCCTGGAATTTTCTTCCTATGAAGGAATACCGCACCTGCTCCACCCGGTGGTGGTAGATCCCAAAATGGCGGCCCAGGTGCTGAAATGGGCGGTAGATGAAATGGAACGGCGTTACCAGATCATCAGCCTCCTGGGGGTGAAGAATATTGATAGCTACAACCAAACATTGAAAAATGACAAGGATGACCGGGTAAGCAGCCGCCTCAGGGAACTTCTGAAGAAGCAGGCAGAGGCTCAGGGTGTAGATCAGGAAGAACAGGAAATCCAGATACCCCAGAAGCTTCCCTACATTGTGATCATCATTGATGAATTGGCCGATTTGATGCTGGTGGCCCAGCGCAACGTGGAGGAATCCCTGGCCCGTCTGGCACAGATGGCCAGGGCAGCGGGCATTCACCTGATCCTCGCCACCCAGCGGCCCTCGGTGGACGTCATTACCGGCGTGATCAAGGCCAACTTCCCGACGCGCATCTCTTTTCAAGTTTCCTCGAAGGTTGACTCGCGCACCATCATTGATCAGCATGGGGCAGAAAAGCTGCTGGGAGCGGGCGACATGCTGTACATCCCGCCCGGCACCTCCAAACTGACCCGCATCCACGGCGCCTATGTCTCGGACAAGGAAATCGATAAGATCGTCGCTTTCATACGGGACCAGGCACGGTCGGCCTATGATGAAACAATCCTGCATTTTGATCCGGCTCTGCCGGAAGAGGAAAAAAAAGACGATGATTACGATGAAAAATACGATGAAGCCGTGGAGCTGGTCAGCGACCTGGGACATGCCTCCGTGTCCCTCGTCCAGCGTTATATGAAGATCGGCTACAACCGGGCCGCCCGGATCGTCGAACGTATGGAGGTGGAAGGCGTCGTAGGTCCGTCGGATGGTGTGAAGCCGCGCAAGGTGCTGGCGAGGAGAATGCCCCATTGAAAGCCGTGCACATTGTCAGCCTCGGCTGTGCCAAAAATCAGGTAGATGCGGAGGTTATGGCCGCAAGTCTGGAAGGGGGCGGTTACCACATCGTTCCCGACCCTCGGCTGGCTACCATCATCATGGTTAACACCTGCGCCTTCATCCTGCCCGCCAAGGAAGAATCGATCGAAGAGATTCTGCGCGCTGCCGCCTGTAAAAAGACCGACCGCTGCCGTTACCTGGTGGTAACCGGCTGCCTGGCCCAGCGTTACGGTAAAAGTCTGCTCCCGGAATTGCCGGAGGTTGACCTCTTCCTGGACATAAACGAGGTGCCGCATATCGCCGGGCATCTGGATAGACTGAGGGAACAAAAAAGCCCTGCACCCGTGGCCATCGTCAAAAACCCCTCCTTCCTCATGAATGCCGGGCACAGCCGTTTGCTTGCCACCCCTCCTTACACCGCTTACCTGAAAATTGCCGAAGGTTGCTCAAATTTCTGCTCCTACTGCATCATTCCCGCTCTCCGGGGAAAGGCCAGAAGCAGACCACCGGAGGATATTCTGACCGAAGCGGAAAATCTGGCGTCAAAAGGCGTCCGGGAAGTCATCCTTACCGCCCAGGATACTACTGCTTACGGGCGGGAGCTGAAGGGACGTCCCGGCCTGAGCGAGCTTTTAAAAAAGCTGGCGGACATCAAGGACCTGCGCTGGATCAGACTCCTTTATACCTACCCCGGGAAACTTGATGCCGCGACGCTCACGGTCATGGCCGAAGCAGAAAAAGTTTGCTCCTATGTAGATATACCAATCCAGCATATTGATGATGATATCTTGAAAGCCATGCGCCGGCGGGGTGATAGTGCCCAAATAGGCCAAAGCGTTGCGTTGATAAGAAAGATCATCCCCGACGTGGCTTTGCGTACCTCGCTGATTGTGGGTTTCCCCGGCGAAACACCTGCCAGATTCAAGAGACTGGTGAATTTTATCGCCGCCGCAAAGTTCGATCACCTGGGCGTCTTTACATATTCCCAGGAAGAAGAGACAACCGCCGCCATGCTGCCGGGCCATGTTACGGAAAAAACGAAAGGACGACGACGCCAAAGGCTGATGGAGGAGCAGGCCACTATTTCCAGCGCCATTAATCAAGGTCTGGTGGGCTCTGCACAGGAAGTGCTGATCGAAGGCCCAAGCGACATCCCTGCCTACCCCTACATCGGCCGCAGCCGCCGCCAGGCGCCCGACGTAGATGGTGTGACCTATATCAAAGGGGAGGCGCTCAAGGCAGGAGATTTTGTGAGCGCCACCATCCGCGCCGCCGACACCTACGATCTTTATGCAGAGGTAAACAAATAAACATGGAGAAAACATGCAAAAAGTCTGTTTGATGCTACTGGCATTTGCCCTTCTAATCCTGTCCCTGGCAGCCTGCAGCGGCCAGAAAGGCCCGGCCGTCAGAATCGGCCTCATTGCCGAGTTGACGGGCGATATGCCGGCAGTGGGGGAATCCTGTAAGAAGGCCGCGGAAATGGCGGTACAGGAGGTCAATGACCGCGGTGGCCTGGCAATAGCCGGCAAAAGGTACAAGCTCGAGCTATTTGTTGAAGACAACGGGGGGAAGGCCGATCAATCTGCGGCGGTCGCACAGAAGCTGATCACGCAACGGCAGGTGCACGCCCTCGTCGGACCCAATGCCACACGCTATGCCTTGCCGGCCGCAGAGATTGCGGAAAGCTCGAAGGTGGTCCTCATCACTCCCTGGTCCACCAGCCCCAAAACCACCCTGGACGCCCGCACCAATATTCCCAAAAAATATGTCTTCCGCGCTTGCTTTACCGATCCCTTTCAGGGTCGCGTCGTGGCCAATTTCGCCCTGGACAATCTCAAGGCCAGGAAAGCCGCCGTGCTCTATGATGTCGCCTCGGAATACAACAAAGGCATTGCGGAAATATTCAAGACAACCTTTGAACAAAAAGGCGGCCAGGTTGTCGCTTTCGAGACCTATACCACCAATGACAAGGACTTCTCCGGACAGTTGACCAAGATCAAGCGCGCCGCCCCGGAGCTGATCTTTTTACCTAACTATTACAGCGAGATACCGTTGCAGATACAACAGGCGAAGCGTCTGGGCATCAACGTGCCTTTCGTAGGAAGCGATTCCTGGGGTTCCCGGGAATTACTCAAGCTTTGCGGCCAGGATTGCGAGGGAGCCTTTTTCAGCACCCATTACGCCGCCGACCTGGGCACGCCGGCAGCCACAAAGTTTATTGCCGGTTACAAGGCCAGATACGGCAAGATGCCCGATGATGTGGCAGCCCTCACCTATGACTCTTTCGGGCTCCTGTTGGAGGCCCTGAAGAGCGTCCCGGCCCCGGACCGGACCGCTGTCCGGAATGCCCTGGCCAGTATCTCACATTATGAAGGTGTCACGGGGAACATGCAGTTCCGGGAAGGCTCCACCGACCCTATCAAGAGCGCTGTCATCCTGAAGATCAAGGATGGAAAATTTGCTTACTACACCAGTGCGAACCCCTGACGGATGACTTACCTTTTCCAGCAAATGCTGAACGCCCTTCAGGTCGGCAGTATCTATGCCCTCATCGCCCTGGGTTATACGATGGTGTACGGCATCCTCACCATGATAAACTTCGCCCACGGCGACCTTTTCATGGTGGGCGCTTTCCTGTGCTTTCTGGCGGCGACCTGCCTTGGTCTGCCTTTTATCCCGGCCCTGCTGCTTTCCATGGGCGGCACGGCAATCCTCGGTGTTGTCATTGAGCGTTACGCTTACAAACCGTTGCGTCAAGCTCCGCGTGTTTCCGCCATCATTACCGCCCTCGGGGTGGGTTTGTTTCTCGAAAATTTTACCCTGGCTTTAAGCCCCTACCCCCGGCAGATTCCCCCGCTCTTCGGCAATACAACCTGGGTTTTATTGAACGTCTCCATCTCCTCACTGCAAATATTTATCATCCTTTTGTCTCTCTTCCTGATGTTGCTGCTAGACTTGACGGTACGGCACACCCTGGTGGGAATGGCCATGCGCGCCATCGCCTGGGACAAAATAACGGCTTCCCTGATGGGAGCACCGGTGGACACGATCATTTCCCTGACTTTTGCCATCGGCGCCGGTCTGGGCGGAGCGGCGGGCGTCATGTACGGCCTTGCCTACCCGGTCATCGATCCCTACATGGGTGTCATGATGGGGTGGAAAGCATTTATCGCGGCAGTAGTGGGCGGCATCGGCAATATGCGCGGCGCCATGCTCGGCGGCTACATCCTCGGCGCCGTGGAAATCATGGTGGTAGCTTTTATGCCTTCCACCTACCGCGATTTTGTCGCCTTCATCCTTTTGCTGGCCCTGCTCATCTTCCGGCCTCATGGCATGTTGGGGAAACCCCACTCTGAAAAGGTTTAAACGATGACCCGCCTCTTTCAGATAAGGCAGCAACTGGCCAACATCCTGCAAGTAAAAGGCTTTTTACCGATACTGCTCTTGGGCGTCTTTCTTTTTTCTCTGGCCGTACAGCGCTTCGAGCTGCTTGACCCCTATGTGCAGCTCGTGGTGATGTACATCGGCATCAACATCATCCTGACGCTCAGCCTCAATCTGATCAACGGCTACATGGGGGAATTTTCCGTGGGACATGCCGGTTTCATGGCCGTCGGAGCCTATATCGCTTCTTACCTTACGGTGAAAATTATCCCGCTCTCCCTGAGTTTCTGGCTTTTCCCCCTAGCCGTCCTGGCCGGCGGCGCGGGGGCCGCCGTAATCGGCCTTGCGGTCGCCTTTCCCTCCTTCAAAACACGCGGCGACTATCTGGCCATCGTTACCCTCGCCTTCGTGATGATTGTCAAATCGGCGATCGAAAATATCGAAGCCCTGGGCGGGCCACGGGGCTTTCTGGGCATGGAAAAACTTACCACTCTGCCCTGGGTCACCTTCTGGGTAATCCTTTCCGTCTGGATCATCCGCAACCTTGTCTATTCCAATTTCGGCAGGGGCGTACTGGCCGTCCGCGAGGATGAGCTGGCTGCCGGCCTGATGACCGTTAACACCAGGCATGTCAAGATGCTGGCCTTCGCCGTTTCCGCCTTTTTTGCCGGTATTGCCGGGGCGCTCTTCGCGCACCTTTTGCAGTTCATCAACCCCCGCTCTTTTGATCTCCTCAAATCGACGGATATCCTGATCATGGTTTACCTGGGAGGCGTCGGCTCCCTCACCGGCTCGATCCTCGGCGCCACGGCTTATACCCTGCTCCTGGAAATACTGCGGCCCCTGGGCGTCTGGCGGATGGCGCTCATGCCCCTGTTGCTGGTGCTCCTGATGCTCTTCCGTCCGCGCGGCATCATGGGCTTGAGGGAAGGCCTCACTTTGATACCACTGCGCGACCGGATGGAGCCGCCGCCCCGCAAGAAAGAGGAAGGGGTTAGCTGATGCCTGTTTTGCAAGCCGGGCACGTCTCGCACCACTTCCATGGCCTGTCCGCCGTTTCCGACTTTAACCTGATTTTGGAACCGGAAGAGCTGGTGGGCCTCATTGGCCCGAACGGCGCCGGCAAGACAACCGTTTTCAACCTGATTACAGGCATCTATCGGGCTTCCAGCGGAAGCATCTCTCTGAATGGCACAGAAATTATCGGCAAAGAACCCTGCGAGATCGCGGCGCTCGGCGTGGCCCGCACCTTCCAGAACATTCGCCTTTTTAGGGAACTGACCGTGTTGGATAACGTCCGGATCGCCCATTATGCACGGGCAAAGTACAATCCTCTGGAAGCCATGCTCCACCTGGGACGTTTTCGTAAGGAGGAAAAAGCAATCAAGGAACACTCCCTGGCGCTCCTGGCATTGTTGAAATTGGCCGATCATGCCGCCGAACCGGCCAAAAATCTTTCCTACGGCTTACAGAGAAGGCTGGAAATTGCCCGGGCATTAGCCACGGAGCCGACGCTCCTTTTGCTCGACGAACCGGCGGCGGGCATGAACCCCCAGGAGGTCGGCGGGCTCATGGAATTCATCCGCTGGATCAGGACGGAGTTTAAACTGACGATCCTGCTCATCGAACATCAGATGCCGCTGGTGATGAACATCTGCGAGCGCCTGCTGGTTCTCGATTTCGGCGTGACCATCGCGATGGGCCTGCCGCAGGAAATCCGGGACGACCAGCGTGTGCAGGAGGTTTATCTGGGCGAGGCGCAGCCATGACGGATACGAAGAGTGTGGTAGATTACAAAGAGGCGAGACGTAATGGCACTTATATGGACCAATGATATTTCCGTAAGCTTTGGCGGTCCCATGCTGCTCGATGGCGCCAAGCTCCAGATTGCCGCCGGGGAGAGGATCGGGCTGGTAGGACGGAACGGCTCGGGCAAGACTACTCTCCTGAAGGCGCTGATGGGCGATATCCCCCTGGATCGAGGTGAAATCAAGGAATCCGGCAACGTGAAAATCGCCATGCTGCCGCAGGAGGTCCCGGAAGACCTGCCAGGCACGGTTTATGACGTGGTGGCAGCAGGCGGCCGGGAACATTGGGAGCTTATCAGGATTCATCAAGACCTCGCCCTGCGGATCACACGGTCCGGCGACGATAATCTTTTAAGAAAGCTTGACCAAGTGCAGCGCGAGTTGGAGACATCCGGTGGCTGGCGCCATCATCAGATAGTCAACATGGTAATCAACAAAAGCGGGCTCGCTCCGCACACAGAGTTCAGGTTGCTCTCGGCTGGCTGGAAGCGCCGTGTTTTTCTGGCCAAGGCTCTGGTAAATGAACCGGATATCCTGATCCTCGATGAGCCGACCAACCATCTGGATATAACCGCCATCCTCTGGCTGGAAGATTTTCTGCTTAATTTCGAGAGAACGGTACTTTTCGTGACCCATGACCGAATGTTTCTCCGGAAGTTGGCAACACGCATTGTGGAGATTGATCGAGGTCAACTGATTTCCTTTGCCTGTGACTACGCTACCTATATCGAACGCCGCGAGGCCCTGCTGGAAGCGGAAGAGCGGCAGCGTCAGGAATCAGACAAAAAACTGGCCAGGGAGGAAAGCTGGATCAGACAGGGGGTTAAGGCGCGCCGTACGCGCAATGAAGGCCGGGTGAGGGCCTTGTTGCGGCTACGGCAGGAACGGGCGCAAAGACGCGACCAGAAAGGCAGTGTCCGGCTCATGATCCAGGAAGCGAAGCGGAGCGGCCGTCTGGTAGTCGAGGCCGAGGCGATTACTTTCGCTCATGATGAAGTTCCGATCATCAAGGAACTCTCCTGCACCATTATTCGTGGCGATAAGGTGGGGATTATCGGCCCCAACGGTGCGGGTAAAACCACCCTCCTCAAGATTCTACTCGGCACGCTCAAGCCGCAGCAAGGCAATCTCCGCCTGGGAACGGGGCTCGAGATCGCCTATTTTGATCAAACGAGAGCCCAACTGGACGAGGACAAAACGCTGAAGGAAAATATCACCGGGGGCGGCGACACGGTATTCATAGACGGCGTCCCCAGGCATATCGTGGGATATCTCCAGGGTTTCCTCTTCCCCCCCGCACAAATCATGGCGCCGGTCAAGGCCCTCTCAGGTGGGGAACGTAATCGCCTGCTTCTGGCCAAGCTGTTCAGCCTGCCCTCCAACGTCCTGGTACTGGACGAGCCAACCAACGATCTGGATGCGGAAACCCTGGAAATGCTTGAAGACAGGCTAATGGAATACGGGGGCACGGTGCTGCTCGTAAGTCACGACCGGGCTTTTCTCAACAATGTCGTGACCTCGACGATCGTCTTTGAGGGTAATGGCATGCTGCAGGAATACGTAGGTGGTTATGACGACTGGCTGCGGCAACAAACAATCCAGCCGACACCTGCAAAGGCATCCCCCCCGGAACAGAAGAAAAAGAAAGAAAAGCCGCCGCAAGAGAAGCTCAGGCTCTCGTATAAAGAAACACAGGAGTTAGCGGAGCTGCCGGGGAGGATCGAGACCCTGGAAAAAGAGCAGCAGCGGCTGCTTGAAGCCATAAACTCTCCCGGCTTTTATGGGGGGAATGATGCCGCAAAAATCAGGGCAACTACCGATCGGCTGGCAGACCTGGAAAAACAGCGGGAGGAAACCTATCAGTACTGGGAAAAGCTGGAAAAACTGGCAACAAAGTCATCAAGGTAGCATTTGGTGCGGTTGGCCGGTGCAATGAGCAGCACGGTTACGACGGAATCTCCCCTTGGGCCGTACTTTCGACAATCTCTCCCACCGGTTCCGGCGCCGCGTTCCCGGCATCCACGCTGGAAGCGTCCGTTTTTACCTCAGCTTTCTGCTGCTTGGCAAGCAGACGCTTGGAAGCCTTATCCAATTGTTTCTGCTGTCTGGCTTTTTCCTTTGTCTGTTTGCCAAAGTTGTACATGGACCTGCCCATTTTTCGCCCCCCTTTTTTTCCGCGTTGCAGGATGTTCTAAAAGTGAGAGGCGCCGCAACATGACAATATCCTGCTGAGGCGCCTCCTGCTTTTTCCCGATTTAATTAGACAGCTTTCACATTTTCCGCTGCCGGGCCTTTATTGCCCTGAACAACATCGAAACTTACAGCCTGTCCCTCGGTTAGGGTCTTGAAGCCACCGGCTTGAATGGCGCTGTAATGGACAAAAACGTCCCCACCGTCATTCTTCTCGATAAACCCAAAGCCTTTACTTTCGTTAAACCATTTTACTTTACCTTCTGACATAATTAGCATCCTCCTTTCCTGAAAATTTACCAAAAGTCGAATTACCAATATGACAGGATAAAAAAACCACCAAGACTCTAAAGAGCACGGTGGCCGCCTTTGCACTTCAAATTGTCATAACCCAACTTTAGCTGCGCCGCCCTGACTTCCGGCTTAAACGCGCAGGATATGTTGGGACCCTACTCGACTCTTTGCACAAAGTCAAGGCATATTTTGCCGTCCCGACATTCCGGTGTAATAACTTGACACATAATCGCCTAGCCATTACATTCCGCCGAGGAGAAAAAACCGAAATGACACTTTTTGCAGAACTGGGAATCCACGATAACATCCTCAAGGCGCTTTCCGACCTTGGCTTTACCACGCCCACACCGGTACAGGAGCAAACGATCCCCACCCTGCTGGAAAAGCAGATTGACCTGATCTGCCTCGCCCAAACGGGTACGGGCAAGACAGCGGCCTTTGGCATCCCCCTGCTCCAATTGACTGACGCTCGCAGCAAGCAGACGCAGGCTCTGGTATTGTGCCCCACCCGCGAGCTCTGCATCCAGGTGGCCAAGGATATGGCCTCCTATGCCAAATATCTGTCAGGCATCAAAATCCTGGCCGTATATGGTGGCGCCAGCATCGAGCCACAGATAAGAGCCTTGCGTCAGGGTACGCAAATTATCGTCGCAACCCCTGGCCGCCTCCACGATCTGATTCGTCGCGGCACGGTCAATATTACCGCCATCCGGACCGTGGTACTGGATGAAGCCGACGAAATGCTCCAAATGGGCTTCCAGGATGAACTGAACGCCATTCTCGCCGAAACGCCGACAGATAAGAATACCCTGCTGTTTTCTGCCACAATGTCCAGGGAGGTGGCAGCTATTGCCGGTCGCTATATGACCGCCCCGCTAGAGCTTACAGTTGGCAAACGCAATGCCGGTGCGGAAAATATCAGTCATGTCTATTATATGGTCCAGTCCAGGGATCGTTATGCGGCCTTAAAAAGGATCGTCGACAGCAATCCCGATATTTATTCCATTATCTTCTGCCGCACGCGCCAGGAAACACAGGAAACGGCGGACAAGCTTATCCAGGATGGCTACAACGCCGACGCTCTGCACGGCGACCTTTCTCAAACCCAGCGGGAACTGATCATGAACAAATTTCGCCGCAAGAATCTGCAGCTACTTGTAGCGACCGACGTGGCGGCCCGCGGTCTCGATGTCAATGATCTTACCCATATCATCAATTACAATCTTCCCGACGACGCCGCAAGCTATACGCATCGGAGTGGCCGCACCGGCCGGGCCGGCAAGACGGGGATTTCCATTGCCATCATCCACATGCGGGAAAAGCACCGGATCAAGGAGATCGAAGGTAAACTGAAAAGAACTTTCCAGAGGGGCCGTATCCCTTCAGGTCAGGATATTTGCGCCACGCAGTTACTCCGCATGATTGATACCATGAAACAGGTAGAAATTGACCACAAACAGATTGCGCCTTTTCTGTCGGCCATCATGGAAAGGCTGTCCATGCTCGACCGCGAAGAGCTGATCAAAAAATTTGTCTCTGTGGAGTTCAACCGTTTCTTGGAATATTACCGGAATGCCCCCGATCTGAATGTCTCGGAAGGGGAAAAAAGGCCGGAGCCACGGCAGACTCCCCGGGAAAACAAAGTTTTCAAACCATCGTCCCGACAGATGATTTCCCGCTTCCTCATAAACGTGGGCAAGAAAGATGGCGTCAATCCGGGCCGCCTGATCGGAGAGATCAACGATGCCGTCGGCAATAAAAAACTCCGGATCGGCAAAATAGAAATGATGAACAATTCAGCAATATTGGAGGTTGAAAGCTCTTTCGCACCCCAGGTCATGGGTGCATTTAAAAACCTGATGATCAACGGTAAGCCCGTGGCCATTAAACTTGTCAAAGACAGAATATCCGATGGTAAAGGGGAGGGAACCCATAAAGCCAGGAAACCGGCCGCAAATAATGCCATGAAGCCCCGCTACCGAAAATAAGCCCACCTGTTGTGATGACGGCCCGAAAAAGCCGCGTTAACGTATCTTCTTGATAATCAGTTTGTCCACCCGGTTGCCGTCAAGGTCAACGATTTCGATCTCAAAGTCCTGCCAGGTGAATTTTTCGCCGGGGTGGGGAATGCGCTTGAGGACGTGGATCGCCAGACCGGCCAGGGTATCGAATTTAATTTTGCTTTTGTCAAAGCCTTTGATGTCGAACTCATAGGCAAATTCATAGAAGGACATATCCCCATCCGCCAGCCAGGTGCCGTCTTCGCGCTGAACAACCTGCGGCTCGTCGGGACTTGGTTCATTGAAGTCTCCCACGAGGGCCTCCAGAATGTCGTTCAACGTCACCATGCCCACCGTCGAACCATACTCGTCCACCACCAGCCCGTAATGAATCTTATTCCTCTTGAACAATTCGAGGGTGGCATAGGCGGAAAGGGTTTCCGGCACAAACTGGGCCGGCTCAACCTGTTCTGTGATATGAAAAGCATCGCCACCGATATTGCCGTGGAAAAGGTTCTTGATAGTTACTACGCCCAAGACCCGATCCAAGTCACCTTCGCAGACGGGATAAACCGAATAGAGCTCGGCATTGATTTTATCCAGCAGTTGCTGAGGGGAATCATGGACGTCCAGCCAGACCATGTCGGAGTGATGCGTCATCAGGGAACTGACCTTGCGGTCACCCAGATGGAAGACCCTCTCCACGATATCCTGCTCGATTTCCTGTACCTCGCCATCCTCGGCGCCTTCCTGCACCATGGCCTTGATTTCCTCTTCCGTCACCTTGGAGTTTGCAGAGGGCTTGATTCCCATCAGGCGAATAATCACCTCGCTGCAACGGGCAAGAATCCAGGCAACGGGGTGAAGCAGGTAGGCCAGGCCAAGAAGCGGACGAATCATAGCCTTGGAGATCCCTTCCGGGTTGGTGAGACCAATCTGTTTTGGCACCAGCTCACCGATCACGATGGAAGCAATAGTTGCCAGGAACACAACTGCAACCAGGGCCAGCGAACGGACATGGGCCGGGTGAAACCCTGAGCCGGCCAAAAAAGAGGCCACCCCTGTCGCAATCTCCTCGCTGTAAACCCCCGTAATGATGCCGATCAAAGTAATCCCGATCTGCACAGTGGACAGAAACCTGGCCGGCGCCAGGGAATTTTCGAGCGCCAATTCTGCCAGCTTGTCGCCCTGCCGGGCATCGATGTCGAGCTTGGTCTTACGGGCAGCAACCAGGGCAATCTCCGCCATGACAAAAATACCGTTCGTCAGAATGAGTATTAACAGGATAACAATTGCCGTGGTCATAATTTATTATATTTTCCCGAGCCCATGGAGAGAATCACCCCTGCGGCAAATTATAACATCCTTGACGCATGCCAACCCCCTCACTGATGGCCCATTAAAGCATTGAGTGAGTTTTTTGTCGAGGGAAAAATGGTTGACACCGAGATTCATTCTGATTTAGGCTGCGCCGATGCTAATTGATTCGCATACCCATCTGGAAATGGATGAATTTGAGGTTGACCGGGACGCTGTCGTGGCAAGGGCCAGGCAGGCCGGGGTCAAATTCATGATCACCGTAGGCACGACCCTTGCCAACTGCGAAAAAGCCCTGGGGCTCGCCGATCGCTATGCCGAGGTCTATGTCGCCCTGGGGATCCATCCCCACGATGCCAAGGGCATCGATAACCACACATATGACTCACTCCGGCAACTGGCCGTCCGGGATAAAGTAGTGGCTTACGGTGAGATCGGCCTGGATTTCCATTATGACTGGTCACCCCGGCAGACACAAATTGCCAGCTTCGGTGAACAGCTGGCCCTGGCCTCCGAACTGGATTTGCCCGTCATCATCCATGACCGCGAGGCGCACCAGGAAATCCTGGCGATGTTGGGCGGGCGGCGGGGTAAGTTGCGCGGGGTAATCCACTGCTTTTCCGGGGACCGTAACATGGCCGGAAAATTTATGGATTTAGGGTTTTACATTTCCGTACCCGGCACGGTCACCTTCAAAAAAGCGGAAGAACTGCGGCAAGTGGTGCAATATGTTCCCCTGACCAGCCTGCTGATAGAAACGGATGCCCCCTTTCTGGCCCCGCAACCCTACCGGGGAAAGCGTAACGAACCGGCCTATGTGGCCGAGACGGCGGCAAAGATAGCCGAGCTTAAAGGCCTCGCCTACGAGGAAGTTGCCCAGGCCACAACGGAAAACGCCATGGAACTCTTCGGGTTAAAAGGCTTAGGATGAAAATGGATAACATCTTTTCCCTGCCGCGCACACTGCCCAAAGGCAGGTTTAAATCTGCTTGCTTCTTGCAAAGTATTAAAGTAAACAGGCAGATAACGGCTGAAAGAAGTTAAATATGGCGGAGGAAACTAGTTGTATCTTCGTTGTTGCCGGCGGCCCCTTGGGCAGCCATGATTTTTTCCGGGCGCAGACAGCGCTCTTTTGTCCTGGCGAGCTTGTTTGTGCCAATGGCGGCGCTCGTCACCTCAAAAATCTGGGCATGACACCGCAGGTAATCATCGGCGATATGGATTCCCTGACGCCGGAAATCCTGGCTCACTTTATGGAAAGAGGCAGCCACATCAGGCGCCGCCCAAGGGAAAAGAAGGAAACGGACACTCAGCTCGCCCTGGAATATGCCTGGCAGTTGTTGCCCACAGAAGTAAGAATATACGGGGGCATGGGGGGCAGAATAGATCACACCCTGGCCAACATCTCTCTCCTGGCGGCGGGGGCGAACAAAGGTGTTCCAACCAAGCTGGTCGATGAATGGTGCGAAGTTTCCGTCATTACAAAGAGCACGGTGATTGAAGGGTTGATCGGCCAAACAGTTTCTCTTTTCCCCCTTGCCTCCCCGGCGACAGGGATAGAACTGAAGGGTTTTACCTATCCCCTTAACGGAGGCAGGATGGAGATCGGTTTTCCCTACGGAATCAGCAATCTGCTGGCCGCAGACCGCGCCGTCGTTTCGGTGGCCAACGGCAGCCTTTTACTGGTGAAATATCACCAACCGGGCCACTTCCCTGCAGGCGATTAGGATGAAACCGGTGCGCATCCTGTCTATCGCGGGCTCCGATCCAAGCGGCGGGGCGGGCCTTCAGGCCGACGTGAAAACCATTACCATCCTGGGCGGTTTTGCCATGACCGTAATTACGGCCCTGACCGTCCAGAATACGCTGGGTGTACAGGAGATTGTTGCCCTACCGCCTGACCTCGTGGCCAGGCAGTTTGATGCTTTGGCTGCGGACATTGGTTTTGATGCGATAAAAACCGGAATGCTGCCGAACCGGGCAGTTTTGGAAACAGTGGTCGCCAGGATCAGAACCTACGGACTCGCCAGGGTCATTATAGACCCGGTCCTGGCGGCCAAACGGGGAGAAGCACTCATGGATGCGGACACGATCCCCCTGCTTAAGGAAGAATTGCTGCCCCTTGCCCAATTGGTTACACCCAACATCCCCGAGGCAGAGATTTTATCCGGCATCATCATCACCGGCCCGGAAGATATGAAGAAAGCGGCCCTGATCATACGTCAAACGGGGGTGGGCAATGTTCTTATCAAGGGCGGGCACCTACCGGGCAGGAATACAGAGGCGCTTGATATTCTTTACGATGGCCGCAACTTTCATGAATTCCGAGCGCCACACATTGACACCAAGAACACCCACGGCACGGGTTGCACCTTTGCCTCAGCCATTGCCACCTTCCTGGCCGCAGGCTACGACATGCCGGAGGCGGTGGCCAAGGCCAAGAACTATGTCACGGAGGCGATCCGGCATGCCTGGCCGCTGGGCAAAGGGCGGGGGCCGCTCAACCATCTGGCCCCCCGCCGGTGAAAAGGATAAGATTGATGCACCCGGAAACATTGCTTTAAGATTAATAGGAACGGGGCAGGTTGAGACTGCCGGGAGGATAAAAGATGACGCAACTGGAAATGGCAATAAACGGGCAAATCTCGGAAGACATGGAGATATGCGCCGCGCAGGAAGGAGTATCCCCAGAATTTATCAGGGCCGGCGTGGCGGCTGGCAATATTGTGGTCGTCCGCAACAACCGGCACGCCTCGATTAAGCCGCTGGCCGTGGGCAAGGGATTGCGGACCAAGGTCAACGCCAATATCGGCACCTCCGGCGATCATGCCGATTGGAAGCTGGAGCTGGCCAAGGTGCAGGTGGCGACGGCGGCGGGCGCCGATACGCTCATGGATCTCTCCACTGGCGGCGATCTGGCCGCCATCCGTAAGGCGATCATGCAGGCTTCAACCCTGGCCGTTGGCACCGTGCCGATTTATCAGGCCGCCGCCGCCATGATTGCCCAGGGCAAAGCCGTCACGGCCATGACGGCCGATGCCCTCTTTGCCGTCATCGAAGAAAACGGTGACGACGGGGTGGATTTCCTCACCGTGCACTGTGGCGTGACACGCCGGAGCCTGGATTGCCTTAATGCCCAGGGGCGGTTGCTGGGAATTGTCAGCCGGGGCGGTTCCATCACGGCCAACTGGATGAAGTGCAGCGGCCAGGAAAATCCGCTCTACGAATACTATGATCGCCTGCTGACCATTGCCCGACACTACGACATGGTCTTGAGTCTGGGTGATGGCCTGCGGCCGGGATGTCTGGCCGATGCCACCGACCGGGGACAATTGCAGGAACTTATCCTCCTGGGAGAGCTGGCGAAAAGGGCCAGGGAAAAAGGCGTGCAGGTCATGATCGAGGGGCCGGGACATGTCCCGATCCAGGACATAGAGGCTAACATCCGGTTGGAGAAAAGCATCTGCAATGACGCGCCTTTTTATGTGCTAGGCCCTTTGCCCACCGACATTGCGCCCGGTTACGACCATATTACCGCCGCGATCGGCGGGGCCATTGCCGGCGCCGCCGGCGCAGATTTTCTCTGCTACGTCACGCCTTCCGAACACCTGCGGCTGCCAACCCTGGAAGATGTACGGGAAGGGGTCATGGCATCCCGCATTGCCGCCCACATTGCCGATCTGGCCAAAGGCCTGCCCGGGGCCATGGCCAGGGATCTCGCCATGGCCAAAAACAGAAAGGAACTGAATTGGCAGGGACAGATCGACAGCGCCCTCGATCCGGAAAAGGCGGAAAGGTTGCTGGAAATCAGCGCTAAAGCCAAGGAAAAAGGTTGCACCATGTGTGGAGAACTATGCGCCATCAAGTTGGGGGCGGATACCCCCGTGAAAATTTGACGCCCGTCCTGCGGGAAAGACTGGCGGCCTTACCGGCATCGCTGCACGTTATCCTGCGCCGGTTGCGCTCCACCGGTCACGAAACCTACCTTGTGGGCGGCTGCGTCCGTGACCTGCTCCGCGGCATCCTGCCGGGGGATTATGACATCGTCACATCCGCCCTGCCGGAGGAGATAAGGTTGCTCTTCGCCCATACCATCCCCCTGGGGATAAGCTTCGGGATAGTGCTGGTTATCGAAGGCGGCGAAAATTATGAAGTGGCCACCTTCCGCACGGAGAAGGACTACCTCGACGGCCGCCATCCCACCTGTGTCGAGCTTGCCACGGCAGAAGAGGATGTCCGGCGCCGGGACTTCACCATTAACGGCCTCCTGATGGATCCCGAGACGGGACAGGTCCTCGATTATGTAGGGGGCCGCGCAGATATCGAGCGGCGCCTGCTGCGCACCATCGGTAATCCGCGACAGCGGTTTGCCGAGGATCACCTGCGGATGCTCCGGGCAGTGCGTTTCGCCGCCGGTCTCGATTATGAGATTGATGCCGATGCCCTCAAGGCGATCCAGGAAAATGCCGACGCAATCCACCGGATCAGCGCCGAGCGTATCCGGGAAGAATTGACCAGGATCATCACGCGGCCGGGCGCGCGGCGGGGCATGGAGCTGCTGGCAAAGACCGGCTTGCTGCGGGAGATTCTCCCGGAAGTCCAGTCGCTCATCGGCATCACGCAGCCCCCCCGATTTCATCCAGAAGGCGATGTCTGGGAGCATACCCTGGCAATGCTTGCCTTACTGCCGCCAGCGGGAGTAGGGGCGCAACTTGCCTGGGGCGTGTTGCTTCATGACGTGGGCAAAGCGGTAACCCGCACTGTTGATGCAAGGGGCGTCCATTTTTACGGCCATGTGCAAAGGGGAGAGGAAATTGCCCGTCAGATCATGGAAAGACTCCGCTTCTCCGGAGCGGATATGGAAACGGTATTGGCCTTGATTCGTGAGCATATGATATTTATGAATGTTCCGCAGATGCGCCCCAGCCGTTTGAAACGTTTTTTGAGAATGCCTGATTTTCCGCTCCACCTGGAGCTGCACCGTCTCGATTGTCTGGGCAGCCACGGCATGCTGGATAACTACGATTTTTGCCGGACCAAACTGCAGGAGACACCGGCGGAGAAACTCCGGCCACCGCGCCTGATCACGGGCCATCAACTGATAGAGCTGGGTTTTAAGCCCGGTCCTCTTTTTGCCAAGATCCTGCAAGAGGTGGAAGACGCCCAGCTGGACGGCCTGCTCAATTTTGCGGAGGAGGCTCGCCATTATGTCATGGACCACTGGGGTGCAGAAAAGGATTCACATGGTTTACAATCCCGGTAAAGGGCTAAGGAGTGGCACAGTTCTCCCTATCCTGGCCCTCCTTTTCTTGGTCGAATGCGCTGGCCCCACCATACCGTACCGGGAAATTAGGGAAGCAAGAAAAAAGGCCCTGGCCCGCATGGGCTATACCGTTCAGGTCGGCGCCTTTGCCAGGGTGGAAAATGCCTCCCGGCTGACGGAGACCCTGCATGGGCAAGGTGTGGATGCGACCTATTTTCTGGCCGAAAAGGGGCTCTTTAAGGTGCGCTTCGGCAACTTTACCACCCGTACTGACGCCCTTAAACGCGCTCAATCGCTTCAGGAAGCAGACGTCATTGCCGATTATTACGTCGTCAGCCCCGGACAATATGCCGCCGCCCGGGCAGGCATCAACCCTGCCGCGCTTCGGGCGGAACTTGTCAAAACGGCGCGCAGCTTTATTGGTGTGCCCTACCTTTGGGGCGGCGACGGACTTAATAACGGTTTTGACTGCAGCGGCTTGACGATGACCGTCTATCAGCTAAACGGTCTTGACCTGCCCCGCACCTCCCAGGAGCAAAGCAATGCCGGTAGCCCCGTCGCGCGCGACCGTTTAGTAGAAGGTGATCTCATCTTTTTCCACGCCGCCGAAGGCCGCAAGGTCTCGCATGTGGCCCTTTACATCGGCGGCGATCGCTTCATTCATGCGCCGGGCCGAGGTAAAAAAATATGCATCGATTCCCTGGATCGACCATATTTCCAAAAACGATTTGTAAAAGGATCTTCTTATCTTTAAGTTTTTTCCCTTATGTGGTATAGGCCCGCGAGCATGAAGGGTACGGTGATGAAACGGAAAATGAACTGGCGAAAAATATCTGACAATTTGTCCATGGAAAACAAGGGGCTCCACCACTCGCTGAGTGTGGCCTTTGCCTTTTTCTTCCTCTTTCCCTTGCTGGGGTTTGCGTATTTTATCCTCAAATACGATCTGCTACAGGATAATCTTATTCCCTTTGTCGCCCTGGCCCTGCTGATTTCCGCGCTTGCCGGGTATAACATCATCCGGAAGATATTCGACGATATCCGGACTACCTCGCAGGGCATGGAAAAAACAATTGCCCAAGACCTTAAAGACGTCGTCCCAGTAAGCAATCTCAGCGAAACACAGGGCATCATCCAGTCTTTTCGCACCCTGGAGAAGGAACTGCTCGGCAGCTTCCGTAAGCTGGACCGGCGTGTTTCGCAGATTTCCATCCTGAAAGAACTCTCTGACCTTTGCTATGTCACCTTTGATACGGAGGACCTTTTCTATGTAACCCTGGAACGGGCCATGAAATTAGCCGATGCTGACATCGGTTCCGTCCTGATTCTGGAGCAACCGAAACGGGAATCATTTATCATGCAGGCCAACATCGGGCACGAGGGCAGGTTGAGTAAAGGAGACCGGATCGCTTTTGCGGACAGCATCGCCAAATACGCCGTGATCAATAAATCCCCTCTCCTGGTGGATGACATTGAGACAGACTTCCGCTTTGCCCGCTCCAACCGTGCCCAATACGGAGCCAGGGCTTTCCTCTGCATGCCCTTAAAAGGCATCAAAGAGGTTATTGGCGTACTGAACCTGTCGCGACGCGAATCGTCGCTCCCCTTTACCCAGGATGATATCGCGGTTCTAAGCCCGCTCTTGAGCAGCGCCGCCTTCACCTATGACAATCTTGCTTTGATGAAAAAGTATGAGGCCGGTGAGTTGCATCTCAAGGTATTGAATGACCTGCACGCCATCTTGACCTCCAGCCTCCGGGACAGCGAACGCTTGCAAGCCCTGCTGAAGAAGATCCGCGAAGATGTCCCCTGCGATGTAGCCATGATCCTGGTGGAAAACGAAAATAATCCCGGCCATATGAGCCTGGCGGCCTTCCTGGCCGATATGCAAGTCTCCATGCCGCAGCAAAAGGACTATCCCTACGCCGACACCGTTCTGGAACAGGTTCTCAAGCAACGGCTCACCATAAATATAAATAATCCCTCCCAGTTACCCCACCCTGTTGAACAGGAGCTTTTTTTAAGCTGCGGGCTGCATTCCTGCCTGCTTTACCCTCTTACGGCGGGTGACATCAAAGGAGTCCTGGCAATGGGCCTGCTGCGCGGCTTCTTTGACGGCCCACCGGAACGGAATGAGGCTCTGGCCAATCTGTTGGCGCTGGCCATGGAAAAAGACCGCCTGTCGGCCTCGATCATCAAAAGGGATCAGGAGATGACGCTCATCAAACAAATTGGCAGCCTCCTGGCCGCTTCTACCTTCGATATGCAGGAAGTTCTGGGACACACAATGGACCTGATCCGGGCAACACTGGAGGTGGAGGCAGGCTCGCTCCTGTTGCTGGAGAAGGATGAACTGACCTTCAATGTAAGCTTTAACGTCAAGGAAAAGGGCGCGCCAGACGCGCTCAAGAATCTGCGGCTGAAACTGGGACAGGGGATTGCGGGCTACTGCGCCACCCGTGGCGAACCGATTATGGTCAGGAACGCCTTGGAATCGAAACAATTTTCCCCTGAATTTGACAAGCGCACCGGTTTTTCCACCCGCTCTGTCCTCTGTGTTCCTCTGATTTCCCAAAGCCGTGTAATCGGGGTTATCCAGGTAATAAATAAACTGGGGGGCGACTTCAATGACAACGATATGCGCCTGTTGCAATCCATCGCCACGACCGTCAGTATTGCCCTGGAAAATGCCCGCCTCTATCAGGAAACCCTCTCCGCAACGGAACATGAACGCAGTATCCGGAGCATGTTTCAGAAGTTCGTTCCCAAGGAGATCGTGGACAAGATCATCCATGACAACGACGGCGGGAGACCACCCGCCAATGAACTGAAGACCATAACCCTGATGAACATCGATATTCGGGGTTTTTCTCTCTTGGCCCGTACCCTGGGCTCCCAAAAAACCGTGGCCATCCTTAATCATTTTTTCGGCATCATGGGGGAGATTGTCTTTAAGCATGGAGGCATCGTAGATAAGTATCTGGGGGACGGCTTCCTGGCCCTGTTCGGCGCCCCGGTTTCCGATATCCATGATGCCGATCATGCCGTGGCCGCAGCCCTGGAAATGCAGGCCTCCATCGGCTCGATCAACGACCATTTTGTGGGGGAACTGGAAAGGCCGATCATTACCGGCATCAGCGTCCATACGGGTGAAGCGGTGGTAGGCAATATCGGCTTCGAAAAGAGAATGGATTATACGGTCATCGGCGACTCGGTTAACGCTGTTTTCAAGATTCAGGAAATGACCCGGTCGCTGCCCAACGGAATTCTGATCAGTGAAAAGACCCTCCGAGCCCTTTGCGACACTCATCCTGAGGTGCGGGAACGGGATGTCTATAACAGCGGAGAGTTCCCGGAGGCATTAATGATTTACGAAGTGCTGTGTGGGCAGGGGTGAAGGCTGCACCACATGCCGGCACGTCACCAGCTTCTCTTCTTCGGCGCCTTAACCATCAAGCCTGTCTGGGCGGGGGAAGCGCTGATTGCCGTCGTCAAAAAAAAATTATTGACATAGCAAAATATTTATAATAGGTCCGATGACGTTTTTCCGCTTAACAAGGCGCCTTTACAGCAATTTCTTAAGCTGGTTCATCGACGCAGTTCCCCACAAAAGAGAAAACAGGCTCGCCGAACATCTCGGGCAAGTTTGATTTCGGGGTGGTTGGTGGTCATATCTCATGACCTGCTTCTTGGAGTATTTGGTTCTTATCGCGGCAGGTTAACAAACGTTAAAGTAGGAGTTTATTCGATGTTAGAGATCAGATGGCATGGAAGAGGCGGTCAGGGTGCGGTGACATCCGTGGAATTGCTTGCCTTGGCGGCTATTGGAGAAGGTAAATTTGCCCAGGGCTTCCCCAGCTTTGGCCCGGAAAGAAGAGGGGCGCCAGTAGCGGCGTTTAACCGTGTCGATGACAGGCGGATAAAGGCCCGTTCCGGCATCTACCATCCCGATGTCGTCGTTGTCCTCGACGAGGGGCTGGTGGGTGTGATAAACGTCACCGAGGGCTTAAAACCTGAAGGCACATTAATTATCTGCACGTCCAAAACCAGGGCGGCAATCAAAAAGGCGCTCGCCTACAGAGGCCGCCTGGGCACCTTGAACGGCCTGGCCATCGCCCGCCAGGAACTGGGCGTCGCCATCGTCAACACCACCATGCTGGGAGCTCTCATCAAGGCGACAAACGTGGTCGAAATGGATGCCATGCGTGGGCCTGTGGAGCATCGCTTCGGGAGAATTGCCCAGAAGAACCTGGCGGCCATGAGAAGAGCCTATGAAGAGGTGGAGATCAACTAAAAAGACTTTTTTGAGGTAAGGTAATGGGAGCAAATAAATGGCCAGAAGATTGGCGGAGCGTTAACCTGGGTTGTGTAGTATTCGAGCCCGGCAGCGCGGGTGAGTACCATACCGGGAGCTGGCGGTCGCAACGGCCTGTATTGGATAAGTCTCGATGCATCAAGTGCGGACTCTGCTACATCGTCTGCCCGGAAGGATGCATAGCGGAAGATGCGGACGGATATTTCTCGGCGAATCTTGACTACTGCAAGGGCTGCGGTATCTGTCCTCACGAGTGCTGGCCTCTGGCCATTAAAATGGTGGAGGAGGAATAAGCCGTGTCAAAACGAATCGGGATGGAAGTAGCGGTTGCGGTAGCGGAAGCTGTGGCCTTGTGCCGGATTGATGTGGCGGCTGTTTATCCCATCACTCCGAATACCCATGTGGCGGAGCATCTCTCGGATATCGTCGCGGATGGGAAAATCGATGCGGAATTCATTACGGTTGAATCGGAACACTCTGCTTTAAGCGCCGTTGTCGGGGCCGCAGGCACGGGGGCGCGGACTTTTACCGCCACGAGTTCCCAGGGTTTGATGTATATGACGGAAATTATCCCCATTGCCTCGGCCATGCGGCTCCCCATTGTCATGTCTATTGCGAACCGGGCGATATCGGGTCCGCTCAGCATCTGGAACGACCATAGCGATATCATGTATCAACGTGATGGCGGCTGGATTTCCCTCTTTGCGGAAAATGGTCAGGAAGCGGTGGATATGGCCATTCAGGCCTTCAAGATTGCCGAACATCGCGATGTCATGCTGCCGGTAAATTTCAACATGGATGGTTTCCAACTCACCCACATGGTAGAGCCGCTGGTAATGCCTGATCAGGAAGAGGTGGATAAATTTCTGCCCCCTTTCGTACCCTACGCGACGCTCCATCCGGACCGGCCTGTTTCCATGGGCGCCATCGGTATGCCAGAAATATTTACCGAGGTAATGAAGGCCAAGGATGCGGCTCTGATGAACTCAAAAAAAGTCATCCTGGAGGTCTGGAAAGAATGGGAAAAGCTTTTCGGCCGCAAGTATGAACCCCTTCAGGAATACAAGACGGAAGGGGCTGAGGTTTTGATCCTTACCATGGGTTCCGTGGGAGAAACAGCAGAGTTGGCAATCGATGCACTGCGCAGCAAAGGAATCCCCGTGGGCTTGCTGAAACTGAAACTCTGGCGTCCCTTCCCCCGGGAGGAGCTGAGGAAAGCCGTTAAAGGCGCAAAAACGCTGATCGCCACCGACCGGGCTGTTTCTTTTGGAGCAGGCGGAGGCCCTCTGGGCGTGGAAGTCCGTTCCGCTCTCTATGACCTGCCTGACCGCCCCACCGTCATCAACGAGCTCATCGGCCTCGGCGGCCGCGACATGACCATGGAAGATTTCAGCGCCATCCTGCTTAAAGCAGGCAAGAGTGGCGGAAAAAAGAAGCGGGAAGCCTACGAATTCTACGGAGTGAGGGAAGCATGAGCATGCCAAGCAATGTCAAATTAGTGGAAAACTTCGATTTATATGCCCCGAAACTGACGGACAAGGAAGAATATTTCTGCCCCGGCCATCGTGCCTGCCAGGGATGCGGCGAGGCCTTGGCCGTGCGCCTTATGTGTAAGGCATTAGGCAAGGATACGGTAATCACCAATGCCACGGGCTGTATGGAGGTGGTTTCCAGCCTCTACCCCACGACAGCATGGAAACTGCCCTGGATACACGTGGCTTTCCCCAACGCTGCGGCAGTGTGCTCCGGTGTAGAGGCCGGTCTAAAGGCCTTGCGCCGCAAGGGAAAGATCGCGGACCGAGATGTCAAGGCCGTGGCCATCGGCGGTGATGGCGGTACAATGGACATTGGTCTTCAGGCCCTTTCCGGCGCCATGGAGCGGGGTCACAATATGCTTTATGTCTGCTTCGACAATGAAGCGTATATGAATACGGGCATTCAGCGCTCGAGCGCTACGCCCTTCGGCGCGGCGACAACAACGGCGCCCGCCGGCAAGGTGAGCAGCGGCAACAGCACGTGGAAAAAGAATCTTCCGGAAATCATGGTGGCCCACAATCTCGCATATGTGGCGACGGCCTCCCATGGTTATCCCATCGACTTCATGAACAAGGTAAAAAAAGCGCGCCAGGTCAAGGGGCCTTCCTACATCCATTGCTTCAGCGTTTGTCCCACGGGGTGGCGCTCTGCTACGGAACATACCATGAAGCTGGCGCGCATGGCGACGGAAACAGGTGTCTTCCCCCTCTATGAAGTGGAAAACGGCAAGTACCGCATGACAATTGAGCCGCAGCAAGACTTGCGTCCCATGCAAGACTATCTGAAACTTCAAGGGAGATTTCGTCATCTCGGGCCGGACCAGATTAAGTTCATTCAGGACAGGGTCAACTTGGAGTACCGGAAGCTGCTCAACAAAGTGGAGCATTCCCAATCCTGGGATGAAATATAATCAATAAGATAAAATACTGCTGATGGTGATTTGATGAATAGGTCAACTGTGAAAAAAGAAGACAGTAAACGGCTCAAGGAAATTATCGCCCGCTACCACTCTGAACCGGGTTCCCTGCTGGCGATTCTTCAGGATTTACAAGAGGCGTATAATTATTTGCCTGTGGACATGCTGAAATTGATGAGCCACGAAATGGACATCCCCCTCACGCGGATATACGAGGTGGCGACTTTCTACACGGCTTTCAGCCTTAAACCACGGGGCCAGCATATCGTGAAACTCTGTGTGGGTACGGCTTGCCACGTCCGCGGTGCGGCGGGTATCCTCGACAAACTGGAAAGAACCCTGGAAATCAAACCGGGCGAAACGAGCGGCGATCGCAAATTTACCCTGGAAACCGTTAACTGCGTCGGCGCCTGCGCCCTCGGCCCCGTCATGGTAATGGACGGAGAGTACCACGGGCAGGTAACCATGGCTAAAGTGGACAAGGTTCTCGGGCCGCTGCAGAAAGGGGCGCAAAAATCATGAAAAAGATTGCCAACGCCACGGCCTTGCGCCAACTCCAGAAAAAACTGAAAGAAAAGTGGGATCCCAAAAAACCAATAGTAACAATCTGCGCCGGAACGGGCTGCCGTGGCTACGGGTGCATCAGTGTGAAGGAAGCCTTGGAGGCGGAGATCGCCAAAAACAAGCTGGCCGTGGAAGTTCGGGCCACGGGCTGCTTCGGCTTCTGCGAAAAAGGCCCCCTCGTCATCATCCAACCGCAAAATATTTTCTATCAGCAGGTGAAGGTGACTGATGCTGCTGATATCGTTAATAAAACCGTCGTAAACGGCGAAGTGCTGGAAAAACTCCTCTATCGTGATCCCGCCACGGGCAAACGGATAGAAAAAGAAGCAGACGTCCCCTTCTACAAGAAACAAAAACGGCTCATCTTTGGTTCCAATGGCATGATCGACCCCACGCGGATTGAGGATTATCTGACTCTGGACGGTTATGCGGCCCTGGCCAAGGCATTGCAGATGACGCCGACAAAAGTGGTCAAGGAAGTCAAGGATGCCGGTCTGCGGGGACGGGGCGGCGGCGGTTTTCACGCCGGCGTCAAATGGGAATCCTGTCGTGAAGCGCACGGATCGCCAAAATATGTGATCGGCAACGGCGACGAAGGTGATCCCGGGGCTTACATGGACCGGAGTCTGATGGAAGGCAACCCCCACAGCGTCATCGAAGGCATGATTATCGGCGCCTACGCTATCGGCGCCAGTCGGGGATTCCTTTATGTGCGCAACGAGTATCCCCTGGCGGTCATGCATCTGACCATGGCCCTGGAAAACGCCCGCCAGGCGGGTCTCCTGGGCAAGAATATCCTGGGTTCCGGTTTCGATTTTGATATTTCCCTCAGCAAGGGCGGCGGCGCCTTTGTTTGCGGCGAATCTTCCGCCCTCTTCGCCTCCATCGAAGGCAAGGCTGGGGAAGCGCGCGCCAAGTACATCCATGCCGTGGAAAAAGGTCTCTGGGATAAACCCACTGTCTTAAACAACGTGGAAACCTGGGCCAATGTCCCGCTGATCCTTAACAAAGGGGCCAAATGGTATAGCGCCATCGGCACGGCTAACAGCAAGGGCACAAAAATCTTCTCCCTCGTGGGAAAGATCAACAATACCGGTCTGGTGGAAGTGCCCATGGGCATGCCCCTGCGGGAAATCATCTATGATATGGGCGGCGGCATTCCCAAGGGGAGAAAGTTCAAGGCCGTCCAGACCGGCGGGCCTTCAGGCGGCTGCCTCCCTGAAAGCCTGCTTGATCTGCCGGTGGATTTCGACAAACTTGCGGAAGTTGGTTCCATGATGGGTTCGGGCGGCATGATCGTCATGGACGATCGCTCCTGCATGGTCGATGTGGCGAAGTATTTTCTAGCCTTCCTGCAGGAAGAATCGTGCGGGAAATGCGTGCCCTGCCGGGAAGGCGTCCGTCGCATGCGGGACATTTTGGAAGATATCTGCGCCGGTAAAGGACGGGAAGGCGATGTGGAGTTACTGGAAACAATGTCCCAGGCGATCCAGGACGGTTCCCTCTGCGCCCTCGGCGGCAGCGCCCCTAACCCTGTTTTGAGCACCATCCGGTATTTCCGCGATGAGTACGAGGCTCACATCAAGGGCAAGCGCTGTCCCGCCGGTGTCTGTAAGGCGCTTATTTCATACAGCATCAACGCCGACAACTGCACGGGTTGCGGTGTCTGTGCGAAGGTATGCCCCACCGGAGCCGCACAGGGAGAAAAGAAAAAAATCCATGTCATTAACGAGGCGACCTGCACTCGGTGCGGCGCCTGCGTGGAGAGCTGTAAATTCGACGCAATCAACGTTCAATAAGGGTAGGAAAATGGCTAATATTACCATAGACGGCAAGAAAATTGAGGCCCCCGCAGGAGCAACCATCTTGCAGGCAGCCCGTGAAAATGGCATAGTGATCCCAACCCTCTGTTCCCACGAAGCCTTGGAACAATCCGGCGCTTGCCGGTTCTGCTCGGTGGAAATCAAAAAGGGCAAACGTACAAAAGTAGTTGCTTCCTGCCTCTATCAAGTGGAAGAAGGTCTGGAAGTGGATACGAAGAGCGAGCGGGTGCTGAATGTCCGCCGCCTGATTCTGCAGCTCCTCATGGCGAGGAATCCCAAGGCGGACGTATTGAAGGAGCTGGCCCGGGAAATAGGTGTGGAACCACAGGCGCGCTTCGTGCCCGACACGGACAAGGGCAAATGTATTCTCTGCCGTCAGTGCGTAAAGACCTGCGAACAGATTGTGGGCGCGTGCGCCATCGGCTTGTCCTACCGCGGGTCCCATAAGGTCGTAGGCCGCCCCTTCAAGGAGGATCCACCAGCCTGCATCGGTTGCGGCGCCTGCGCCTATGTGTGTCCCACGGGTCACATCGAAATGAGGACCACCCTGGACACCCGGACGATATGGGGCCGGACGTTCCAGATGACTGCCTGCAAGACCTGCGGCCGGTATTTCGCGCCGACGGATCAGCTAAGATTTATAAGTGAAAAAGCGGGCGTGCCGGTGGAGAACTTGGCCATCTGCACCAGTTGTAGATAAAAACATTCCCCAGTAGCTCAGTCGGTAGAGCGGGTGGCTGTTAACCACCATGTCCGTGGTTCGAGTCCGCGCTGGGGAGCCAATATAAGACGGAACTGGGCATGCCTGGAAGAGAGATCCAGAACCTAGTTCCGTTGCCGAACGAAGTGCACCTGCCAGGGCCGCCAAGCTCCCTGACAGGTGCACTTCTTCTTTAACGATCCTGATTTCATCGACAAGCAGCTTTAAATATTCCTTCCCAAAGTTTGATACTAAGTTGCATTCGTATATAGACTAACATACAACATCCTCCATAAAAAAACTATGGAGGGAGATATGCGACCACCGACATTATTAAGCGATGACCAGAAGGAGCGATTAAAGCATCTATTGTCAAAGACAGAGACGAAAGCGGATTTTCAACGGCGTGATACGGGTATTATTATATGAATAATGACACGTTTTCCCGAGAGCAAATCAAAAACAGCCTCTCGAAGCGCCGATAGCCTTCCGATTTTCTTCCCTCCCCCATCAAATCTTCGAACCTTTACCCTATATATAGGCCGCCCCACGCGGCTTCTTGAACAAAGGATTGAATGCGACCTTGCAGGTCTCATCAATCCTTATTGGTTGGGCAAGCTTGATCACGCACGTACCCTGTGCCCTGTTGTTCACACATTAGAAGGGTAAAGGAGCAACCCCATTGTCGCAAAAGCCGCGAACGATGCTCCTGCAATAAATGTCGCCGGGGCACCGAACCCGTCTGGATGCCCGATCGGGGTCCGGCGGGGCACAAGACCCCGCCTAAAAACAACCCATTACTATTGATGACGATTGTTACCACATACTTGTGGCAACTTGCCTGCCGAAGCTATCCCAAGCTCCCAGCCATATTCCGCCACCTGTTGGGGTGAAGGTCTGACCGGTGCTTGTTATCGGGTTCAGCGTAAATGATTTGCTTCGATCCGCCGACGCGAGTGAGAATTCAGCCCTGGCTGAATTACCTGAATTGTCATTCATCTGTGCTGACAGCCAGTCATTGGTGAGCCCGGCGGGCAGGGTCCAGGTAACTGTTGCGTTGCCGCCGGTAAAGGCGCGCATCTCGGCCATTATTGGCGAGGTGATGGTCGGGAACGAGGCAGCCGTCAATTCGGTGTTCAGGTACGGACGCTTCCGGAGCTTTTCGGTGTAGGTGGCTGACAAGGTTGACCCGATGTAGAGTTGAACGGTGTAGACCTCTCCTGTATCGGCGATGGCGGCAATTTGACTGTCATTCATGTAATAATTATTGCCATTGTACATGTCCCCTTGAATAGCAAACCACTCGGTGTTGATCTGACTGATCAGAGTAACTGGACTAGTAAGACCGACACCGTTAACCACTGCTGACGTAATGCCCTTGCTGCCACGGTCTTCGATATTGATCCATAGGCCCGTAGTTATCGTGGCAGGCGTATTGACGGATTGATACTCTGCTCTGGCCCTAATGCGAACATGAGCAATGCGCTGGTTCCCCTGCATATACCATTTCCCATCTACCTTTTTGATCATGTGAAATGGCTCCGGACCATCATTATCTACCTTGCCATTCTGAATGACATCAAACGCAACCACGGCCGTTCCCATTGCCGCATCCATGGATTGTATGGCGATATTGGCAAACGATATGCCGATAATGTCCTGTTCAGTGGTTAGTTCAGAGAGGAAAGAGGCCAGGTTCTGCCCATCGTCTATGAAGGTAGCGCTATCAAACAGACTCAGCAGGGTCGGGTTGGTCTCACTGGGAAGGCTCGTGGCAAAAAGAGCGGAAAATGCCTTGAACCCAGCGCTGATCTTCTGTATGTCGGTTACGCCGGTTGCCACGTCTGTCGTGTTGTCCAGGACACCGGTATAGATCCCGGTCGCAATATTTGAGGTCATCTGCTGCTGGGTGATGATATTTGTAATGGTTGCAACACCTGTGGTCGTATCTGTTGTCACCCTGAGCACGTCCAGAGCCGCATCAAGACCGGAGTGGTCGGTGCTGAAAGAGGCCCGCAGCAGGTCGATCGAACTGCTGACACCCACTGCCTGTAGGACAGGAAGAAGCTTGGCCCTGAGGGCCTCGGACTGTGCCGTCAACTGAACTGCGGTAAGGGTGGAGAAGGCGCCGTTGTCAAAATATGTTTTGGCAATCGACCCGGCGATATTCGCCACAATCAAATCGGTGAGCGGGGTGATGTTGATCGTGCCTCCCACGTCCGCCGATGTGCCGGCTGAGTACAGGTGATACTCGTTGCCGCCGACATAGCCGTCAGCCCGCACCATGTAGGGTGCTTTCAGACCGGTAACATCCACGGTGTATTTGCCATTGGCCTCGATGGTAACGGTTTTTGTCTGAGCGGTGGGGGTTGTGCTGTCCTTAATTGTCACCGTCCCGATAATCGGCGCACCGGCCGCCGCAGTTCCCGTTAGCGTTGTCGAGCGTGCGGGCGCTTCGTCTCCACTACCTCCGCAGGCCAATATAAGTAGCGCGATAGCCGCGAGCAGGCTTGTTAACTTGATAAATTTCCAGATACTTCTCATGATGCGTTTCTCCTTGTTTAAAATTAAACACCTTGTTGTTAAAATGTAACTATTCAGTCCCTCTCCCGAGAACAACCTACCCCCTTTAAGAAGGAAGTCAAGGGATTTTAGAGGTTGTAACAATTACATCCCTCTTTTCAGTCCCTTCCAGAAAATGACGACTCGATAGCCATTATGTTATTCGCTGTAAGGCAAATGGCATGCCGTGTTGGGTGATGTAGGTTGAAAAAATGGACACCGATCTCATGGATGCTGGATCTGGTTCAGCAGGGCAACCGCCAGCATGTTAAAGAGCGAGGGTAAAAAATTTATGATACGGGATTTTTCTTGACAACGTTGTCGCAATTATTGTATCGACAACACACCTTGGAGTTGTCGGGGGAGCGGATGCTGCTGAAAAGCGGTATCACCGCGAAATTGCAGCGGTTAGTATGATTTTAACCTCGCGGCTTCTTAGCCGCATATGGTTACTTTGTAGTGATTTTGTGTACGCTTTTTCTCGCGAGGTTCTTGGACCATGATTGAATACCTTCCCATTCTTGTCATGCTGTGCCTCGGCTTGTTCATTGCCGGCCTGATGGTCGGCGCATCACATTTCCTCGGTCATAACATTCGTAAGAAAACAAAACGTGCCACCTATGAATGCGGCATGCAGACCATCGGTCCGGCGCATATGAGAATGAATATCCGCTACTATATCATGGCCATGCTGTTTTTGATTTTTGACCTTGAGGTTATGTTCCTCTATCCCTGGGCGGTGGTGGCGGGTGGTCTCAAAATGTTCGGTTTTCTGGAGATGCTGTTTTTCATTTTTATTCTCCTTGTCGGTTATTTTTACGTATGGAAGAAAGGTGCCTTGGAATGGGAATAGATGACACCGCTGCCGCTTCTGTGCAGGATGTGATTAATTGGGCCAGGAAAAATTCCGTTTGGCCGGTGACTTTCGGTCTGGCTTGCTGCGCGCTGGAGATGATGGTGGCCAGTTCGGCCACTTACGACATCGCCCGTTTTGGCTCGGAGGTCTTCCGCCCCTCTCCTCGCCAGGCGGATCTCATGATTGTGGCCGGCACGGTCACAAAAAAGATGGCCCCCATGCTGAAGCGCATTTACGAGCAGATGCCGGAGCCCAAATGGGTTATTGCCTATGGCGCCTGCGCCTGTAGCGGGGGAATTTTTCAGACTTACAATGTCGTCCAGGGGGTGGATGAGATCATCCCCGTGGATGTCTATGTTCCCGGCTGTCCGCCGCGCCCGGAAGGTCTGCTCAAAGGCTTGATCGCTTTGCAGGAAAAGATTGGCAGGGAAGCGCCCGGTTCCAGGAAGCTGGTCAGTTTGCCCTGGGGTGAGAGCAATGGTTAGGTGCATGGCAGGCGACTTGCTGAGAGGGAAATATCCCGACGCAGTGCTGAATATTGTCGAGTTCCGGGGCGAAACTACCATCACCGTAAGCTTAGGGCAGCTACGGGACGTCATGGCTTTTCTGAAGGAAAGCGAGAACTGCTCCTACGACTTGCTGCTGGACCTTGCCGGTGTGGATCGTGGCGACATTTCGCCGCGTTTTATGGTTGTTTATCTGCTGCATTCCATGAAATTTAGCAACCGGTTGAGAATCAAGGCCGAGGTGGCAGAAGGAGCTGCGGTAGATACGGTGAGCGATATCTGGAAGGCGGCCGATTGGCTGGAAAGGGAGGCTTACGACATGTTCGGCATCGGCTTCCGCAATCATCCGGATTTGCGGCGCATTCTGCTGGAAGAGGATTTTGCCGGTTTTCCTTTAAGAAAGGATTATCCCCTGGCCGGACCTGACTTCGGGAAACTTTTCAATGTATGTTTGCCGGAAGAGCAGTGACTGAGCCGTTAACCGTGTTGTTTTTTCATAATTAATTAATACGAGGACCGCAAAGAGATGGCTGAAACTCGTTATATGACGATCAATATGGGGCCACAGCACCCGGCAACGCACGGGGTGTTGCGCCTGCTTTTGGAATTGGATGGAGAAATCGTTGTCAAGGCCGTGCCGCACATCGGTTACCTTCATCGGGGGGTGGAAAAGCTCTCCGAATCCCTAACCTACCCCCAGGGCCTGACCTTGACGGACCGTCTGGACTATACCAGCGCCCTTTCCAACAATCTGTCCTATTGTCTGGCCGTGGAAAAGCTTCTGGACATCAAGATTCCCCAGAGGGCACGGTATCTGCGGGTCATGTTTGCCGAGCTCCAGCGGATTTCGGCCCATCTGCTTTGGCTTGCCACCCACGCCCTCGATCTCGGCGCCATGACGCTGCTTTTTTACGCCTTCCGGGAGAGAGAAGCGGTCATCGAGATCCTGGAGTTGGTGACGGGAGCCCGTTTGACGCCCAGTTTTATCCGGATCGGCGGTCTGGCGGCCGATATTCCCGATACCTTTTTGCCCCGCGTCAAGGAGTTCCTTGCGGACATGCCGCGACACATTGCGGAATATGAGACGCTTCTGACGGATAATATCATCTGGAAAAAAAGGACGCAAAATATCGCGCCTCTGTCTGCGGAGGAGTGCATCAATTACGGCGTCACGGGGCCGGTGTTGCGGGCTTCCGGCGTTAATTACGACGTGCGGAAGGCCTACCCCTATTCCAGTTACGAGGATTTTGATTTTGAAATTCCCCTGGGCACGAAAGGTGATGTCTATGATCGTTATCTCGTGCGGCTGCTGGAGATGAAGCAGTCCATCAGGATTGCGGAGCAGGTTATCGCCAAATTGCCCGCGGGTTCGGTTGTCGCTGCCGATGCCTTGCAGGTGGTGCCGCCGGCAAAGGCGCAGGTGGGCGAGGATATTGCGGCGCTCATCAGGCACTTTAAGATCATGCAGGAAGGCTTCAAGGTTCCAGTGGGCGAGGTTTACGCGTCCATCGAATCGTCGAAGGGCGAGCTTGGTTTTTACTTCATCAGTGACGGCGGCAACAAGCCCTTTCGGATGAAGATCAGGCCGCCGTCCTTTATAAACTTGGGCGCCTTGCCCAAAATGATTGAAGGGCAAATGGTGGCCGATGTCGTAGCAGCAGTTGGCAGTATCGACATTGTGCTGGGTGAGATAGACAGATAGGATTTCATTTATGGCAAATGTAATATTCAGCTCCTGGCGGCAGGAAATCGTCGATAACAGGAACCTGGCGGAGAAAGACTGCAAGGACGCACGGAATATCGCCCTTCCTGCCGACTTTGGCGTGCAGGAGCCGATTAAAGCCTTTATGGGCTGGGATGGCATTGTGCTTCGCGATGACGATGTCGATATCGTGGATATGTGCGCCAAGTATGCCGTTGCGGTGCAGGCGGAGTCCTGCGGCAAATGTTTCCCCTGTCGTATCGGCACCCGGATTGTCAGCGATTGGCTGCAGGAAATTGCCGCCGGCGCCGGGCAAGTGGCGCACCTGCAAAAAATTACAGACCTGGCGGGCAGCATTCGGAATGGCGCCCTTTGCTCCATCGGCCAGACCGGCATGCTGCCGATTCTCCATGCCCTGGAACATTTCCCCCAGTCTTTTCAAAAGGCGATCGGCGCGGGCGAGAAGGTTAAGGAAGGCAAATATCTTTTTGCCGTCACAGCCCCTTGCACCAGCGCCTGCCCATCCAGTCTCGATATCCCCCGTTATCTGGAAGAAATCAGTGAACAGAAATTTACGGAGTCGCTGGCGACCATCCGGAAGAGCGTCTGCATGGCGGGCACCTTGGGAAGGGTTTGCATCAGGCCCTGTGAAGCGAACTGCCGCCGGGCCAATCTCGATGAAGCCCTTGCCATTAAGTACCTGAAGCGTTTCGTGGCCGATGAAGAAACAGAAAAGCGTCGGCGCCCGGCGGTTG
>JBAQLR010000127.1:0-43371 GCA_049302035.1 Syntrophales bacterium
TCAGTCTGGCAAGCTAAACCCCTGGGAGTTATCCATAGCCAACTCGCAGCAGCCTTTATAGAGCAGACGGAGAGTTGGCTGTGGGTAACTCCACACCCCTAAATCACCTTTTTGTGACCCTTTCATGTCTCCACCTATGTTTTCATGAAACTTTTGACACTATCACAATAATGGCGCTCATCCTTATGGAAAAATGGACTTGGTCATAAGGGAAATGCCTTTCTTGTTGCACAGTTATTTCAATCCTTGACAAAAATATCATGGCTTTACTTCACTTTTTTTGAGGTTTTTCCTTCGATTTTCTTTATCTTTTTGACCTCTTCCAGGAATTGCCTCTCCACCCGTGTCGGTTCATCCAGGCACGCCTTCCAGTATTGTTTATATTCCTTGTAGGCCTTTTTCAAAGCCTCTTCATGGCTTACTTTACCGGTATGCGCCAGGATATCCCGCTCATTGAACTTCAAGAAATCATCCAACTTGGCTATCCAATCACGCATATGCATCGGCGTTCGATTCAATGCCTGAAGCTCCGCAAAATCGAGATACATGCTGACAATCCGGTTCAACACATCGAGTTCTTTTTCGCTCAGATAGTTTTTGGCGATTTCAGCATCCGTTTTACGAGGTGTGCCGACGGCCCAGGTCGTCATGCCCATATTCGGCTTGGTTGCATCTGCTCGTTCGTAGATAATCTCGGCGGCCGTGTGACCATGCGCAGCCCAGTGCATCTTGTTCTGCACGACAGCAAAGAACTGCCGGGTAAGTTCGGAGTCAGACGTATAGTCAATGCTGGTGGCATAAATATCGAGCACCTTGCGCCAAAAGACCTTCTCCGAAGAGCGGATGTCCCGGATGCGGGCCAGGAGTTCATCAAAGTAAAGACCTCCTCCGGCCTGTTTCAGCCGTTCGTCGTCGAGGGCGAAGCCTTTGACGATATATTCCCTGAGCCGCTGGGTGGCCCAGATGCGGAACTGCGTGCCGCGAAGAGACTTCACTCGGTAACCCACAGAGATGATCACATCAAGATTGTAATGCTCGATTTCACGGCCCACCTGCCTGTTTCCTTCAGGTTGAACTATCCGGAATTTCCGGATAGTTGCCTCCGGCATCAATTCGCCTTCGCCATAAACGTTGGCAATGTGCTCATTAATGGTCCGGACATCCTTCTGGAACAACTCCGCTATTAGCCTCTGGGGCAGCCAGACCGTCTCATCTTGAAGCCGGACTTCAACCTTAGTCTTTCCGTCTTTTGTCTGATACAAAATCAATTCGCTTTTCATTGGCTCTGTTTTATTCTTCTTCATGGGGATCACTTTCTAAACTTTCCATGAAAACCGGATTCGAATCCTTTTTGTCGGTCTCGCGTCGTACCCGATTGGATTCCTTCTTTGCCGCCTTTTTCCGGCCCCAGTAAGCGCCAGACCCTTTCTTCGGGCCGGAGTGCTCTGTTTTTTGAGCTTCATTTGCCATGTGAATGCCTCCTGGTTATTGCTATGCTTTCAGCCGTTTCCTGATTTCCGGTTCGCTCAGGTAATTTTCCGGCGAGACGACCCGCTTGCCGGTTTTCTTTTCCAGGTCTTTTCGCGCCGTTCCGGCGACCTCTCCACCCTTGCGCGCGGCCATCTTGCTCTCCTGAAAGCCCTGAGCATCATCAACTCTTGTTATTTCGGTAGTTGCCGCTTCGCCAAGCATCGAGAAGATCAGCTCCAAGTCGTTCATGTGATCCCGCAGGTTTTCCCGTTTCAAACCCTTCAACTGCTTATGCTCACCGGGTGTAACACCGAACGCCGCTTGGGCGATCTCCGCCGTGAGGATCGCATAGTCCCGTTCCTCCTTCACATCCCGATTCTTCCACTCATCAGTTAGCTCTTCCCTAATGGCGATGCCGCGCATCCGTTTCTCGATCCAGGCGTCGGAATAGCCCTTGGCCTTGTAAAGCGCTTTCGTCCGCTTCGTTCCCAGATCCGGGTCTTCGATCTCCTGGACCCGTTCATAGCCGACCTTGGCAAGCCAGCGTTTGAAGGGTTCCGCCTTGGGGGAGGGGATGGACTGGATGATGCGAAACATGGTTTCCGTATTGGCGCAGTCAGTAAGGCGCATCTTTCCGTCAGGGGCTTTCATTTTCAACTGTCCGATTTTTTCGGACACTTCGCCGTAACCTTCTAAAATCAGCTTCTTCTTGAGATCGCTCCAGTACTTGCGCGGCCTGTCGCTTCCGGTAAGTACCTCGATTACATCAATGATGGAAAACCACCATTCATTCTTATGAATAGTTTTACGTATTTCCTTCCCTCTAAATACGGCGATATTCGTTTCCACCTTAACCTCCTTTCCATCCCAGCACCTCAAATCCGCTTTACCATCATAAGGCCGCAGCCGAAGCTTCGCGCAGAACCTATTCCCTTGAATAGCATTTGTTTGAAGTGATCAGGCGATACGACGCGCAGTGTTCCGTCGAGATCAAGCGTTGGAAAACTGATTTGATTTGCCCCTGATTGACCATTCTTTTCAAACTCATGCCATTCGTGCCGGGTTACCTGAAAATCAACCAGCTCAAAACCCTTGAGTTCTCCTTGTCTATTCATCCACTCTGATGCCGCCTTATGTGTTATTTCCTGGTTTGAAGGGAGTTGATCCTGCGGCAGTTCCTTAAGTAACATCCGTTTCTTTGCTATTACAATGTCGGTTTTCTTGAGTTTACCGCTTGCCTCTGTGCGCTTCTTACACGCCGAAACCCTTATGGAGAAATAAAGTTGGTCTCCTTTTGCAAAAACTGGATCGTATGGCTTAGCCTCCACATACCATGCTGAATTTACAGGAACGTATGGGCGCATTTGAGATACAGCATAAATCACTGGCACCCCACTCACTCTCTCAACCTTGAAAAGAAAATCTCGTTTCTGTTCACTCTTTGCAAAAAACTTCCAGACAGTCTGGTGAAGTGCATAATCCTGAGTGCTAACATCGGACCAGATTTGCTCCGCTGAGGTTGCGTTATCTTTAAGTGAAATACGACTAAAGATCATGTCGGCACCTCCTTAGGCCAGGAAGCATAATTGAATGGCCTACTCGAAAATGTCCATGAGGTTCGTGAAACAGGGATGTCGTTACATGTTCTGGTCATAACAGACGCGCTACCAAGCGGTTCTCCGAGTGGCACGCTGTCCTCCCAGTAGATCATCGGTTCCTTTCCACGCTGCAAAGATTTGACGCATTCAAATTGAGTGAAACACTTAGCTGTTTTTATAAAAGCCTCCGAGAGAGAATCTGCCGATATAATGTTTGGTTCCAGAGGTAAAGCAAGAGGGCAGGATTTTCTTCCAAGATAAAGACTGAACCGCGGACATACCAGCGCTTCAACAATATCCTTAAGCGGCGGAAGAGTTTCCCTCCTTTGCCAAATTAGAACAGTGGCAAGAAAGTCGACCAAATAGTAACGACTCGTCAAAATGAGGCAGTTTTTCCAGTCGTCTTTTCTCGCACTCAACCTTTTCCTTATTACTTCTACTTCTTCGCTACGTGTAGCGCACAACAAAGGTTCATCTTGCTTATAGGTAAACACTGTATGATAGTCGCCAAGCGTCTGCGGTCTCACATGGTCGACTTTGGCCGCCATGCCAAACGAGGACGCAAATTCCAGCCAAAAACCCTCCCCTTTGTCTCGTGGCCAGCCGAGTGCCGCACCGAGAAGACCGGCAATGGCTGATTTGGTCGGGGCATAAAGCGTTGGCCGACGCCTTGTAAGCGTCGTATCCCCCCACGAGGCCATTGGACCGTATAGTCTAATAGCTATAAACTCCATGACCATACCTCACACATTGAACTCAGGAATAGAGCGACAGAATTCAGCCAGTGTTTCACTTGTCCCTTTGCGATTGTGAACATCAAAAATATGCTCCTCCGGTTTTGCGAAGGGATAAGCCCTGTCAAAATCTTCTTTAACGTTTGTAATCGCTTTGATTGAATCGGGAAGAAGATTCTCCCCTTTTATCGGCCGGAGGAATGCCGCTGCCAGGGATCGGGGCTGAACCGGCCCTTTTTCAGCAAGAACAAAAGACGCCAGTGCACGAGATGCATGAGAATTCTGCTTGCCGCCGGGTGAAACGGCTATCAAAGAGTAAACCAGCGCTTCTACGACATCTTTTGCAAGGTCTTTTTCATTATTGAGGTTTTCAAGGAGCGATTTCGAGTCGAGGCAGACATAGAGGTAATAGAGCCCAGAATTGAACCCCGCAGAACTTACGAGAGCCGCGCCTTGCTTGTTGAGATCGTCAACTGCCGTGAAGTAATCAACCTCGTTAATAATAGGATGTACCGTTATACTATGAGCCACCTGACAGGCCGCCTCAAAGTTCCAATCTGGATGCGATGCTGACATCCGGCCAAACAGAGAAATGTCAACAGACCGGGGATAGTCCTTGGCGTATTTATCAATTTGCTTTATAAGTTCATCGGCTGCTGGATTTTTCTTGGCTTGGCTCTTCCTGGCATTCTTGTCATTTTTCTTTTGTGTTTTTTTCTTTTCCTCGTTCTTGCTACGACGCTTCACAACTTCGTCGATATATTTCGGATAGTCCTCTTTCTTGACATACGCTGCAATGTCCGCCGCAATACTCTCCAGGGCCTTGACTTCAGCGGCCGAAATGACAATCACCTGGTTGTGGGCAAATTCTGCCCATTTTCCGGCATCTTCTTCGGCTTCTATTCCGTCCAGTTCCTCGGCATCACTGTCAGAAGCGTCTTCCGAAACCTTGCCGCCAAGCAAATTGTAGACATCAGAGGCCCATATTTTGATATCGTCATCAGCAACTCCCAGTTCTTCAAGCTTCGGAGCAAATTTGGCAGAGACATACTTTCTGGTGCGCAATGACTTCTTGTCTGTGTAGTCAGTTATATTTTTGAATATATCGCCGTTACGATACCAATACTTATTACACTGCGATGAAATCCTGCCTCGCTCAACGCCTCCGAATTTGGCCGTTTTCGGCATACCTGATTCATCCCGATTCAGGTTAGACGGAGGATAGGCAGTGAGAATGTGAAGCTGTAGAAAAGTGTTTTTCTTTCTTAATTCCATGGTACTGATCTCCTTTCTTAGATGTCATTATTCCCGTAATATCTGTAAAGCCAATTACGTCGTGCCTGGTCACTCCAGTTGATCATAGATTCGGCCAGATCGGCAATGTTCCCGCGCTCTTCCATAATCCGTATTGCCGACGTAAGTTCTCTCAATATGTCTTCATATTCTTCCGCTGCGAGGATGCGTTTTAGCCGCATTGGGGAGACAAGTGGTCTCCTGTTTCGTTGTTTTGACATCTGTGCGGCGAAGGTGTCCTTGCCGCTATGAGTCTTTATGCGTGAGACAAGAGCTGCGGCAACTGCAATGCGGTCACGGTTGTAAGAATTCACTTCATAGCCGGCATCTCGTAGTCTCCTGACAAGTGCATGATAGAAGCCGACCTGCTCAACATCGAGCGGGGTTCTCGCTCTTCGCAACGCCGCCCGTGCTGCTGTGTACTTCGAAAGTTCCTTTCTCCAGCCCATAAAGATTTCATACGCCTTTTCATTTTCCAGAAACTTGAGTTTTTCCACGTTTTCCCTCCTTCCTTGTCGTATAAAGACTCTTTAGACCCACTATCAGCATGACGCGATGTTCGGCAACAATGCGAATCGTTTCGGAATTAAAGTCTGCTACCGCCGTTAAGCCATCAAAAATATCTATTGCATGCTTATTCACGCGCTTACCCCAATCCGTAATAATGGCATTAAGGTCAGTTTGTCCCGAAAAAACGTCTTTAAGTCGATTTACATGGCGGTAAAAGTCATTTTCAGAAGCCTCCCAGAATCGCGTTGCAAAAGGGGCTTTGTCGGTAAATTTCTTGCCTTTGCTGCCCTTGGCAATCAAAGCCACGGCCTTGCCGGCACATTTCTGCAAGAGGTCTGCTCCTTTTGTTGCCATATCCACCATTTTTTTTACGGCTTCTTGCATGTCGTTCCTTTCCAGTTCGTCACCCAAAAAGACGGGGAACTCCCCTTCATCCCAGGCAAGCGCGAGCTTACTCCTGCACACATAGCCAAATGCCCATAGTTTTCGTGCTTGATTTCTTCTCGTGGCAGCCGCAACGCAAGGTGCGGGTTCGGTGCGCGTCAAGGCAAGCCAGTGCTTATAACGAGTGCCATATTCCTTGTGCTCGACGAGTTTGAAAACTGTTTTGTCATCCTCTGTCTTCTCAATCACTGGAGATAATGGGTGATACCAATTCCCCCCGGCATATTTTATCCCTTTCGAACTCGATATTACCTCGGTAACGCACATATCTTCTTTGTGACAGAGCATGCAAGTTCCATGATTTATGCTTTTTAAAAAAACTCTTCTTGGCATCTGCCAATAACAATGCAATAGCGACGCATCTTCAGGACGCATCGTTAACCCTTCTACCGACTCCTTTGTCCACGGAAAAAGCTCAGTGCAATTTGTTATTAAAGCATTACCGTATTTTTCAACTTGACTTCTCCCCAACACGTTCAACCAACATGTTTCCCAAAGGGTATCCCCCTTAACGAGTGTGGTAAAAGCATTTCCTGAGCGGATATTCTGCATATGTCCGCGGCCACCAGTATTCGCCCTTACCTGCAGCGTGTAGAGAACAGCACTCATACACGAAAGGCAGAGTGATTCGATTCGGCGTTTTGAAAAATGAGACTGATTCGCGTCAAAGTCGATAAGAAGAGCACCCGGATGAAGAATCTCTTCCATTTTCTTATCGCCACATATAGAGCGGTCCTGCATGAATCTGAATCCGCCTCCCAGCAAGTTGAAATATGTAGTAAAAGGTTCGAAGGCAGAACGTAGTGTTTCAGGATCGGGCGGCTTACTATAAATGTATGTCCAATCCCCACCAGCGACACGCTCATCCGGACAATAAAATGTTTGAAGAACTCCGATCAGGAACTCCACCATTGTTGCATCGAGATCTGGCCGGTCGAAAGCAATTCGGACCGCCGGATTTTCTTTGAGATTCTTGGTTATCTCATAAGGTCTTATTCTTGTTGGATTCCCGTCCTTAAGATAAACGGGGAGCCATTCATCCATAAGAATATTCACGCGCACCTCCCTAAAAACAGTTCTACACTATCATGTTTCAAAAACCTGCAAGCCCCTATTATGACTATACTCGACAACAACTATTTTGCCTTTCCTATTAACGGCATGACCGGTCCAGAGAATACCGCTTTGAGTCATGATGACGAATATTCTCTTTTTCCTTGCAGCCTTGACTGCCGAAATCTCTTCTTTATCCGATGGATTCTCATCAAAGATCAAGGCACTCCTTACAGTAAGGCTCGAAGCATCCCATCCCTGTTCTCCTAATTCGATGAGAGGCTGAAGGCAACCATTATTATGTCTCTGACACAGAACAACTGTGGAAGTTGGCGCACCAAGTCTCGTGGGTGCGCTTTCATCGTCAAGCCATATTTTCCAGCCTTCTGGAGAATAGCCTTCATCGAAATCGAGGGCTTTTAACCTTCCTACCTGTGCACCTGCGGCATCATCGCCGGCGCTCCTAATTTCCGAATTCAGCAACGCCGCCGGTGCCTCGGTGTTACCTTCGTATACGAACTCAATCATTTCGCGGGCATCAAAAGGCATCCGAAAACTCCCATGATCGACAAGCCAGCGTGCAGTCAGCCAAAGATGACCATGATGCGGATAGACATGTCGGGACGCCCTCGGAAACACAGAGGAATACCAGTCGGCACCAACTACCTTATTTGGATCAGGCATAAAAACACATAGAATGCGTTCATCCCTGATGCGGTGACGATGCAGCCTGCCTGACCGCTGAATAAGCGAGTCAATGGGCGACAGGTCGGTAATCATTACATCGAAATCTACATCAAGCGATTGTTCGATGACTTGCGTTGCTATGACAAGCTTGCCGCGCCTGTCATCAGGACGCCCTAAAATTCCGAATCGTTTTTCGATTTCCGTCCCGATGCGAAGGCGGTCACCAAGAGCAAATCGGGCATGAAACAAAACAGGGAGGAATTCACGGCATTTATCGTAGGCATCAAAGGCATCGATTACCGTGTTCCTTACCCAGCAAACGCATTTCCTGTCCTCTAGAGACTTTTTGATAATGTTCCAGGCTTCATCAATACTGTAAATTGCTTTAACGCTTATCGGACGGGAAGAGGGTCTTCTTTTCAGTTCATTGTCATGCGGCACAGGTACGGCTATTTGCTTTAGGCTATGATCATAGCGCGTGATCAAGGGAAAAGATCCCCTGCCGAATAGCTCGGGCTGTGCGTTTATCCCTTTTACGAAGGCATTCACGAGATTTCTCCGAAGACCTGTAGGTATGGTCGCCGACAAAAGTATTGCACTCCCTCCTTGCACAGCATGAAAAGTAAGAAGTTCTCTCAGCAATTCAAGCACATATGGTTCACAGGCGTGAACCTCATCAATTACCAACACCTTCCTTGAAAGCCCCAGAAGTCGCATTGACTGGTGCCTTATTCTAAGTGCCCCCATAAGCGCTTGATCTATAGTGCCTACCCCTATATGGGCCAGCAGCGCCTTCTTTCGATTGTCCGCAATCCATTCATTGCACTCGTAGAACGAATCTTCATCACAGGTTTTCTCTTCGGTGAAATGCCGCTCCATCGCTAACGCCGTTTTCCCAGCGCTATGAGCCAGAACAAGGCTTGGTGCGCCGCCGTCGTAAAGCTTCCGGTATACCTTATGAATCCGTTCGTACATCCTGTTGGATGTCGCCATAGTAGGAAGAGCAAAATAGATTCCTTCTCCCCTACCAGCCATCATCAGGCGGTGTGCAAGTACTATAGCAGCTTCAGTTTTTCCTGTTCCTGTGGCATCTTCAATAACGAACAAAGTTGGGGTGTCAACAATTTCGACAGATTCCGCTAGAGTTTGCAACTCGGTCGGACGTTCGATGGAGGGGAAAAGAAGGTGTATACCCGTACGTTGTGATACTTGCACTGGATGCAGTCCGCATTTGGCAAGGGCGATGCTTGCAGCGGGTAGTGCTTTTTCGTTTAGGTAGCATCGTAAACTATCGATGGCATCGCCATCCCGAAAAAGTTCTGAATATCGAAACCAATCATGGTTCGATCCAATCCAGTCGGAAACAACAATGATGCCCGCAATAATCCATGATGCATGGTTATAGTCAGCCTTCACCTGACTCCCCATGAACGGCCTTTTTCCATCCAAAAAGAGACTGGCAACATCTCTTATTAGATGCTCCATTGCATCACGGTTTTCTTTCGGGAAATATTGAGAAAGCATGATCAGCGACCCACTCTGCTGCGGCGGATTACCATGATGAGCAAGTGCGGAGAATGACCAAGTATCAAACATCTCGCCTATGCCGATTTCATCGCGAAGGGTCTGTAACGAAGAAAGTTCATTCCATATGAGACACCCTGGGAGCACATGACCAATTGAATGCCTTTTTTCGGATTGTTCGTCATATGGCGAAGCTAATTTAGGCATTGATTGCTGAAAAGGTTTACTCATTTTCCCAATGTCATGGAAAGAAGAGACAAAGGCAACCATATCAAGAACAGTTTTAGGTTCTGCCTGCAGAATAGCGCAAAGAGACGACAGAAGGTTATCCTGTATTGAAAGATAAGTCCGCGCCACCGCCGCCACATCTAGACAGTGGTAAACCAACGGATGCCACTTCGGCTCCCTAGGATAGTTTGGATTTGCCTTGCCCCAATAACAAAAATATGCCGGTAGTTCCTTCATCTCTCCTCCATCGCCAGCCAGATTCCGGCCACCATGCGGGCGTCGTCGAGGGCGCGGTGAGTTTGTTTCCCGCTTCCGGGGACACGAAACGGATTGCTTTGCAATCCTATATCATGTCCCCGCCGCATCACGCCACCCACCCCGTTTATACCTATAAGATGCCGATAGACGGTTTCCAGTTTGTGATTACTCAGGCGCGGGAAGCGACTTCTGCTCATTTCGAGGGTGCAGATGTGCCGGTGATGGAATCTTTTTCCCAGCAGTTCGTATTCGCGGCGGAGGAAACCAAGATCAAACCTGGCATTATGCGCCACGAGGATGCTGTCTTGGATGAAGGCCCTCAATGCCGGGAAGACTTCTTCCGGCGTCGGTTGCCCGATGAGCATCGCATCGGTAATGCCGTGAATCCGCGACGCACAAAAGGGAATCGCTCTCGGCGCTTGAATCAGGGTGCTGAATTCAGCCATCAAGTCGCCGCCTTCCAGGGCAATCGCGCCGATCTCAATGACCCTGTCGCCTTTCCAGGGCGAGAGGCCGGTCGTTTCCACGTCCAAGGCAACATATCTTTCCTGCATGTTATAACTTTACTCCCCTACCCCCGTCAGTTCGTGTCCTATGTCCGATAATTTTTTTGCATTTTTTCTATCTCCGCCCCGACTTTTTTCCTCAACCATTTTGGCGCCAGCACCGCTACCTGGGAACCGTGCTTGAGGATTTCCATGATAATCTCGGCTTCATGCGAAACGGGGATAGTCAATTGCAGGGAGCCATCGGGCAGTTCCTCAGCTTTTTGCTCGGGATGCCAGATTTGGCCCCGTATCCAGCGGGAGCGGATGGGAGAAAAGCGCAGGACAACGGGAAAACTTTCCCGGTTCTGGAAGATGCCGAAGGTGTCCGTCAGCAGCGGTTTCCATGCCGCTTCGGGATGGGGGACAAATTCCTCTTCGGAAACGCGGCATTCGCTGATGCGCGCGAGGAGAAAATCGCGCCAGTCGCGGCGCAGGCGGCAAAAGGCAATCAGATGCCAGGTGCCCATGTAATTCACCAGATGGTGCGGTTCCACCATGCGCGTGGTCGATTGGTGGCCGACCGGCGAGTAATAATTGAAGGTCAGCAGGCGGGACATGAGGAGGGCATTGCTGACACAGCCGAATAACAGCGGTTCGGCCGCGGTAAACTCAGTGGAACGAAAGGAAAAAGCCTGATCGGGATCGGCATGACCGGGCACATTGCCCGCGAGGACGGCGCCCAGCTTTTCCACGATGTGGCCTAACTCGTCGCCGAGAGGACCGGCTGCCGCGTCGGTAAGAAGCTTCTTCGAAACAAGGAGAGCGAGAAGCTCCTGCTCATTAAGGCTCAGGATGGGTAGCTGAAAGGCGGGATCATCGTAGTAAAAGCCGCGGCGGACAGCTTCATATTCCAGCGGGGCATGGAGTCGGCAGCGGAAGTATTCTATGGAACGCTGGGCCGTCCGGACGGAGCATTCAAAACGGTGGGCCAGCTTGGAAGCATTAGGAAATCTCTGGTTTTTCGCTTCCTGATGGAACCAGAAAAACCGTTCCAGAAGGATTTGCTCTCCCATGGAATACGCCTCGATGCAGGTTAACGGCTAAGTAGAGCGGTTTTGAGCGAATCACCCCCACCCTCCCCCTCCCCTTTAGGACCTTCTGATCCGTCAAGGGGGAGGGGATTTACCTAAGCAAATCCAGGGGGTTTAGTCAAGGGAGGAATTTACTTGAACAAATCCAGGGCTTTCGTCAAGGGGTCTGGGAAGAAAAACTTCTTCGATAAGCGTAAACTACCGGTAAATCGGCTTCGACCCAATCAAGAGACGCCAATTCAGAGAACTTCATCCAGGCAATGGCCCGGTGTTCATGCAAAACTATTTCCCCGGCGTCGATGGCGCATACGAAGGGATAAAGGGTGACCGTGAAATCAGGATAATGATGCCCTAAGGGAGGGAGCATTTTTTTCATGATGACGGTTATACCCATCTCCTCCATCAGTTCGCGTTTCAAACATGTATCCGGTTCCTCTCCCTGTTTCACCTTGCCGCCGGGAAACTCCCACTTGAGGGGCATGGCCATCGCTTCACTGCGCTGTGCTGCCAGTATCAAACCATCACGCTCAATAATGGCGCAACTCACATCAATATTCTTACCGTCGCATTCGTAACTCATGTCGTTATTTTCACCTTTCACTTTTTTTGCACTGTTTGCATCTGCCCTTGCCGATTGTATCAATACTTATGGTTAATACCCTCGTCAAAAGTTTTTGGTTAGCTTTTCATTCAAGGCAGCTAAGGTATCATAGCGTGTTAAATCATGATAAAGCGGCGTTACGGTAATCATCCCGCGCCGCAGGGCAGCGGCGTCGGTATCGGGGTCTTCCGGGTCGGCGCAATGCATCTCTCCGGTCAGCCAGTAATAAACATTGTCCCGGGGATCGGCCCGCTTGTCAAAATTTTCCGTCAATCTGCCCTGCCCCTGTTTCACCACGACGATACCTTTGATTTCATTTTCCGGGAGGTTCGGTACATTGACATTAAGGACGCAATCGGCAAAAGGACCATTTTTAATCATGAAAGCGGCCATCTTCCTGGCAATCCGCGCGGCAAAGGCATAGTCCGCCTGATGGTGCGTATCCAGGGAAACCGCCAGGGAAGGCACGCCAAGAATCACCCCCTCCGTCGCGGCAGATACCGTCCCCGAATAAAGAACATTAATCCCCACATTGGCGCCCCGGTTGATCCCGGAGATTACCAGATCGACCGGCCCTTCCGAGAGCTCCCGGAGGCCGATTTTGACACAATCGGCCGGTGTTCCAGCCACGGCATAGCCGAGAAAACGGCCGTTTTTGTCGGCGCGTCTGACCATTAAGGGACGGAATACGGTAATGGCGTGTCCCACGGCGCTCTGTTCTACCTCGGGGGCGACAATCAAACACTCCGCATCCTGGGATAATTCTTCGTAAAGCGCGCTTAATCCTTTGGCATAAATGCCGTCATCGTTGGTTAAGAGGTATCTCATATTTAATCTTTCTTAATTAACGGTTCGCCTTCCGTCGTGATTATTGAGTTAATATAGCTCCGCGCTTCCGCTGCCACTTGCGGCGATTTGATCAGCACAGAAATCTCGTGGTTATATTTCAAGGCAGACTGGGTGAGGTTATGGCTGCCGATGAAGGTATGTTCACCGTCCACAACGGCCATTTTCGTATGTGTCGTTGTGGACGGAGCATCGAGATAAACGTGCGCTCCTTTTTTCTGCAACCGTTTTCCTGTCTCCAAATTCTCTCTGTTAAGTTGCTCGTCCGGGACTCGGCCTCGCTCCAGCACCACCACCACCTTGACGCCCCTTTTCGCTGCTCCTGCTAAACTTGCGAGGATAAGATCGGGGCAACCTCCCCCCTTCCCTTTCGTTTTGAAAGTGAAGAAAGAGAGGTATATCTCCTTTTGCGCCTTATCGATAGCATCTTTAAGCACCGGCCAATAGGCCCCGTCCTCGAGAACCGTCAGGGTACGACAATCGGAAAAGGAAACTGCCTTCCCTTTCGTTATTTCGCCATTCCTCGCCCTGGCGCCGGCTAACACCTGCGATGGCCAGAGCTGTAAAGAGATCAGGAAAGGAAGGAGCAGCAAAAGAAAAAAGTGGTTTCTATTATGGATGCTATTAATGTCTATGTCCATGTTGGAAGCATTAGCACGGCCCGCAGCTAAATTCGAGATAAAAAAGCGCCCGGGCTGAGGAAATCAGCCTGGGCGCCAGGCACTGCCGACGTCAAATTGGGACGGCTACTTCACATCTTCAAAATCCGCATCTACTACATCCTCGTCCTTCTTGCCGGCTCCAGCCGCAGCACCGTCATCAGCGCCGCCCGACGCACCGGCATGGGGCTCCGCAGCCTTGGCATACATAGCTTCGGCCAGCTTATGCGAAGCATTGGTCAACTCTTCCTGGGCAGCCTGCATTTCCGCCAGATCATCGCCCTCCATAGCCTTCTTGACGCGGGCAATCGCCTCTTCGATCTTGGTTTTTTCGTCGGAAGATATCTTGTCACCAAATTCCTTGATGTTCTTCTCTACACCATAAATCATGGCATCGGCCTGATTTCTGGCCTCAATCATTTCTTTTTTCTTTTTGTCTTCCTCGGTATGGGCTTCCGCTTCCCTGATAAACTTCTTGATCTCTTCCTCCGACAAGCCGCTGGAAGCAGTGATCTTAATGCTCTGCTCCTTGCCTGTACCCAGGTCTTTGGCGGAAACATGCACGATCCCGTTGGCATCGATATCGAAACCCACCTCGATCTGCGGCACCCCGCGCGGCGCTGCCGGTATGCCTACCAGCTCAAACCTTCCCAATGTGCGGTTGTCAGCCGCCATGGAACGTTCCCCCTGCAGGACGTGGATGCTGACCGCCGGTTGATTGTCTGCCGCCGTGGAGAAGATCTGACTCTTCTTGGTCGGAATCGTCGTGTTTTTATCGATAAGCTTGGTCATGACACCGCCCAGTGTTTCAATACCCAAAGACAAGGGCGTCACATCAAGCAAGAGTACATCTTTAACTTCCCCGGCCAGCACGCCGCCCTGGATGCCGGCGCCAATGGCCACCACTTCATCGGGATTTACTCCCCGGTGGGGTTCCTTCCCGAAGATATCTTTTACCATCTGCTGGACCCGGGGCATACGCGTCATACCACCCACCAGGATCACTTCATCGATGTCCTTCGGGGTTAAGCCAGCATCCTTCAGGGCCGTAAGGCAGGGGCCTTCCGTTTTCTTGATCAAATCCTCTACCAACGACTCCAGTTTGGCCCTGGTAAGTTTGATGTTCATGTGCTTGGGGCCGGAAGCATCCGCCGTGATAAAAGGTAAATTGACATCTGTTTCCATCGCTGTGGAAAGCTCCATTTTTGCCTTTTCCGCCCCTTCTTTGATACGCTGGAGTGCCATCTTGTCGTTTCTTATGTCTATTCCCTGATCCTTTTTAAATTCCGTCGCCAGATAGTCCATCAAGCGCTGATCGAAATCCTCGCCACCGAGATGGGTATCGCCGTTCGTTGCCTTGACTTCAAAAACTCCATCGCCCAATTCCAGGATGGAAATATCAAAAGTGCCACCGCCCAAATCATAGACGGCAATCTTTTCGTCCTTTTTTTTGTCCAAGCCGTAGGCCAAGGCCGCAGCCGTCGGTTCGTTGATAATCCTCAGCACATTTAAACCGGCGATTTTACCTGCATCCTTAGTTGCCTGCCGCTGTGAGTCGTTAAAATAAGCCGGCACGGTAATTACGGCATCGGTTACTTTATCGCCCAGGTAATCTTCCGCCGTCTGTTTCATCTTCACCAGAATCATCGACGATATCTCTGCCGGGCTGTAATTCTTGCCGCGAATGGTCACCTGGGCATCGCCATTTTTCGCCTCCGTGATCTTGAAGGGACTAACCTTGATGTCGTACTGCACCTCATCGGTTTTAAATTTTCTGCCGATCAGGCGCTTGACGGCATATACGGTATTTTCCGAGTTGGTAACAGCCTGCCGCTTAGCAACCTGCCCCACCAGCCGTTCGCCGTTTTCCGCAAAAGCTACCATGGAAGGAGTCGTCCGGTTGCCCTCCTGATTGGCAATAACAACGGGGTCTCCGCCTTCCATAATGGCAACGCACGAGTTTGTTGTACCTAAATCTATTCCAATAATCTTTCCCATGATACTTCCTCCTTCTTCACTCCCTATAAGTGTTTATTTATTTTAATTTATCCCTTTTGGGAGGCTTTGCCAACCGATACCTTGGCTGGCTTTAACAACCTGCCCTTAAGAAGATAGCCCTTTTCAAATTCTTCGATTACTTTGCTGTGAGATTCAGTGTCACTCTCCACTTGCAGCATTGCCTCATGCAGGTTTGGGTCAAAGACGGCGCCCAGGGCTTCAATCTTTTCCACGCCATGCTTGCCGAGACAACAAAGCAACTGGTCCTTGACCAACTTAAACCCTTCTTTAAAAGCATTGAGATCGTCGGCTTTACAGGCATGTTCCGTAGCACGGTCAAGGCTGTCGATAATCGGCAAGACATCCCGGAGCAGCTTTTCATTGGCGTAGGCGATGGCGTCGGCCTTATCTCTGGCCGCCCTTTTCTTGTAGTTTTCCATCTCTGCTACGGCGCGCAGATATTTTTCGTAATTATCCGCAGCCTGCTTTTCCGCCTCTGCCAGCTTTATTGCCGGTTCATCGGCGCCTGCGTTCGCAGCGTCGGGTCTGGCTCCCGTCTCCGTCCCTTCTTCCTCTATGTCTTCTTTTGGCTTTTTCAAAATATTTACCGCATACTACCTTTCTTGTTATTAAAGACCACTGCCGGTATTTAAGCTATTTTTCGGCTGGCCGCTGAAAAAGCTTGAAATCTATCATCTCACAGATCACATGCCCCACGGTAATATGAGTTTCCTGTATCCGGGGCGTATTGTGAGAGGAAACATTGAGGGCGTAATCTGCCATGCGTGCGATGGCGCCGCCATCTTTACCGGTTAAAACGACGGTGGTAAGTCCCATCTTTTTCGCCGTATCCAATCCCTTAATAACATTAAGAGAATTGCCGCTGGTACTGATTCCCCAGGCTACATCCCCTTCCAGCCCCAATGCCCTTATCTGCTTGCTGAATATTTCAGAGTAATCATAATCATTGCCGATCGCAGTAATAATGGAAGTGTCCGTGCTGAGAGCCATGGCCGCGAGTGGCGGTCTCTCAATGAGAAAGCGGTTCACGAACTCGGCCGCCAGATGTTGAGCATCCGCCGCCGATCCGCCATTGCCGAAGATCATTATTTTGTTGCCTCTTTTCAAGGCAGCCGTCATGACTTCCACCACCGCCACGATCTTCGGTAGATTCTCATTGACGAAAATCTCCTTGACCTGACTGCTTTCTTTAAAAGATCTGATGATGTAATCTTCCAACCCTTTAGCTCCTGTGAGTACCCGCAAAACCCACCGTAATATATTTACCGCCCCCCGCCATGTCAAGGGCGCCTTACCGGATAAAAGCGCTAATTTTTATGGGTGTTGGGTTTTGTTGCGTATTCAGGCAGGATAGCCAGAACTGCCTGAGAAGCGTGGATCATCAAAGGTCCGACAGCTCGGGATGTTCATTTCTGTCCCGCAGTTCCGCTATTTTGCCCTTATTCCAACCGGAAGTTCCACTGAAATATTGAGCAATCCTGGCAATTCCCGCCGTCTCCCCAGAACCGCAGACCGGACATTTTACGGCGAGCCCACGCGAGGTGCCGGTACAACTTTCACAGGTGGTAAATTCCGGGGAAAAAACCAGCTGGCCGCTTCCGGTCTCCTGATAAGCACGTGTAACACAAGCCACCAGCTTGTCCGTGTCGGGAAGGTAGGGGCCGAGCCAAATGTTGGTCATCACCCCTCCCCCGATGAAACCGTGAAACGATCCTTCCTTCTCGATCCGTTCCCTGGGCGTTACAGGCGCAGCAACCGCCAACTGGCTGGAATTGGTATAATAAATCTCTCCTTTAGAGATATCGCCCTTCACAAAACGACCGGCTTCCGGAGAAAAATATTTCAGGTCCAGGCGGGCAAAGCGGTAAGCGGTTGACTCGGCAGGCGTCTGCTCCAGGACAAAAGACATACCATGAAAACGACTCAGTCGGGCCGCTTCAGTCGCCAGATGGGTCATGATTTTATGGCCGGATGCCAACCCCTCCGGTTCATGCAACTGTCGGCCGGTTTGTGTTTGCACAAGTTCATTCAGCCCCGTAAACCCTATAAGATATGCCGCCTTGTTCATTCTGAGATAGGAAAAAGCGTCATTCTTCATGGTTAGCATGGCCAGTGGTCCCGTATTACCATAGGAGAGAATTTTTTCCAGGAAATCCCTCTTTTGACTGTGGGCCTGTGCCGCCCGTTCCATACTCCTGGTTATCAAATCCATGAGGGGTCCTTCACCACGACAAGCTCGATAGCCCAGCCGCGGCAGGTTGAGCGTAACATTCTGGATGGTGGCGTAGCGCTTGCACCAAGACGCTTCGGGGGCTCCGCCGCCCGTAAGTGCCACATACGTTGAGCCACAGGAATTTCTGATCAGATTCTCCCTGTCGAAAACAAAAATACTGTTCCCCTTCTCGCCGGCAACAGCACAAGCAAGCCTGAGAAATTCACCGTTACCGGGTGTCGCGAAGAATCTTTCACTTACGTGCAGCAGCGGCCGGGGAAAGATAAAAGGTCTGCCCAAGGCATCCCCTTTTTTAAAGACTTCGAAAAGCGCCCTGGCAAAGCGTTGTGCTACAGGTTGAAAATCCCCATAAGTCCGGCCAACCGTTTCCTCATCTGGCCCAAGGACCGGGACGTCCGCCAGGTGAATGGGCAACTCCCAATAAAGATGAATGTCAGTAAACATCGATTGCCCGCCCCTTGCCGAAGTGAGCTGGGAAAACTCATAAATCAGCATCTGAGCGAACTGCCTTATTTCCTTATCGTTCATTGTCATCATATATGGCGCAAAAGAATAGTTGATGGCATCCCAGGCAATCACACCGGCAAAGTGCCCCTGCAGGGTGGCGCTGAACCTGACCATATGGGCCAGCAACACCTCCGCATGCTTGGCCGGTTTCGCGACAGTCAGGGCATGGGGAAGATTCAGACCGAATTTTTTCAGATATTCCAGGGACTGGCAGGAACTGTAAGGCCGATCAATGAAACCTAAACCATGGATATGGATATCGCCCCTGACGTGCGCTTCCGACACTTCCGATGCAAAAACATCCATCAGGGCGTATTCCCTCTTTATGCCTTCCGCCAGAATAAGATTTGTGCCCTCAGGACTGTGAGGCAGATTGGCATTTTCCTTATTCTCACGCAGGATCAGTTGGCTGACATCGTAGAGGGGAAAACCGATCCGTGCATGCATCCTGCCGACTTTTTCCAGGCCCCGTTCGATCAGCCGCACGTCCACAATTTCCCGCACGAGCGAGGATGTCAACAGGCTGATGCCCGATGATATAATCTGCTTTTCCACTTCCCTGCTGATAGTTTCCGCCGTAGCCGACTCAATTGTGGTTTCCCTGAGCAAAGCGTCAACAATTCTCTGGCGATCCCAGCAGGCAATCTCCTCCTTGGAGGTACGCACAAAGAGCGTTATATCGGTAGTTTCACGTTCCATAAGTTTTTCAGATATTGGTCTTCGTTGCTTCGGCAAAGCCGCTGAGCGCTTTTGCCGCCGCCACTGCCAGTTCCTCGTCATGATCGTGACTTAACGAAAACAAACGGAAGTGAATCACCCGGGCAGGGATGAACCTGTATATCTCTTGCAGGGGCTCCGGCGAGGTAAGGCCCGTCGCCGGGTTGAAAATATTGATTCTTTTTTCCGTTTCCATCATGGGGTTCAAGGGCCGCGGATCCTGGGTGGCCAGATCAATGCGCAGGGGCATTTTTTTTAATGCCAAAGGCAGCTGGTGGCGAATTTGCCGCTCATAATCTTCACTGCGGGAAAAAGTAACGCCCCGTGGCATCTGATCTACGGAAAACTCTGCGGTGAAAGACATTTTCCACTTCACCTGTCGGCTGAGCAGCCTCGCCCACTCCTGCCCCAGCTTTCTTTTCTTGGGATCCCGCTCTTTTTGCCAGGTTTGTACCTCATGGTAGAGCAGCCACTCATCGAGCCGCAGGTACGCATCCAAATCCTGCGCCGGGCTGCCAGGAAAAATGGCCGCCATCGTCTCGCGAAATATCTCCTGCAAATGTAAATCCAGCGCCCTGGTGGTCCGGTGAAAGTAAACGTTGGTATAAAGATTGAGCCGGGCGTTTAAAAACCGGCTTAAGGCGGAGATGCCGGCCTGATGCAAGGTAAGTCCTTCCCCGGTGAAAAATGTATAAAAACGAATGCGTTCGATATCTACCATATCCAGGGAAAAACCTGTGGTATAGGCATCTCTCTGGACATAGTCGAGATTATCGACGGTATAAATGCCGGAAAAAAGTTGCCGCAATAATTGCAGCCAATGCGGCTGCTTCAGACTGCGGCCCGAGGGTTTTTTTATCAGAAAGGCCACCTGCTCAGGGTCCAGGCGCTCGCCCTTGCCAAAGGCGCCGCTGGGGCTCCTGATGATGTTGCGGATGATTTTCCCCAGCTTTCTCGTGATTATCTGTTGCCCCAGTAGTTCATGGGTGAGATTATAGGCATCAAGGAAGTTATCATCAAAGAAATGGCCATAGGGACCATGCCCAACATCGTGCAGCAGGCCGGCAATCCGGAGAAGTTCTTCGATGTAATTCGGAGAAGGAACTTGCGGGCACACCTCGCGCAAGCTGGCATGGAGATGCTTGCCAAATTCACCGGCCATATGCATGGTTCCAAGGGAGTGCTGGAATCTGGTATGCTCGGCGGCCGGATAGACCCAGCGCGCGCTTTGCAGCTGGTAGATCCGCCGCAGTCTTTGCACCCAGGGTGAGTCAATCAACGCCTTTTCCGTAGTCTCCAGAGCGGACTCAGATACCGGCACAGTAAACAAGGCATAGTGATGGATGGGATCCGCTATCAGAGCCATCCCCTTATAGACGTTCCCAAATTCATTATTGGATCTCATGGGCCTACGTTTACAATAATCATCGCTAAATAGCAATTCATAATCCCCGCAGCGCCCTGCCCACGACGATTATTTTGGTCCCTTTCTCAGGACTGCCTTTCTTTTTGATTTCTTTTTGATTGTAATATTAGCGGAAACCTCTATACTGCGGAGCTGTCAAAATATAGCATCCGACAGGTGGAGGAAATAAAATTTGCAAAACATTACCGGCGAATCTGATCTTACTGATCTGACCATTCTGGGGCAGGCAGCCCAACCAGCCAGAACACTTGAGACTTTCCCTAACCATCATCCCGCTCGCGATTACAAGGTAACCCTTACGACAAACGAGTTTACTTGTCTTTGCCCTAAGACCGGGCAACCGGATTTCGCGAACATCACCATTTCCTATATTCCGGATAAGTCCCTGATAGAATCAAAGTCCCTGAAGCTATACCTCGCGTCCTTTCGAAACGAAGGCGCTTTTCATGAACACATAACCAACGCAATCCTTGACGACTTGGAAAAAACGCTGGCGCCGCGCTGGTGCAAGGTAACTGCGGAATTCGCCAGCCGCGGCGGTATTGCCATCACCATTGCTGCGGAGTTCGGCAAAGCTTCCACTACGCCTTTCCTACCGGTTGTCCCACCGGTGCGGACCGAAGCAAAAAACCGCAGTGAAGAACCGCCCATGACGGAGACAAGACGCTATCCGGCAGCTTCGCCACGCTGGGATAAAAAGCCCACGGATTGGGAGCGTAAGACGCCCACGCGCAACAATTATGGCAAGCCGTCTGCCGAAAATCGTTTTGAGCAGATGCAACCTTACCACACGGATGGAGAGGCACGACCTTATAAACGGCCCTATGAAAATCGCTTCGAACGGGGCACCCCCCCCCGCACGGACGGGGCAGCACGACTTCATAAACGGCAGGATAGTCCCGCAAGAACTGAGGAAAAGCCTAATTGGGAAAAGAAGAAGTCGGAGCGGCGTACGACTAAAACCCTGGGGGGAACCAGAACCTGGCGAAAAAGGACTTAAGCGCCAAGCACTTTCACCTTTGCGGTTCAATGATAATCTTCATGGACGCGCCGCTGTCAGCCACCAACGCAAACCCATCGCCTGCCTCTTGCAGGGGCAGGCGATGGGTAATCATCTCTCGCACCGCCACCCGTTTACTGCGGAGCAGTTCAATGGCCACCTGGGCATCGCGCGGGGCATTACCGTAGGAAGGCATGAGCTTAATCTCGTTCCTCCAGAATTCGTTAATTGGCACCGGGAGCAACACCCCCGGCTCTGTGGTGGCAAAACATAGAATCGTGCCGCCGCGCTCTACCGCCACCATTGCCTGGCGGAATGCCGCTGGCGCTCCGGTGCAGATAACCACCAAATCAGCCAGGCGCCCACCATTTAGCTGACGCAGACGCGACGGCAGATCCTCCAAGGCATCCAGCGCCGCATCAGCGCCTAAACTTACCGCCATTTGCCGACGATAGGGATTGACGTCCGTCAAAATGATCCGTCCCGCCCCGGTGGCGCGTGCCAATAATAGATGCAGAAGACCGGATATGCCGCTGCCGAGAATCAACACCGTCTGACCGGGTTGTAACGCGGCAAGCCGTTGCCCCCGCACGACACAGGCCAGGGGTTCGACAAACGCCCCTTCCTCGTAGGAAACGCCCTCCGGCAGGTGAAAAACCCCGTAGTCCACGTTTATTTTCGGTACGCGAATAAATTCCGAGAATCCTCCCGGATCATAATTCGTTGTATGCAGGGTCTCGCAAGCCGTGTGGTGATCGTGCAGACAGTAGTAACAGGTATTGCAGGGAACATGGTGGGAAACAAAAACGGGAGCGCCGATTTTGTAGCGCTCCACACCCTCGCCAATGGCAGCTATTTCGCCTGCGATTTCATGCCCAAGTACCAGCGGCGCCTTGGGTTTTCGATACCACTCCAGGACATCGCTGCCGCAAATGCCGCTCGCCAGAACTTTGACCAGGATCTCACCCACCCCGATCATGGGTACCGGCATCTCTTCCAGGCGCACATCCGTATTGCTGTAATACCTGGCCACCCGCATGGCGCATCTCCCTCTGGGTGAAAGTTAGGCACGCCCCGCTTTCACGCTCTCGTATAGGTCGCAAGCAGCCTGCACGCATTGGTTGCCATGAATGATGGCCTGCAAAGCTCGCATCATGGCGACCGGATGGGGGTGCTGCCAGACATTTCGCCCCAGGTTGAGGCCGATGGCCCCTCTCTGCATGCCATCATGAACAAATTCAAATACTTCCTGTTCCGTCTCGCATTTCGGTCCCCCTGCCATCACCACAGGCGCCGGACAACCGTTAACCACCTTTTCAAAGTCCTTGCACCAATATGTTTTAACCACGCGCGCCCCGAGTTCCGCAGCGATACGGCAACTTAAGGCCAGATAGCGGGCATCCCGCTTTTCCAGTTCCTTGCCTACAGCAGTCACCGCCATTACGGGTATCCCATAAGTCTCGCACTGATTCACCAAATTTGCCAGATTGAGCAGCGATTCCCGTTCGTATTCGCTCCCCACAAAGATGGAGATGCCAACAGCTGTGGCATTAAGGCGAATAATCTCCTCCAGAGACGAGGTCAAACCTTCATTGGCCAGATCACGACCAATGATGCTGGTTCCTCCCGACACACGGAGGATGACAGGTTTGCTCCCCACGGGCTCAACGCAGGCCCGCAGTACGCCCCGGGTGACAAAAAGAGCGTCACAATAGGGCAAAAGCGGCTTTATCGTCTGCCCGGGTTTTTCCAGACAGGATGTGGGACCCTGAAAATAGCCATGATCAATGGGTAAAAAAAAGCAGTGCCCATCCGGCTGGATGAGTTCTGACAAGCGATTCTGCATTCCCCAGTCCATTTTTTCTCCTCGTGTTTTATTTTGCGAAAGACTAGCTTATTTAGTCGATAATCGCAATTATTTTAGTTTTTCTTTTAGTTTTTCTTCGAATACCTTATAAAACGAAAGCTTGCCTTGCCTTTCTTAATTGACAAATTAAGAGGTGCTATTATATGTGTACACGTAGATTTATAACAATCTAAAGACGAAAGGGAAAAGATTATGTTGAGTAAGAAAATGGAAAATGCTCTTAACGAACAGCTTAACAGAGAAATGTATTCCGCCTATCTTTATATGTCTATGTCTTCTTATGCCGCAAGTGTAGGGCTGAAGGGCTTTGCCAACTGGTTCATGGTCCAATACCATGAAGAAATGCTGCATGCCATGAAGCTCTACGAGCACGTAAACGTGCGCGGTGGCAGGTCCATTCTTAAGGCTATTGCCGAACCACCGGCAGAATTCGCTTCTCCTCTGGATATGTTTCAAAAAACCCTGGCGCATGAGCAGTATATTACAACGTCGATCAACGAACGTATGGAACTGGCCATAGCTGAAAAAGATCATGCAACCCAAATCTTTCTGCAATGGTATGTAACCGAACAAGTCGAAGAGGAAAACAATGACAACGAAATCATCGCACAACTAAAGATTATCAAAGACGACCCCCAAGGGCTGATCCTGCTTGACAGGGAACTTGCAGCGCGGCTCACGACCGTCCCCACAGAGTTCAGCAAGGGGGTAGAGTCTGCCGTTAAGATGGCCTCAGCTTAATAATGATCCAGCGGTGCATAACGAAGAAATCGATCGGGCAACCATTTCATAAACCTGATTTAGACCGCCGGTAAAGTAAACTACAAAGCAAGCGCAAGGATGGATGTCAGTGGCATTTTTCGGCTCTATAGAAAACAGCAAGTTCAAAAAAATCTTTCTCTCCTATTTTGCCCTATCCTCCCTGTTCCCCATTCTTATATCCATCTTCGTTGGATATGGATACATTGTTCCCTTGCTGGGAGATGAGAGCTATGGTTTAATAGAAAGTAGCCTTAATCTTGGCCTTTCTGCCATGCTTTTATTCCCGCTCATTAGTTTCTTTCTAATGTATCACCAGCTCCAGAAGCTCGAGTCTGTGACCTCGGAAATCGTGACCAAAACAACGGCTGTCGTCAACCGGGAAGAGCGCTTCACCGCTCAGAAGATTGATGAAAAGCAGCTATCAACTCCCCGTCATGGAACAGACCCGCGAAACGAAAGTGAGATTCAATCCCTGGTCAGGTCTTTCAATAATATTTTTCAAGCTGCCACGGATCAACTTGAGGAAAGAAACCACTTACGCGAACTTTTGGCGCGCTTAATCGCTATATCATCGAATCTCATGGCAGAGCTGGACTTTGATCGCCTTTTCCCTCTGATTATAGGCAATGTTACCGAGGCCATGGGTGCAGAACGTACCACAATGTATGTGGTGGACCAGGACAAGAGGGAAATATGGTCCAAAGTTTCCGAGGGAATCGGGCAGGTGCGCCTTCCCATGGGCCATGGTATTAGTGGACGTGTAGCTGAAACGGGGGAGACAATTAATGTCGTTGACGCTTGGGAGCTGCCCTATTTTGACCGTTCCTATGATTTTAGAAACAATTTTCGCACTCAAGCGGTGCTCTGCCTTCCGATTATGAGCCGAAGTAGAGAAGTGATCGGTGTTATTCAGGTAATTAATAAAGTCGATGGATACTGTTTCAACGCGGAAGATGAGATTTTTCTTAAGGGACTTACCTCCCAGGTGGCGATCGCACTGGAAAATTCCTTGCTTGTCGATGAAATTTTTCTTTCGTTCCATAGCTCCATAAGCACCTTGTCCGCCGTGGTCGATGCAAAACATCAATTTACTGCCGGTCATTCGGAAAGGGTGAAGGACTATTCGCTGATCATCGCCGACCAGATGCGACTGCCCAAAAAAGAAATTGAAGTACTGAAATACGCTGCACTACTGCACGACATCGGAAAAATCGGCGTACGAGATGAGGTACTTACGAAGAATGGGCAGTTCAGCCCCGCCGACTGGGAGGAAATGAAAAGCCACCCCTCTAAAACCAAGGCTATTTTGGATAAATTTCACTTTCCCCGTTCTCTGGGCGAGGTGCCGGATGTCGCCTGCCATCACCATGAGAAGATTGATGGAACCGGCTATCCCAACGGGCTTACCGGTGATAAAATACCCCTTGGTTCCAAGATTATTGCCGTAGCCGATGTTTTCGATGCCCTGACTTCCCTGCGCGACTACCCTAAATATGCCTTTGGCCTCACTCTGAACCCAGACCCCATGCCTCTTGACAATGTTATTAAGCTTCTTGAGGAACAGGTCGGCACTCAATTTGACCATCAAGTAGTTACCGCTTTCCTGCAAGCCCTTCCCCAGGCATTACTAATGTATCGCGGTAAACACTTTTCCCCCGCCTATGTCGATGGGACAATTCTGGCTATGCAGCCGGAGCTTTTACCGCAAGGGACCACCGTATAATATCGACCATTACAAAGAACAAGTCCCCCGCCTTTTCATTTTATGTTTTAAGACAGCGCTGATGAAATCGGTAAACAGGGGGTGGGGCGCGGTGGGGCGGGATTTGAACTCCGGGTGAAACTGACAGCCCAGAAACCAGGGGTGATCCTTTATTTCTGTGATCTCTGCCAAACGGCCGTCGGGCGAGTTGCCGGTAATGCACAACCCTTTTTCCGTGAGGATTTTTTTGAAATTCTCGTTAAATTCATAGCGATGACGGTGCCGCTCGCTGATTTCTTTTTCCTGATAGGCGTTATAGGCGAAGGAGTCGGTACCGAGAACGCAGGGAAAGGCGCCCAGCCGCATCGAGGCCCCCTTGTCCTTCACCTCCTTTTGTTCCGGGAGGAGATCAATAACCGGGGCCGGCGTATCAGGATCGAACTCCGCGCTGTTTGCGCCGACAAGCCCACAAACGTGTCTCGCATATTCCACAACTGCCATCTGCATCCCCAGACAAATACCAAAAAAGGGAATCTGCTCTTCACGGGCATACCTGATGGCGCAAATCATCCCCTCAACCCCTCTTTCGCCAAAACCACCTGGCACCAGAATGCCGTCCGCCTCACCCAACTCCGTTCCACAGCCCTCCTTTACCAACCTTTCCGAATCCACAAAATGCAGGTTTACCCGACAATTGTTGGCGATGCCGCCATGGACCAGGGCCTCATTCAGGCTCTTGTAGGAGTCGGTCAGGTTGACGTATTTACCCACAATGGCGATGTCAACCTCATGTTCCGGATTGCAAGCCCGGTTAAAAACGTCTTCCCAGGCTTGCAGTTGGGGCCGACCGGTCCAGATGTTGAGCATTTCCACAATTTTTTGGTCCAAGCCTTCCCGGTGGAAAACCAGGGGCACTTCATAGATGCAACTCACGTCTTTAGCTGTAAAAACGGCTGCCACCTCCACATTGCAGAAAAGGGCAATCTTGGCCTTAATTTCATCAGAAAGAAAGTTTTCCGTCCGGCAGAGGAGAATGTCCGGTTGAATGCCAATTTCCCTTAGTTCCTTGACGCTGTGCTGGGTTGGTTTGGTCTTCACCTCGCCTGCGGATTTGAGAAGGGGGACCCAGGTCAGGTGGATAAAAATTGCGTTTTGTCTGCCCACTTCGTTGCGAAATTGCCTGATCGCCTCCAGAAAGGGCAGACTTTCAATGTCTCCCACCGTTCCACCTATCTCAATAATGGCCACGTCAAAATCATCGGCCGTGGCCTTGATGTAATCCTTGATTTCATTGGTTATATGGGGAATAACCTGGACTGTCTTGCCAAGGTAGTCGCCACGTCTTTCCTTGGTAATCACGGAGAAATAGACCTGGCCCGTGGTCAGATTATTTCCCTTTCCCATGCGCGTGGAGCTGAACCGCTCATAATGCCCCAGATCCAGATCGGTCTCCGCGCCATCATCGGTCACAAAGACTTCCCCATGCTGAAAGGGGCTCATGGTGCCGGGATCAACATTGATGTACGGATCAAGTTTTTGATTGGTGACGCGCAGGCCCCGGCATTCCAGCAAGGCCGAGATGGAAGCAGCCGCAAGACCCTTACCCAGAGAAGAAAGCACCCCCCCGGTCACAAAAATGAACTTCGTTTTCATATGCATCCCTCATCATGGAGTTTTGTTGCTTCCTGCCTGATATGCTCCACAATTACCTCCACCGGTTCACCCAACAGACAGGCCAGAGGCATGCTCTGCAAGTATTTGTCCTCCCAGGGAAGATTGTATTCGTTAAGCAGATTGCAAATGTCGTTATAACGATAGCCAAGAACTTTTTTCCGCTGATTTAATGATAGATTGTCATTAAATCCCACGTGCATGAGGAGCAGGTATTTCACCTCCTGCGCGCCACGCAAGGGGGCAATAACCAAAGAGGCGCCGTCAGATTTACCGTAACCCACGTAAATATGTTCGGTGCTGACAATGGTTCTTTTTGTTCCCATGAGAACGGCGGATTTATCGACGCGGGATTGCATGCCCGCAGCAACTCCCCCTCTCTTTAAGATGGCAATCGTGGATTGATCGGTGGGATGACCTTCTCTATCAAGGTTTCCCACCTCATAGAGAGTGTATCCCTTCAAATCGCCAATTGCCGGTTGCAGGGTCGTTAGGGCTAAAACATTTTTGGCCGTCAGGGCATGAGTGGAAAAGTTCAATTCTTTCAGCAAAGTAAAAATTGGCCCCTGAAGCGGCGCTTCCTTTCTGCTGGTGCCAACGGTAACGGTTTTTGCCTGATGGCGTATGGCATCTATGGGCCGGGTAAGTTCATCAATCAGGTGCCCGAGCGTTATATCAAGAAGCTCGGCAGGCGAAGACAATTCACCCCAACCAGGGAATTCCTGCCAAAAATCTTCGAGCGGCAATTTCCCGCCTGCATACTTGAGCAATAATAACAAATCGGCAAGGGTTTTCACGTGGGCCAGCGAAAAAGCTCCTTGCTGCCGTCGCTGGTGAAAAACAGGGTAAAAATCCCGGATCGTGCCACGCAGTTTCCGATCGGCTATTTTTTCGAAGAAAGAATATTTTTTTCGCGTTTGGTCAAGCAAATCCGCATTAAGGCGGCTTCGGAAGGAGCGGAAAAACGTGGCCTCGTCATCAATGACCATAGCCGCAAAGTATCCCCATAAGTGCCCGGCAACGGTATTGAGAATAACGGGCAGCGGCAAGGGGGCGCACGGCAAGGCGATGATCGCATCGGCAATGTCGTCGAAGCGTTCCTCGCCCTCTTCGGTAAAAACGACCACGCCCGCCTTGTGTGCCTTGAAGATTGCGGCATCCTTGATAATGTCTCCCAGGACAGCCTCCGGTGAGCCGGCAGCACAAACAATAATCAACGGTTCGGACGACAAGTCAATGTGCTTTTTGTTTTCCACCACATCTGAGGAAATGGTGCGGTAGCAGAGCTCGGAAAGTTTGATTCTGATTTCGTCGGCTGCCGCCTTGTTGGGGCCGCTGCCCACTACGGCCCAGTATTTCCCCCCCGCCGCCATCTTTTCCACGGCTTCCTTGATCTGCTCTTTTTTATCCAAAACCTGTTTCATCAGATCCGGCGCCTTTTCCAAGATACTTAATTCTTCCGCGATGAAATCATCGGTACGGGTTTTTAGCAACTGAGCCAGGTAGAGGGCCAGGATATGACCCGCCACAATCTGGGAATAGAAGGCCTTGGTTGAAGCCACCGACATCTCGATGTCCCGCCCGTCGCTGGTATAAAAAACCCCCCGCGCCTTTGTCGTAATATCGGACTGACGACGATTCACAATTGCTACCACCATCGCCCCGCGCTCCGCAGCCATGGTAACAGCGCGATTGGTGTCCGTCGTGGTTCCCGATTGGGTGATGGCAATGATCATGGTGTCGCTAAGATCATCGGCCAGACAAAAACCGCTGAGTTCCGAGGCAATCTTGGCTTCGCACTTGATGGAACTACCAAACAGATACCTTTGCAGGGAACAGGCTATCGCCTCGCCGGCCACCGCCGCAGTGCCATGGCCTATAACTACCAGCCTGGCAATCCGCCCACTGGTCAGGGCCAACCGCAATTCCGCCGGCATAACATCTTCTCCCAGGTTGAAATGGACCTCCTTGCCCCCCTCTTTGCCGACAATCAAATATTTCCCCAGCAGCGTCTTTTGCACGGAAAGGGTTGACTCATTAATCTCCTTCAAAAAATAGTGCGGGTAATCGCCCCGGTCGATGTCGCGAGTGGTAATCTCGGCTTTGGATATCTCCTGAGGATCGAGAGGCAACGGGGCGCCGTCATAATAGCAGGCGCTGATGCCGTCAAGTCCCCCCGCAGAATTCTGGTCGAGAATAAATATCTGACCCACAGCTCCGGCCAGATTGGGGTTGGCGCTTTTCTCACCCTCCATTTTTATGAAGAAGGGTGTCATTTCCACCAGACCGTAGAGTTCCGAGGAAAAAATGTATTGATCGGGGGCAATCCCGACATACAAAGACTGACCGCTACCTTTCAGGGCCAGATAAACTTTGCCAGGCTCTAAATTGCTTAACATCGCAATCGCATGGGAACCGTCGAAGTCATTTACCGCCCGCCGGAAAGCGGTCGCCAGATCGTCGCCACCGCGCAGGTATTTTTGCACAACCAGCGGAATAATTTTCGTGTCCGTCGTCACTTCCGGAGCGATGCAAACCGCCTCTTTCTCCAGCTCCATCCGCATACTTTGGTAATTGTCGATATCGCCGTTCAAGGCCACATTAATCGTCCAGGCGCCCTTACCGTAATGGGGAAAATCTTCCTGGGGTGGAGCTGCACAATCACCATTACCGTTCTGAACAATAAAGTTATTGACAGGATGGCAGTTTTCCTGGGTAATCGCGCCCACGGATGCCCAACGAGTATGGAGGATAGCCGCGTCAAAGACCGTATCCAAATCCGCCAAAAGATGAAATATTTTGTCGTCTTCAATAGCTTTTCGCAGGTTAGCTGCATTTAATCCCAACTCACCCACAATGGAGGCGGTTTTGCAGGTAAATGCCAGAGAAGCTGCCGCTGCTTCAGCAGTATCAAGCCTGCCGGGCAAGGTCGTCAGGTCAACGGAACCGTTGATCAGGTCGCCTCTCTGACTTCTCTTTACATATGCTTCCTGAAGACCGGATTCCGTCAGCAGGCCCATCACCTGCTGCCCAACAGCGGGAGCGAGGGTGCAGACCATCTGAATGCCGGCTGAATCACGGCCGCGCACCTCCAGACGGTCCAGACAGTTCAAAAGAAAAATGAGTTTTTTATATTTTCGCAGGGCCGATGGGGTAATCTCGTCTCGCTTCTGCCTGCCGGAAAGCTTTTGAATCCTCTCAACATTCCCTAAGATATCCCGTTCGGCGGCCCAAACAGTATCGCGCAAAGAAACCAGGCGGGCATTGATCGTCTCCATGGACGAAGTGGGAAATAAAACGGCCTTTTCCGCAAGTTCTCGTTCCTCGCCGGACAGAAGGCCTTTCATTGCCCGAATGACCACGATAAACCTGTGCATCAGATCTGCATCGAAAAATAGCCGCGCAAAGCTGTCCTCTCTTTTCAAGGAGCGGATGCCTTGTTCCACTTCCTCCAGGCAATCAGCGCCGTCCAGGTACCTCTCTGCTGGCTGGGAATGTGCCAGCAAAGCTTGCAAATCCCACCTTTTCATCTTTTCCAGAAGCTCGAGAAGTCGTCCCGGATCGGCAATCTCGGAGGATAGAAGGGGCGCCGCACGCTTTATCGAAATGATCCCTGCAAGACCGCAAACCAGTACATTGCGGCGCAGCGGGAAAATGATCAGCGCCGGGCCGCTAACAAAATGCGGAACGCGCCCCAGATAGACTTGATATTTTTTCAAGCCGCTGATGGCCTTTACAACAGATTCAAACCACATAAGATAACCTTACCCGCCATATTTAAAGGGATGCTTTAGGTTAGATGAGTTCGGAACGAAGGCAACATTTGCACGGTCCTCGCGGCAACTTCATCGATAATCTGCTGCAACCACATTGTTCCCGCCAATTTGGTTGCTCCATCCAAGGACTTAATGGCTGTGATATAATTTGTTTCACCTGCCGTCTGCTTCAGAAACTTCTCCCTAAAAACGTCCCGCTGCCTTGAAATTGCCTCTGATTCCTCTGGTGAGAGAAGATATGCTTCTATTTCCGGCCATTTATCCCTGAACTCCCTTTGCCGACGAAATATTTCCGTGGTGTGTCCGACTTTCGCCTCACCTGCCGCCGCTGACCCGGACATTTTCTCCGCAAAGGCGCGGCAGCGTTTTAACCTTTCGCTGAGAGCCTCATCAAGGAGAGCAAGACTCCCCGCAAGCAAAGCAGCCCCCATCTCCCGCCCCTCGAAAAAAGGACGGCGCACTTGGTCGTACCATTCCCGCAAGGCCCTTAGACCGGCAATATACAGAATATTGCTGTTGACTTTTTTCCTGATATCACCATAGAGCCCCGCCTGATAATCCTGAGCAAGCATCCTGGCGCCGCCGCCATGAAGCAATTTAGCCCCTTCGCTGTCACGCCTCCAGATCGTACCGGCGGTGATTACTGTGCCATAGTCGATCTTCAATGGTCCCACCAGTCCCCCCTGACCGCCAAGAAATATGGGGGGCTGGTCCAGCATTACTCCCCGAGGAACATCGCCAATTAGGGAAGGAGTTGCCTTGTCTTGTTGAGGTGTATAGTTGAAATGAATGTAAGAACTGCCCACTTCGCTATGGTTGTCTCTGCCGGTGCCCCCGGCCATGAGGCAATCGCAGAAATTTATCAAGCTTCCGAGGGTTACAAAAGGAAAAAGGATCGTCTGTTTAAGACCAACGGCGTGTCCGGCCTTCGCCTCTTCCTCCAGAAGCGACCCCTCGCGCACATGCGCCCCGTAGGCCAGTGTCACCTTATCCAAAAAAACGGATGCTTCAAAAAAGCCCCCTTTTAGTTCCACCTGAGGCCCCAGTTGGCAATCGATAACGGTCGCCGGGCCTTCGCTGCCAATTTTCGCCCCGGCGGATATAAGAGTATCAGCGCCGCTGATCCTGACGCCGCCATGGATCACAACGTTGCAGCTGGAAATCCTCTCCAGGGATACCTCTTCGCCTACCTCTACGGCCCAAGGATTCGTGAGCTTTACCCCTTTTGCCATCAGTGCGCTTACCTTGGCCGGTAGCAACATATGTCCTTAATCTTGATCTTTTTTCGCATCATCTATGCCCAGTTTGATCATTTTCTTCTGAAAAGTATTACGGTTGATGCCCAAATAGGCGGCGGCGGCCCCCTTGACATAGTTGTTGCGTTCCAAGGCGATCACAAAAAGTGTTCTTTCCACCAGCGAGAGAATATGCTCATGCAATCTGCTTTTTCCGCCGTTTGATGAATGCAGGATAGTAGTAATATCAGCTAGTTTCTGAGCTATTACTTCTTCCACCACCGTCTGGTTAGCTATATCCTGCTTTTCCGGCATCAACACACAGGTGTTCCTGGACCGCATACTAATCCTTACTAATAGTGAAAAAAGTTTAAAAGACGCCCGCTGACAACCGCCAAGAATATCAAAACTGCAACCCAAGCTGAATAGACCGGCCGACTGTTTTTCCAGGAACGTCCGAACAGCTTGTGGGTTCCCGAGTCCATCTTTCCGGGACCGAGTTTTTCAGCCAGATGGCTAAATAGTTCCGGAAACCGGTCATAATTGTTTGACAGGATATATAAACCGCAGATCGTGGTCAGCAGGAGATAAACCTTCGTCCCCAGAACCAAATAGCCCATGTGGGTGATTTCTTCCCAAGCCACTTCCCGGCGGTGGAACAATCTCCTGACTTCTAAACCTTCGCTCTTTAAAACGATCCTGCGGGAAAATACTTCCCCCATCAAATATAAAGCGAGAAGAAGGAGCGTCGTCACAACTATCCACTCTCCTCTAAATAACGGCAAGCGGCAAGCCATAAAGAGCAGGAGCGTGAGTAAAAGGAAAATAACTGCCAGAGGGATAGCCAATGCAGATCTTATTTTGTAGCACGATGCCATGGGCCATCCTGTCTGCAGACTCATCAGCTTCTAACTTCACCTTCCCGGATAAAAGCGCCGCTCTTGCCGCCTTTTTTAGAAAGCAGCCTGATATCCGTCAGGGTCATCAATTTATCGACCGCTTTACACATATCATAGATAGTGAGAGCGGCAACAGTGACAGCGGTCAAAGCTTCCATTTCCACGCCTGTCTGACCGACAGTTCTAACGGTCGCGGTAATAAGGATCTCACCCCTTGCTGCATTAGCTGCGAATTGAATATCAACACCCGTTAGTGGCAGCGGGTGGCAAAGAGGAATCAAAGCGCCTGTTCTTTTGGCCGCCATAATGCCGGCAATCCTGGCTACTGCCAGGACGTCCCCTTTGGGCATCCCATTAGCCTGTATGAGGTCGAGGGTAGAAAACCGCATCAGCACCTTACCCTCGGCTATGGCCTCCCGCACGGTGACGTCCTTCATCGTGACATCAACCATGCGCGCCTTGCCCTTTTCATCAACGTGCGATAATTCTGCCATCTGTCTTACAAACCCCGGTGAACTTCATTTACATGTAGGTTTCGCAGGAGACTAACACAGCTCCCTATGCCAGTCAAGTTACGTTGCCTTCATGGCTGGAAAACAAAGCGTCTCATCCTTACATTGAGCAGCAAGCCTATGCCGGCCATAAAAACCGCCATGGCCGATCCCCCATAGCTCATAAAAGGCAGGGGAATACCAACAACGGGCAAAATGCCAATGACCATACCGACATTAATTATTACCTGGGAGGAAATTATCACCGTCACACCGAGGGAAATAAGTTTACCGCTCAGATCTTTCGCCTCGTAAGCAATCTGTAAACCCCATAGTAGCAGAGCAAGAAAAAGCAACAGCAGAGACATTGTACCGATAAAACCCCACTCCTCAGCAAAGGCAGAAAAAATGAAATCCGTATGTTGTTCAGGCAGGAACTTAAGTTGAGTCTGAGTCCCCTGCAAAAAACCTTTTCCCCACAGACCTCCCGATCCGATGGCAATTATGGATTGAATAATGTGATACCCCGTACCGAGCGGGTCCTGTTCCGGGTCGATGAAAGTCATGATGCGGTCTTTCTGATAGTTCTTGAGAAAGTGCCATCCCAGGGGAATAAAAAATAGACCTGTACCGGCAGCGATGGCAATTGATTTCCAGCGGACGCCCGCGATGAAAACGATGGCCAGGAAAATAATCAACAAGATTAGCCCTGTTCCAAGATCTGGCTGTTTTAATACCAGGACAAAGGGGAATAATACCATCAGGATCGGCGCGATAAGGTCCCTTAGAAAATAACCTTCCTCGGATTTGTGGTTTTCAAAATAATTGGCCAGCGCCAAAATAATCGTGATTTTCATCAGCTCGGAAGGTTGAAAAGTGAAGCCGCCGAAAGCCAGCCAGCGCTGCGAACCGCGGCTGGCGTAGCCGGTAACCAGAACCAGTACTAGACAAAGAACGGAAAATAGATAAATTACATAGCCGTAACGCGTGATGGTGCGATAATCGATGGAAAAGGTTAAAGCCATGATCGCCACCCCTATTCCCACCCATTTCAATTGTTTCATGTAAAGGCCCTTCAGACTGGCATCGCTTAAAGCGTATCCCGCGCTGTAAATGTTCAGCACCCCGATCAGACAAATACCAAGCGCCAATAGTAACAACAGCCAGTCAAAATTGAGCAACAAGCGCCGATCAAACTTCATTGGCGGCTTTCCTTCCCACCTGCTTTTTTTGTCTTCCGGGAAAAATAGGCGTCCACGATTTTCCTGGCGACGGGTGCGGCAGCCGTTCCGCCGTGACCAGCATTCTCAGCGATAACTGCCACGGCTATCTCGGATTTCTTATAAGGGCCAAAACAGACAAACAAGGCATGGTCCCGAAACTCATAAGCCAGCCTTTTCGCTCGCCGCTGCTTCTCGTTTTCCGGCAGACCAACGACTTGCGCCGTGCCTGTCTTGCCGCAAAAATCCTCGTCCCGACGTCTGAGCACGTACCCGGTCCCCCCTGATTCGTTTACCGCGCCCCACAGCCCATAATTCAAGAGGGCGAGGTTACCTCCGCTTAGCGGCAAACGATTGATGATTTGCGGCACAAATTCAATCAACACCTGACCATTCGACGTTTCAATACGTTTGATAATATGCGGTCGAAACAGAGTGCCGCCATTGGCCAGGGCCGCATAGGCATTAACAAGTTGCAATGGCGTGACAAGATTAAAGCCCTGACCGATGGCCACGGAAATTGTTTCTCCCGCCTGCCACGGTTCTCCGAAACGTTTGACTTTCCAGTCTCGCGTCGGTATTAGCCCTCTTTTTTCCCTGGGCAAATCCACGCCAGTCGGTTTTCCAAATCCGAATTGCCGGGAATAGCGCGCAATTGTATCAACCCCCAACATCTTACCCAGGTTGTAGAAATATACATCGCAGGATTCGACAATGGCCCGGTGCAAATTTACCACACCGTGCCCCTTCTTTTGCCAGCACCTGTAAACGTGATTGCCCAGTTCATAGGCGCCGTTGCAAAGGGTGGTCTTTTCCGGCGTAATTAGTCCTTCCTGAAGTCCGGCGGCGGCGACAACGAGTTTGTATGTGGAGCCGGGAGGGTATTGACCGGCAAGCGCCCTGTTTTCCATTGGATGGGTTTTATCAGTGGAAAAATTTTCCCACTTCGCAAAGGAAATACCACCATTAAAGATATTGGGATCGAAAGAAGGTGTGCTAACCAATGTCAAAATGGCGCCATTGCGCGTATCCATGACAACAACCGCGCCGACCTTGCCTTTCATGGCTTCCCAGGCGGTGCGCTGCAAAAAGGTATCCAGAGTCAACACTACGTTATACCCTGGCTCCGGCTCCTTCCTGCCGAGCACTTTGACCTTCTTGCCCTGCACATTCACCTCGACCTGCTCGGCGCCATTCTTTCCCCTCAGATAAATATCCAAATATTTTTCAATGCCATACTTTCCCACAACATCGCCTGCACCATAATCAGAACCCTTGCCGTTTTCCAGCTCTTTTTCAGTTATTTCACCAGTATAACCAACAACGTGAGAAATCATTTCGCCGTCATGATAATGCCTGATTGGCGTAACTTCCACGGATACACCCGGGAGATCGATAATATTTGTCTCCACGATGGCTACCTGCTCCCGGCTGGCGTTCCTTACCAACCTTATGGGGGCAAAAGGGCGGGCCTTGGCAGCCTGCGTCAGATCGACGGAAAAAGTCATGGCCCTTCCGGCATAGAGCTCCTTCAACCTGCCCATTACAGGCACGACATCCTTAGGGCGGTTAGGAGCAAAGAAGAGATCAAAAGCAGGTTCGTTTTCCACCATCACCTCATGATTCACATCAAATATCAAACCACGGGCAGGCCTTATCTTACGCAAACGGATGCTATTATTTTCTGATTTATTAAGAAATACCTCACCCTTGACAAGCTGCAGATAGACCAATCTGATGACGATACAACACATCGCCACTGTAATAATCAGCAGGAGAATATTAAATCTTCTTTGAAATTCCAGTGATTGCCGGTCACTCAAGCGGGTGTGTAATTCCTGCATGCGGTTAGATCCCCAAATCTACGGAACAATGAAAAAAAAGAGGGGGCTAACAGTCCCGCAATTATAGCCTGCGGCAATAAAACATCCCCAAGATAATGAAACTTATCCAGGCCATAGACAAGTTTGTAAAAAATCATAACCAGGCCCCCTTCTGCGAAGGCACAAAGCCCCACAAAGACGACGATAAATAATTTCTTCTCGCCGTATATATGTGCAGACACAAGGCTGGCCACCAAGAAGATGATTAGATAGAGCAAAGCATAAAGGCCGGAAACAGAACTCATCAGGCAGTCCATAAAAAAACCAAGGGTGAAACTAAAAATGCCTCCGTTTATCAGGTTCAGCTTAAATCCCGCGTATATAACCAAGATAAGCGATATTTCCACCACCAGGTTGCCGTTAAACAACAGGTTGGAAAGCACCATCTGCAGCCCTAAAACAATCATCCCCCAAAAAAAGAAAAAGATATTTGTCATTTTCCCTCTGCCTGAGTCGTCATGATGACCAGCACTTCTTCCATGCCCAAAGGATTGACAAAAGGAGCAACATTAATTTTCTGAAACATATCGGCGTTACTTTTGCTTACATAGCTAACGACGCCCAGCGGCAGGCCCTTCGGGAAAATTCCATCCATGCCGGACGAAAGGACTACGTCACCCACCTTGACATCTGCTGTCTTGACAACATATTTCAGTTTGCATCCTGACGACGCGGCGCCTTGTAGGATCCCGTGCGCCCTTGAATTCTGCAATATCGCATCGATGTTACTGTTTTCATCAATAATCAGCAATACCCGCGAAGAGTTCCATGACGTTTCCAATATCCTGCCCGCCACCCCCGGTGAGGCCAAGACAGGCAAGCCGACACGCAGACCATCGCTTTCCCCGCGATTGATAATGATAAGTTTGAAAATTGAGGATGGGTTTCTGCCCACAACCCTGGCGGCAAGCGTGGGATGACCAACAGTTTTTCTCAAAGCAAGCAACTGTTGCAGCCTGCTTAACTCACGCTCGCCTTCCCGGGATCTTATCAATTCTCCCGTCAAACGCAAATTTTCTGCCTTTAACTGTTCATTGGATTCCACCAGGCCAACCAGAAAAAGATAGTGCTTCCAGGCATCGGTCAGCCCCTTAAGAGGAATATTCGCTGCCGACTTCAGGGGCGACACCATGCCCTGCACGGTCTTCCTGATAAAGCCCGGCGCGGGATGATTGACATTATAGTAAAGAGTGTATAAGGCCGCGATGGCGATTAAGCATATCCATAGACCTTGACGATATTTCTTGGAAGGCAACATTTAAGAGCCATTATACTTGAAAGGTAACTTCTTTCAAGGCGTCCAGTTGGTCCAGTGCCATGCCGGCGCCACGCGCCACCGCCGAGAGGGGATCATCGGCGACGATCACCGGCAAACCCGTTTCTTCTCTGATGAGTTTGTCAATATTTCTCAAGAGGGCGCCGCCGCCCGTCAATACGATACCCCGGTCAACGATATCACCGGCCAATTCGGGCGGCGTATTCTCCAGGCAATCCTTAATCGTATCGATGATGAAGCCGATCGGCTCCATGATAGCCTCGCGGATTTCATCGGAATTAATTTCGTGAATTTTCGGTATGCCGGTTATCAAATCCCTCCCCTTGACTTCAATGGTGCGCAGGTTTTCATCGGGATAGACGCAACCGATGGTTGTCTTGATTATCTCCGCCGTCCGCTCCCCAATCAGGAGACTGTATTTTCGCTTCAGGTACTGGACTATTTCTTCGTCGATGCGGTCACCGGCCACGCGCACAGACTTCGAATAAACAACGCCGGACAGGGAAATGACCGCAACCTCCGTGGTACCGCCACCGATATCCACAACCATGGAGCTGGTTGGCTCGGAAATCGGCAGGCCCGCACCAATGGCGGCCGCCATAGGCTCCTCAATGAGATATATCTCGCGTGCGCCAGCCGATTCTACTGTTTCCCGCACGGCCCGTCTTTCCACCTGGGTAACACCGGAGGGCACCGAAACAATGATCCGCGGCCTTACCAGTGTGCGGCGGTTATGAACGCTGAGAATGAAATGTCTGAGCATCGCCTCCGTAACGTCAAAATCGGCAATCACGCCGTCCTTCATGGGGCGGATAGCCACAATATTTCCCGGCGTGCGGCCCAACATCTTTTTTGCCTCGGCGCCCACAGCCAACACTTTCTTCACGCCACGCGAATCCATATGAACGGCCACAACGGACGGCTCATTCAATACAATGCCCTTGCCTTTTACATAAACCAGGGTATTGGCCGTACCCAGATCAATCGCCAAATCATTAGAAAATTTTCCCAATATAAAGTCGAAAAGCAAACTTCCACCTCCTATCCCCTATTGCATTTTCCATGCTCTCCGCGCATTCCTATATCTCACTTCTTTATGGCAAATCAATCCATTTTTCAAAAAATAATTGCAATTTCCCCGATGCTGTACTAAGGAAGCGCCAATTGATCCCCGGAGGAAACTTTTCATGCTCAGATTGATGAGAAAGCACGCGCGAAGTTGGGGCATGATCCTGTTGCTCGGCATTATCGTTATTGTTTTCATTTTCTACTTTGGATATTCGAGCGATCAAGGCCGTGCGAATACAGTGGCCACCCTGGACGGCAATGTTATATCTTACCGGGATTACCAGCAGGAATATGACGCTTTACTTGATTATTACCGCAATCAGTTAGGACGCAATTTCAGTGAAGAAATGATCAAACTGCTTAATCTCAAGGAACAGGCCTTTGATAAGTTGCTCGGGCAGGCGATCATCCTTGCCAAGGCCAAGGAGCTAAACCTCCAGACCGAGGATGAGGAGCTGAAAAACTCCATCATGGCCAACCCGGCTTTCCGAAGAGATGGTTCCTTCAACCAGCGGGTGTACGAAGAGATACTGCGTCAAAATAAGCTAACGCCGGAAAATTTCGAGACCCGGCAGCGACAAATGCTTGTCACGACAAAGCTGCAAAACCTAATCGCCGGTGGCATCCGTGTCTCTGACGAAGATGTCTTTGCTCTCTACCTTTTGCAAAAAGAAAAAATCAACCTTTCCTTCCTGAAGCTCGTCTCCAACAGTTATCTTGATAGTGTTAAGCCGAGCCGCCAGGCGCTAGAAGATTTTTACAAAGAGCATAAAAAAGATTTTCGCGTTCCTGAGCAACTCCAAACCAGATATATTGTTTTTAGCGCCGCTGCAGAAGCCAAACAGGCCCATGATGCCATCTATCAGCAGGAAAATTTCACTGCCTTTGCCGCCGACAAAGGATTGAAGGTGCTGACCAGTCCTTTTTTCCCGGCAAATAACATACCGGTAGAGTTCCGGCCGCTCACCGATTTTTCCAAAAACATTTTTACCTTGCAGGTAAATGAGATGAGCAGGGTAATGTCCGACGAAAAAGGATATTATGTTTTTCAAGTCGCCGCCAAAAAACCTTCCTATGTTCCTGACTTTACGGAAGCCGCAGGCATGGTGGAAAGCCGCTATGCCGAAAAAGAAGCCGCGGCGCTATGTGAAAAGGATGCGAATCAGCTTCTGGAGCGTCTGAAAAAAGGCGAGCCCTGGGAAAAAGCAGCCAAGGGCAAGAATATATCCAGCGGAGAAACAGGATTAATTTCCCCCGCCGCCGGTCTTCCCGAGTTAGGCTTTACTCCGCAGGCAGATAATCCCCTGACACAACTCTCTCAGGCAAAACCCTATCCCGATAAGGTTCTCCCTGGTAATGGCAGCTTTGTAATTGTTCGCTTTAAGGAACGAAGCAAACCCGACGAAGCGGATTTTCAAACCAGCAAGGACGAATTAAAGAAAACCTTGAAGGAAATAAAGACAAATGAGACCCTCAAGGCATGGCTGGGAGGCTATAAACTTGATCTCATTAAAGAAGGCAGATTAAAGATCACTAGAGACATTAACGGCGCTTAACCACGAGAGTAAAGAGACAACTCGCAAAGTGTGACATGATAAAGCGGCCAGGTTGGATTACAGAGGGCTTGCATTAAACTTGGAGGGAGCGCTTTTATGAAAGAAACCCTGGCGAGCATCGCTAATCATCCCGGAGCCGTCGTAATGGCGGCTTTGGCCACCCTCTTCCTCTGCTATTTCATGTTCAAGAAAATTGTCAAGCTGGGATTGTTCTTGCTTCTCATCGCTTTGGCAGTCGGCGGATATTACTACTACAAGACACCCGCTCAAACGCCACGGAATCTCCTGCAAACCATCGAAGAAACACGCGACAAATCGGCCAGGCTTCTGGAAACAGGCAAGCATGCATACCGGAAAGGCCAGGAACTCTACGAAAAGAGCAAGGAGCTGACGCGGGATGCAGCGGAGTTGTTTAAAAGTAGAAATGTCGAACCGGAGCCGGAAAAGTAAATGCTGCTCAGGAATAGATGGTTCGCCTATCGGCTCTTTCTATTATTCCTTTTAGGCGTTGTATCTTTTCCCCGATATCACCGGCAGACAGGATTTCCGTAACCGTGCAGATGAGACGGGCTCCATGGCCCGCCACTTCCTCAATATTATGTTCCTTGATGCCACCGATCGCCACAAAGGGGAGCGGGCAATTTTGCACCACATAATCCAGATAGGACAACCCCACGGGGGCACAAACATCTTTCTTGGTGCGCGTTGAGTAAAGGGGGCCCACGCCTATATAGTCCGCCCCCTTGGCAATAGCCTCGGCGGCTTGGGCAGGGGCATGGGTGGAAACGCCGATGATCATCCCCTCCCCTACCATCTCACGGACTTTTTCCAAGGGCAGATCATCCTGGCCGATATGCACGCCGTCGGCGTCCACGGCGAGGGCGAGGGCTGCATCGTCGTTGACGATAAAGACAACCCCGCCTGCCGCCGTCATCTTGCGAATTTCCAGGCATTCATGGTACTTCCGGCGAGGCTGTTTTTCCTTTTCCCGGTATTGAATGATCCTGACACCCGCCGCGATCATTTCCCCCACCACCTGCACGTTGGTGCGCCCGCGCGAAAACTCTTCCCCGGCGATGCAATAAAGTCCCGCTACAGGTATTGGCTTCTTGCCCGTCATAGCATCTCTTCACGAGTTAATGAACATTTATCAAACCTTATGCCAATCCTTAAAGATGGGCTGATAGCCGCTGCTCAAGAGCATTTCCTTCATTTCCGCGATGTCGCGCTGGTCAGCTATTTCAAATTGAGTGGAACCCCGTTTGCCTTGCTTTCTTCCTCCCACTTCCGTAGAAGACCAGGCAGACATCTTGGTTACGCCAAGGCGCAGCAGGCGATCCCTAAAATCCGCACTTTCCCTGGTGGACAAGGTAAGGCCCGCGCGGGGTAAAAACAGTCGGCTGGCCAAAAGGAGCTGGACGAAAGCCCGATCATCAACAGGCGCGAACGGCAGGAAATTGCCGCGATGAGGGCGTAAGCGGGGAAAGGAAAGGTTAACTTCCGCATCCCAATATTTATTCTGAAGATAAGCTGCGTGGACACCTGCAAAAAAAACTTCCCGCCGCCAATCATCCAGGCCCAGCAGGGGGCCTATGGTAACCGTTCTCATGCCCGCCTGGCAACCCCTTTCCGGCGCCTGAAGACGGTATAGGTAATCCCGCTTCGGTCCCGCCAAGTGGACCTTTGCGTACACTTTTTCATTATATACTTCCTGGTAAACAGTAAGCCCATCGACGCCGGCGGCAATAAGTGCACGGTACTCTTCCGTTGCCAGGGGATAGACCTCGATAGAAATTGAGGAAAAGTGTCTGTTAAGAATTCCCAGGCAATCATTCAGATAAGCGGGAGGCGTATGGTCCCGCGATTCACCGGTTAAAACCAGAATGTGTTTTATGTCCTGGGCGGCAATCGTTTCCGCCTCCGCCGCCATCTCCTGCTTAGTCAGCTTCTTTCTCATAATTTCATTCTTGCTGCTGAAGCCGCAATAGGCGCACTGGTTTTCACAGTAATTGGACAGGTACAGCGGCGTGAAAAGGAAAACGACCTTTCCGAAGTTCTGAACCGTAAGGCGCCGGGCCTTATGGGCCATCGCTTCAAGAAATGGTTCTGCGGCAGGTGAAAGCAAGGCCAAAAAATTCTGCTCTGTGAGTTTTTCTCCAGCCAGCGCCGACTGCACATCTGTCGCCGTTACATCGCTGAAAAAATCATCAAAATGAAACCGTTTATGGCCTTCATAAATATCGTAAAAATCCATCGCGACGTCCTAACGCAAAAAACCCGTCAAGGGAGAGGAGGCCTCGGCGGATTCTTTAGTGGCCGCCGGTCCTGATAAAAAGGCTTGCCGACCTGCCTTGACGGCAAATGCAAAGGCAACGGCCATGGCAATCGGATCTCCCGCCGTAGCAATAGCCGTGTTCACCAGCACGGCGGCAGCCCCCATCTCCATGGCTTCAGCCGCCTGCGAAGGTCTGCCGATGCCGGCGTCGACAATAATGGGAATATCGATCTCGTCGATTAAGATTTGGATCATTGCCTTGGTTTGCAGGCCGCGGTTGGTGCCGATCGGCGCCCCCAGGGGC
>JBAQLR010000128.1:0-28057 GCA_049302035.1 Syntrophales bacterium
TCCTTTTCTCTTTTTCCTGCCACCGGTCATCCTTACGACTGATGCCGCTATAAAATCACCCGTAAGTACAACCAAATGTCACCCCACATCCTTAAAAACCGCTCCCGCTGCTGAATCTTTCACCTTATAGTCCCGATGCTAACCATTGGGGTGCCGTTGGTGGGTCACTCTTAAATTGCCTCAAATCTCTCTAAATGCTTCTACAGTTGACTCCGGTAGTCTAATATGAGATTATGTCTTGGTGGGAAGACCAAGTTATCCTCAAAATATCAGAGAATTTCGAAAGAAATTTTCAACAGCGACAGCCTGCTTAGACTATTTGGCTCAATGTCGTTGGCCAGATGGATTTATCTGCCCCCAATGTTTGCATTCGGGTGGGTGGTTAAATTCAAAGAGATTTGTTTTTGAGTGCAAGCATTGTGGTCGCCAAACATCTCCAATGGCAGGCACAATCATGCACCGTTCGCACATTCCAATTCAAGAATGGTTTTGGGCAGCATACTTGATGGCGACTCACACACCAGGAATCAGTGCTGTACAACTTCAAAGACAGTTAGGTATTGCTGGGGATACAACAGCTTGGCATATGCTTCATCGCCTTCGCAAAGGCATGGTTAATGAATATAGAACTCAACTTTCTGGTATTGTCGAAGCTGATGAAACTTTTATTGGTGGTCCCGCAAAAGGAAAGAAAGGGCGAGGGGTTATAGGCGCTGACAATAAATCACTGGTCATTGGTGCAGTTGAAGTTGTGATCTATCTTGACAAGAAAAATCAGCTCAGAGAAAAGGCTGGTCGCCTTCGCCTTGCCGTCATTTTAAATGCCGATGAAAAGGGTATTAAAAAATTCATGGAAGAAAATGTGGAAAGTAAAACTGAAGTTAGGTCAGATGGTTGGAAGGGATATTCTGAATCAGCTCTTAAAAATTATCAGCACCTTCGACAAGTCCAGGGTAGTCCTCAAAAAGCGCATCAGCTTGCACCACATATCCATCGTGTTTTTAGTAATCTAAAAACTTGGCTTAACGGGACGCATCATGGAGTCGATCCCAAATATCTGCAAAGCTATTTGGATGAGTTTACATTTAGGTTCAATCGACGACAAACGCCCATGGCTGCTTTTCAGACACTACTTGGTATTTCTACCCAAAAATCACCACTTACGATGCAAACTCTGTCTAACCGGAGTCAACCGTAGAAGCATTTCTCTCTATTCAATATGCTCTTTATCTCCTTACATCACCTCGCAGTGACTCTCTGCCAATACCTTAATTCTGTGAGTAATCTTGCGCTATCTTCATCAAATGCTCCACCATCTCAGTATAAACCTTTTCTGCGGTAAAGCATTCTTGGAATAGACGCATGGCGTTCCGCGACATTACCCTTAGAGTTTCCCGATTATCATAAAGCCTTTCAAGGGCCGCCACCAGAACATCGGCATCACCAGCAGGATAGCTTATGCCGCACTCATTCCTCTTGATTAGCTCACATAGAACACCCTGATCTGGGCTTGAAATAATAGGCAGGCCAGCGCTCATGTATTCGATTGCCTTGTTATTGATTGTGGAAAGAAAGTCATAGCGATCTGGCAGCGGATCCATACCGATAGCTGATCGTCGCATAAGAACGTAAATCTTTGCAGCATCCACCCAACCAGGGAATAGTATGTCGGATAAGCCTGCCGCCGATTTCCGGAAATGTTCCAGACGGTCACCGGTACCACATAAAACAAATCGTATCCGTCTCCCAGAATTGTTGGCCTTGCGAACTGCAGAGATAACCGCGTCCAGGTCGAATTGGCGGCCTGTCGTTCCGATAAAACATATAATAAAATCTTTTGTATTCCGATTGATGCCAATGCTATCCCAGAAACTTTCAGCCTCTTGGATCTGTTTTTCTGTCGGCGGTTGTGCGGCGTACCCCATAGGAAATGCTTTATCGCACGGGGAGCGTCGCCGCTTTCCCTTCGCAAGACCCCAGTCAACAAAGGCTTCCGTGATCCCGGTGATAGCTGCGGCCCCTGCACAGGCTTTTGCGGCATCTTGGTACATTTTAGCTGCTAATAATTTTGCTACGGGTCTTAACAACCTGGGTACATGATCAACAAAGATATCAGGCCACATATCTCGCATATCAAGAACAACAGGCACCAGGTATTTATTACCAAACTTAACGGCAGCCAAACTTAACTCAATAGGAGGATAGGAGCATAGAATGATATCTGGCTTCGTATGGTTTGGCGCTTGTATTGAAAACTTTTCTGCAATCTGCCTATGGTCATGTATTCTCGACAGAGACATATTGGACTTGTAGCCGCCCCCGTACAGCATGACAATTTTCATGTCATTCTCTAAACGAATAACTTCATCATACTTATAATGATGATATTTACGAAAATGGTCGAAAGTTGAGGTCCACCAAGTAATATCACAGCCATATTCAATTAAAATTTGTGCCATTAGCCCCGTCCGATGCCGACGATCCGCTGCACTTACATCTACCGGACTAGGTTCACCAATCGTCAGAAGCCAAACAATCATTGCCTAAATTAGACCATCCTGAGAAGTAGGATTTTCAAAAAGCGTATCATTCTGGTTTCTAATAAGTTTACAGAGTTCAGTGACTGTGTCCTCTGCATTGAATGCAACATTTACACTTTGGTTTCCTGCTAATGCAAGCCGATACAGAAGGTCGGTATCCATCAAAAGCCGCTCAATGGCATCTGCCAAGGCAACACTATTCTTTTGTGGTACCAAGATGCCATTATTTTCAGATACCAATTCAGGAATACCCCCAGTAGCAGTAGCAATGACCGGAATACCGTATGCCATCGCCTCCATCAGCGATACAGGAATACCCTCATGATGGCCATCTCCTAAGTCAACACTCGGAAGTACAAGTAAATCAACCATCCTCTGCAAATAAAGTTGCAATAAAGCATGATGTGAAAGTTGCCCTAAAAAAACAACACGGTCATTTATATTGAGTACATTAACTTGCTGCCTCAAGCTAATTGATAATGGTCCACTCCCCGCCAGCAACAGGCGACATTGCACGCGACGGCCCTTTAAAGCTGCAATGGCCTGTAGAAGGTAGATATGACCTTTAACAGGCAATAAGTTAGCCGGACATATGATGGTGAAGCACTCTCCTACATCCTTCCTTTTCAGCGACAGATTTTCTGGAAGTTTTACGCCCATGTGAATCACATGACACGTGAGTGGCAATTTCTCCTTGATAATTGATTGTGCTAAAGGCAATCCACTTTTGGAGATAAATCGTACAAAAGTAGCGCTGCTCAACTTCACGCCCAGCATGTTGTTTTCTACTATATCACCGCGGTGCGCGGTAAAACTCCATGGCACACGGGCAATCACGCCGGCTATCATGGCCATGGTCGAAGTTGACAAAGCCCAGTGAGCGTGAATATGATCAGCACGCCAGATCCTTGCAAGTCTGGCAAGCCAGAGTGCCTTAGGGAAAATCAATAAATTTTTTAATAAGACTAATAGCGATCCACTCATACACAAAATGCGGAACAACAGCCTCAGACATCGGCCCCCATTGCTACTGGCTAACTCTTGGACGCACGCTCGTAAGACTGTTGGTGACAGTAGAGTTTGATGCAAACAACAATTTTGCAAATCCGATGCATCACTTTGCGTCACATTAAAACTACTAGGGGAACGCGGCACAATGAGCAATTTGTGTCCTTGCCTGACGAATTCCTTCATTTCTGGAATGATGAATTCTTCCCCATCACCCAAAGGAGTCCTTACAGTAATGTAGATTATACGGCTCAGTTTTTATATCCAGAAAAGCGGGGGCGGGGAAAGGAATCTGAGACTATCAAGGTATCGCAAATCACATTCCAGTTGCTCTATGGCTGGAAAAACGTATTGGGGATTATTATGAAGCCGCAATTTTTGAACCATGCATAATTTCTGGTTCCCTTCTGTTAGGAAAATGGCCTACTTTATGATGCTTTATAGATAGACATAAGATTAAAAAGAACGGTAGGACGGCCATAGCAGTACCCTTGAAGGCACCGATTAAACCCGTTCGTGTTGCGGTAGTTATTAATGGGAAAAATGCTAAATAATATATAAAGATCATGACACCATTATTTAAGTTCCGTTTTAATATTTTGTAATAAATTGATACAACAGCACCATAGATAAACATCGCGATAAATACACCAGCATGACCGAATGCCCAGTAACCCTCTGTTAGCATGGAACTTCCTTCCCCCATTCCTTCGGCAAGTGATCCAGGATGAAATATTTCCATATAGCGCTCTGACATAGGCAGTGGCCTGTCAGAATAGAATATTTTCGGAATAAAAATTGCTAGTTCGGAAATATATGTAGAACCAAATGAGAAATCCATATATCCATTTTGGATAGAATCGATTACATTCATTAACGTCCTTGGAGGTCCAATAAATTCGCCATTTCTTAATGGTGTCAAAAATAACAAACTCTCCTCATAATGAGCGCTAGCGATCTTTACCATTTCGGGTATACTCGTTGTCGATCTTACGACGCTAAATATTGTGACGAACATCAGGAGTAGCAACGTACAAATAAAAACCGGTGTAAACCGAAGACGCCTTATTATATAATTATAATAGATCAGTAAAAGTGTAATAAATGCAATGATGACGCTTTTCCCACCAGCCATGATTTCGAAGACAGCATAGATCCCAAATACAATAGTACTGCCGATAGACAACTTTCTTTGCACGAATGACTTTATGAATAAACTACCTAAAATAAAAAGGATCGACAACTGTTGCATATACGAAACGAATCCGAAAGATTCTGTTCTTCCTACCCTATTGGATGCAGCCACTTCCGTATATGGTGAAATATTACCTATATTAAAGATATTTATGAGATTTTTATAGTTGAAAATTGCAAAGACGATAGCAGATAACAACACGATTTTATAATACTTTTTATGATAAATACTGGGGCTAAAAGAAACCAGCGATCTAACCAGATCAAGCTTGCTGCAGTGAATATATTGATATCCGAGTATAAAACCAAAAATCCCCAATATTGCGCACTGATAGTAGATCGGCATTATGGAAATACGATCTCCTCTATTTATAACTTCGGCTAAAGCCGAGGTCCATATGTATAGTGTAAAAAGAAAGAGCACAACATAGTAAGGCTCAAGAAAATCAATTTCTAAATGAGAAGTTTTTATGATTAAACCAAAAATAACAACGTTCAAGTATAGCATGAACCAAAATGCTAACTTGGAGTAGTGTTCAGTGCTGTTATAAGCTAAGATTAATAATAGGCTACTAAGAATTATTGATAGAAAAAACCATGCCATTCTTTTTATAGCTACTGTGGTCATCTTAATAGGAAAAGGGCGTCTTGACATTTCATTTTACATAGATTGAGATATACAAATTTGTTATCTCACGCCATGACAGATTTTGAACCGCATACATATAAGCATTCATACCAATATTACTACATATTTCTTTATTTTCAATGAGTTCAATCAATTTATTTGCTAAATTAACAGCCGATGGTTCAATTAAGATTCCAGTTTCACCATCCGTAATAATTTCGGGAATGCCGCCCTTGTTTGCAGCAATTATTGTTTTCTTAGCCCGCATGGCTTCTATGACAGCTAATGGCGATCCCTCATTGAGTGCCATGTGAACATAAAAATCGGCCACGTGAAGTATGGCTGAAGGGTCTTCCATGTTGCCACAAAAAACAACATTATCCTTAAGGCTCAATGACTCAACGATTTTCATTAGATACTCCCGATATGGCCCGTCACCTGCAATCAAGAGCGTAATGTTTGGATATTTTCCTTTCAGAATATTAATAGCTTCGATGGTAATTTTGTGTCCAAGAACTTTCCAATCCCAGCTGAATACTCCAATAGAAGACAATATTGGGTATGAGGACTCTTTTACATTCTTTTTCTTAAATGCTTCACAAATCATTTCTTCTCGTTCTGTTCTATTAGAACCTGACTGTATTACAATGTAATCAGTCACTTTCATATCGCAATATTTTTTTATATTTTTGATTATACTGTCACTTACACTGGCAACCACGTCACAGTGATTAAGCAGAAATGAACCAATTTTACCCTCAAGGCCAGTGTATGGTAGTTTTTGCTTTTTACCTTCGCTTAAATAGTCTTCAATTTGAGGTTGTGTATGAAAGGTAAAAATTATTTTCGTTTTTGCTTTAAAAATATGTTTGTACACGCCCGCAGATAAAATGTAGTGCAATCTACCATGAATATGAATGATATCTGGTGATATTTTAATTAGATGCTTTATGATCTGAATATCTCTTAATCCTGGCATTGTACTAAAAATATTTACGCCAGGATAATAATCGCTCGTTAGTATAGATACTTTGTGTGCATCTGCTTCAAGATTGAGCTTGAGGTTTTTAACATAATTTGTAGGTCCTCCTTTTGTACCTAACCATTGAGGCGTAATCATCGCAATTTTCAACATATATTTGGCGTTGCCCCTAATTTACCGGACACTGTTCTAACTTAACTTTATATTAGCAATTTGTTGATTTCTTCAGTCTCTAAATCCATTCTCTTTGGCCATGGCAGTAAATATTTTCGTGAAAATGCTTGTACATTATCCATGATCTTGGTTCTTAAATCGTCATCTTCTAATATCCTTATGATTTCTAATGGTATATCATTTTCCAAATTCTCTTTTTCGATTAAAATAGAGTTGCAATTGTTAATCAATATATCTTTCGTGGAACCGTCGTTAACTGATATGATACATCTGCCACACACCAAAGCTTCTAATACCGGATTACACAGATTAGAATATTCATAAAAAGAACAAAATATATCACAACTATTTATATAATACTTTATTTCATTATATTTTATGGGTCCGGAAAATATTATTCTTTTATCTAGACCCAAATTTTTGCTGAGCACCCTTAAACTTTCTTCTTGATCACCTCCACCAACTATAATCAAAATAGAATTTGGAATCTTTTTCGCAACTTCTTGCATTGCAAATATGATACGGTCAACTCGTTTCCATAAAACTAACCTGCTAACGGTTAGGATTATTTTCGTATCTTTTTCTAAATTGTATTTTTCAAGAATATATTCTTTATCGTAATTGGGTATAAATATATCTCTATAAACTCCATCTATCCTAAATTTAATTTTACTTTCCGGAACACCTAACTCTAATAAAACTTCCTTTCCTCTGGTGCCATCATTTTCCATTATTGCTAAATCAGTTGGCAGTATCATGCTAATAATATAAAAAGGATATTTCAAAAACGCTTTATATTTATTTTTCATTTCGGGAAATAAGAGCGTCCCTTGAAATCTACTTATAAGCTTAATGGAAAAAAGCCTCGATATTACCCATCCTAGCACTATGCCGCGTGGTTCATAACCACATATTATCTGAGGTCTATATTTGCGTACAAGATTTATTGAACTAAACAGACCGCCGAGGAAGAAAGAGAAAAAAGATAGCGTAGGATAAAAAGTGAATGGTGTCGTTTTAGTTATTTCAGATAGCTTCTTTAAGCTATCTGCAGGAGGAAAGGTGTTTCTTATAAATTTAAAAATATGTTGTAAGAGCATTATTGACATTCTTCTTTGAAATCGGAATAAGGGACAAAATCTCTTAATCACAATTTTATCTCTATAATTTTCGGGGAATTCAATGCCATCAAAATCATCATCAACCGTTGGTGATGATGTTAAGAGAATTACCTTGAAGTCATTTCTAATATGAAATAGAACCGTATTCAAGAGAATCTGATTTCCCGTTTTGGCAAAATCTAAATCGCTAATAAATAAGATTACTTTATCGTTTTTATTCATAAATTTTTATACCAATCAAGAAGGTTTTTAAGTCCTTCTTCTAAATTTACTTTAGGCTGATATCCTAATATTTTATTCATTTTTTCTATAGAAGGAATCCGTTTTTTGACATCTTCATAATTTTTTGAAAAAGTCGCATATGGTACATATTTAACATCTAACGCTGATGAGACGCCAGAAAACTTATACATAAGATCGGCAAGCGCCAAGATGCTAATCTCTTCCTCTGCCCCTATGTTTATTATCTCACCTTCTGCTTCTTTGGTTTCTATTGCTCTTACAGTAGCCTCAGCTGTGTCTTTAACATAAGTAAAACATCTCGTTTGAGTACCATCACCATGTATTTCCAACGGTTCGGCTTTAAATATTTTTTCTAGAAACACACCCTGTGGACCACCCCACCAGTTTAAATATTGCCTTTCACCGTAAGTTCCGAAATATCTAAGGATTACTATCCTTAAATTGTATTCATCCTGATATGCAAAGGCTAAATGTTCATCAAATAATTTTGAAGCCGCATAAGCCCATCGCCTGCTAGTACTTGGCCCTAATACCAGATCATTGGTTTCATGAAACGGCATTTGAGAACTCTTGCCATAAACATCTGACGTAGAACTAATAATAAATTTAGCCTCTTTCATTCTGGCAAGTTCTAAAACATTAGCAGTTCCTTGGGAGTTAATTGTTAACGTGTTGATTGCACTAGAATAACGTGGGATTTTATAAGCAGCTAAATGCAATATTGCATCAACAGGCCCTGCTTCTTGAAATAAGACATTCTTTTCAAGAATGTCTAATTTTTTAAATTGAAACCTTGGATTAGCCAAATTGTGTTTTATATTATTTAATGAACCCGAACTGAGATTGTCTATACATAACACATTGTAGCCTCTCTCTATCAATATATCACACACATGCGAACCGATGAAACCAGCACCGCCAGTAACTAAAACATCCATTACTTACCCCTTTCAAAATCGTTTAAAATCAGTTTATTTACCCGCAAGATACAGGTCTTTAGAGCCATCCAGTAACTGTTGGTAATAGCAAATTTCTTCATAAGTTAGTTTTGGAAAACGCCATGAGAAATAATGCTTATAGGCCATAATCGCTTTTATAGCTACCCAACTAAAAGGTGTCCCTAGCTTATTCAAGCAATAGAAAATCTTAACAACCATAGCCTGTCTGTACGCACCCAATTCGTATAAATATTCTTGCGCCAGTCGCACTTGTTCAGCATCGCCCTCCATGAACTTCTTCGCACTCATTCTATAATAACGACCAATAGCCATTTTTCTCCATGCCTGTTCCGACGCTTTTCTAATTTCATCAGGAAGATTGCCGTTATCTATGATATCGCACTTGAGGTGGAGAAGACTATCTTTAATATCATGCATTTTCATGTTTGCGCTAATATTTTTCATGGTCCAAATCTCACAGGCTCCGGAATTCTTTGAAACGTAGAACGAGTGTTGTGAGGCACACTGCATAATCAAAGAGAGATCGGAATAATAACCAGAAAATGTCTTCACTACTTTTCTTATGTCCGATCGGAAAAGAACGCTATCCCATACAATAATATTTTCCCACAGCCGCATTAAGGCATCAGATTGACTGTAACGACCTTCCGGCCAGGCTGCTAACAGTTCAACACCCCATTTATCATTCCCAGCTAGCATTGGCGTACAATACATCATATCTTGACTATGCTCCTCTAAGTATTGGATTGCTTGCTCATAGAAACCAGGAAAGAGGAAATTATCATCCGATAGAAACGAAAAATAGGGCGTAGCAACACGATCATATCCGTACTGGAAATTTTCCATAGCTCCAATATTCTGATTATGCGCATAGTATGTTACACGCTTATCTTGGCGCATGAATTCAGCCACTACTTCAACGGTTTCATCACATGATGCGTTGTCATAAACGCATACTTGAAAATTGGGATAAGTCTGCTTCAATACGCTGAGTATTGCCCGACGCAATAGTTTGGGCCGACGAAAGGTTGGAATAATTGTAGTAATTAATGGTCGCTCTGCGTTCCTCATTTAATATTATCTCTCCTGCCTTTTTTATGCCCGAATCTTTGCATATAACCACTGTCGGGTTAATGGTGTGGATAAAGCGGTAGCACTTAGAACGACCGAGGAAATCATCATAAGGTAAATTATACCCAAGACTATGCCGGAAGGAACAGGAACCAGAAGGCGACAGATAATACCAACTGTAAGTGCTACGGTAAGCGGCAAAGCAACGTCCTCACAGTACCATCGCCATTTCTCAGTTGACAACAGCCGTCTGTGCATAAGCTGGACGGTAATGAGCACTTGTCCACCGTTCAGAATCACCCATACTATAGCTGCCCCCACAGCGCCATACCACCTAGTGAGCGCAATTATAAGCGGAATCAGGAGCGGTAAGGAAAAAAAACAGACGAGAAAGGTTAGTCGTGTCCACCCCGCCGCTAATTGCAGAACGTAGGGGATAGTTAGGATGCCATTCAAGGCTGTGCCTATGATAATAATACTAACCAACATATGGGTTCGTTCAACTGTTATGGGATCCCGGGTCCACAGCAGGAGGATTTCCTTTGAGAATAGAGCTACCACAATGGCGGCAGGTAGCACGAGCACTGATACCAACTGTGCACTTTTGTGATAAAGTTTTTTTAATCCCTCTTGGTCCCCCAAAGCCACCAAATTGTTCATACGTGGTGAGATGGCTGAGAAAACCGGACTGATGAGGCGATATAAGGGGGTTACAGCCACGAAATAGGCCAGGGTGTAATAGCCAAACATTTCCATGTTCAACAGACGGCTCAGGATGACTTTGTCTACCTGAGTAAGGATAGTAGCTAAAACGGTGATCCCTGTCACGCCTGCGGCAAATCGCCATATTTTGAGCAAAAGATCTCGACGGAAGCATGGCTTTTGGGATGATGCGGGGAGACTGTGCCATAAGAAAAACATTACTATGCCAGTATGCGTGAGGCTGATGATGATCTGCCACGAGAAAAAGGCCTCTATGGTGGGTGAAACTAACCAAAGAATCAAAACGGTCCCAAGCCCTCTGAAGGTGGCCATCACAGCATTGATGATGTTCAGAAGCACCTGGCGCTGGAGGCCCAATAACCCGCCAGAGTAAAAGCCAAGCGGCCACTGACAACCCATGACCAATCCCATGATGATAATTGCCCGCTGAATCGTAGCAGGAGACAGCGATTTCGGATTTACCCATTTGTAGGCGATCAGTGGTGACAACGCGATGACAGAACCGCCAACAATAATGGCCATGAGCCAGTAGGGTATTTCCAGAGTCCTCAGTAAATCACGCATCTCCTTGGCGCTGTTCTCAAAAACGGACATTCTGGCCATCTCACGGTTCAAGGTATGGATAAAACCCATGTCCAGCATACTTAGCAGAGCCAGCAGGGTGGCAAAGACCCCCACCAACCCATAGGCCTCGATACCCATAAACTTTATATATAATGGTATAAAGACAAAACTCATCAGGCCGGTCCATATACCACCCCCGAAGTTAGCTACGATATTTTTTTTAATTACGTTCATATATATTCAATTAAATTGAAAAATAAACGAAACGGATCTGTTGTCATGTAAGTTTAAACCAGGTATTAGAAAGGTTTTATCAGTATCCCTTGTCCGGTAGGCATTGTCAGAATCTTTAAGCCTTTGCTTTCAGCGAACGCATCATGCGCATTTTTTTGCATGATCGAACCAGACCAACCGTAATCATCAAAGATCACAATGGCACCTTTTACCATTCTTTCCCAAAAATATTTTAGTGCTTCTATTTCTGGAACAACACAATTCATATCAATGTGTAAAAAAGCAACCTTTTCTGTATCTACAAGAGGTAGGGTTTGTGGAATTACGCCTTTAATTATTTTAACATTTTCCTTACTTCCAAACACTTTATTGACAACATCTATACACGGTTCATAACCTCCTCCTTTTAGACCTAGTTGCTTCTCTTCTTCAGTTAAAAGTGTTTCTACGAGCCCCACAAACGTATCCATGAGGTAGAAGGTTTTCCCAAGTTTTTCAAATTCTAAATAATCGATAAGTACCTTTGATGAAAATCCCTTATTTACCCCGCACTCTATAAAATCCCCTGCTAACTTAGAAGCGATTACTCCCGCCCAACAGAGCGTATGCAGTCGCCAATGAATATCTGGGCTAACGTAAAGTTTCAGCCTTACGGCTTCGTCATAGGATTTTCTAAATTTTTCTTCTTGCAAAAAATGCAGGCTTCTACCCCAAGTTACCAGGCGATCCTCATTATAAACATCGTCTGCTTTTTTTTCATAAAAGAGTCTAAAATACTCTCTACCCTGTAATCTGTGCCTGATGAAAAAAATGATCTCCTCGGGTATTATCCTCTGTAACCTTTTATAGAAACCCATATTAATTAACGCCTCCATAATGATTTGGCAATCAGAAATGCAGCTTATGTCAGAAATGCAGCTTAGCTAACGCGTCTTAACCACGCACCAGGCCAGTGGGTAATATTCGCACTCAACTCACTCTCATTAAAGGGCCACATAGGCTGTTCAATCACGAAGTCATGGTGTGACTGGACAAATTCTGCCGCAGCGGCTGTAGGGTGATCGTGCACCCACGCTGCATTGCCACGCGGTACGTCATAAAGATCTTTCATGCTGCCATCCGTTGCAACAATATATGATCCAGTGGTTACATAGCTGTGGTAAGCTTCCAGTTCGGCAAGGACATGCTGCTTAGTGTGATTTGAGTCAAGAAATATCATGACCGCCTCATCTGTCTTAATCAGTGATTTTACCTTTTGCACGACCACCGGATCAATCGAGCTACCTTCAATCAAAGTAATATAGGGGAATAATTCGTGGTTTTCTATTGCTTCACGATTATGGGGACGAATCTCGATATCGACACCAATAACGCGGCCTTTTCCCATTGCCTTGCATAGGCATGCGTAAAAAATGAGTGAACCGCCATGCGCCATACCCGTTTCTACAATGATATCGGGTTGTATCTGGTAGATTACCTCTTGCACCCTGATCATATCCTCCGGAAGTTGGATGATAGGGCGTCCCATCCAGCTGAATGTATATGGATATTTTTCATTCCAGCCCACTTTTAACCAGAGCTGAGAAATTATCTCAAATGCCGCTTTCGAATAGAGATCAGCCTTTATGTGTCGGCCATCGGATTCCTGTATCAGTGACTTCGCTTCTGTATCGATCCAAATTTTCATATTATCATTCTCATTTCTTAAGGATTATAAGTTATTGTATCTTAATATGACTTCTGTATAGTCTGCAGTAGCCCTTGATTAAGCGTGTAATGTGGCAACCACCCTAAATCCTTTAACTTACGATTATCGCCGCAAATGAAAGGAGGCTCCCATTCTCGGTATGGTTGCGAGCCAAATTGAATCAATGCCGCACAGCTCATCATGTTCTCAATGGTTTCCAGCAATTGACGAATTGACATCGGTAAACCTGATGAAATATTAAATACGCCATTCGCCTGCTTTTCAGTCAGTACACAAAAGGCTTTGGCAACGTCTTCAACGTGGATGTAATCGCGAATCTGCTCGCCTAGGGTTGCAGAAAAAGTGTTTCCTTGTTTTAAAGCTCTAATGACAGCTGGTACCAAACGCCTTTCGTCTTCTTGCGGCCCGTATGGATAAAAAATGCGCCCCCATGCAAAATTAATTTTAGCCTGCGCCGCTAGTTGCTGGCCTAACAAACAACAGGAAAGTTTCGCAGATGCATAAAGGCTTGCCGGGCGAGTGGGCGTGTGTTCATGCAGGTAGCCAAACTCTGTGTCATATTCCGCACACGTTCCAGCCATTACCACTTGGCGGCATCCAACATTGATTAACACATTTAAGAGCGTTAAACTTGCTGTTAATGATTGAATGTTCTCCATTGAGTGAAGATATTGACCAGGTTCAGCATACCACGCCAAATGGATACAGGCGTCCGGTTGAAATTCAGCCAGTGCTTGCTGTAAGGCACCAACATCACCAAGCATCCCGGTTATTACCTCAAAACTATGGCGCACATCATGCAAACGCAGCAATGGATCGTTTGGGATTGCCAATGCCGCCACGTAATGCCCGCTATCCAATAAGGTCTTTGTTACATGAGCGCCTATAAAACCCGAAGCGCCTGTTACGAATACCCTCATGACAGTATCCTCATGAATGGTACCACTGTAACAAAGACACCTCCCCACGCCCGCACGTAAGCATGCTGCTTCACTATCTCGTCGGCAATGTTCCACGGAAGAACCACTACAATATCCGGTTTGTCTTCCTTCAGTGCAGCAGGTGGCAAAACGGGAATGTGACTGCCAGGCAGGTATCTTCCTTGTTTGGAGGGCGAGGCATCACAGACATAAGGCAATAAATCCGGTTTAATCCCGGCGTAGTTGAGGAGGGTGTTGCCCTTGGCTGCGGCGCCATAGGCGGCTATTTTCTTGCCAGCGCGTTTTTGTTCGATCAGGAATGTGAGCAGACCATCCTTTACTCGTTCGGCCCGGTATTGGAAATTCCGATAGGTGGTCAGCAGTCGCAGCCCCTGTCTCTCTTCTTCATTCAAAAGCTCCTGCACTGCCGGTGTCTGGGATCGCGTATCGCCTGTGTGGCAGCCATATACACGCAAACTGCCACCGTGAGTTGGCAACTCTTCCACGTCAAAGATCTTTAGCCCTGCGGTTTCAAATATGCGGTTTACCGTGTGAAGGGAAAGATAAGAATAATGTTCGTGGTAAACCGTATCAAACTGGGTCTGCTCGATGAGGCGCATCAAGTGGGGAAATTCTAAGGTGATTGAGCCGCCAGGCTTGAGCGCGATTTTCAGGCCGGCAGTGAAGTCGTTTATGTCGGGCACGTGGGCATATACGTTGTTGCCGATGATGAGGTCGGCAAGCCTACTGTCGGTACGGAGTCGGTTAGCTAGAGCCTCACCGAAAAATTCGCGCAGAACCGGAATTCCGATTTTCTCGGCTGCTTCGGCCGTGCCAGCGGTTGGCTCAATGCCCAGACAGGGGATATTTATAGCAACGAAGTTCCTCAGCAGATAGCCATCGTTGGATGCAATCTCAATGACGAAGCTATCCGAGTTAAGTCCAAGACGCTTCGTGATTTTTTCCGTATACTGAACGGCATGATCGAGCCAGCTCCGTGATACGGATGAGAAGTAGGCGTAATCGCACGTGAACAGTTCATCGGCACGGGCGTAGTCTTCTGTCTGAACCATCCAGCAGTGGGTGCATGCATAGAGTTTTAGAGGAAAGTAAAGCTCTGGTTTGGTCAAATCTTCCGCTTTCAGGTAGGCGTTGGACGGTGGGGCAAAACCAAGGTCGAGGAAGACATATTCCAACGGGGTATGGCAATGGCGGCAGTTCATTGAGTCATCCCCTTAAAATCAAAGTCGATGAAAGAATGATTTCGATCACGTTCCGATAGCTCTGTAATGGTTACGGGCCAGACGATTCCGATTCTTGGATCCGCAACATGGAACGCCCCTTCTGTCTGAGGGCAGAACACTTCGGAATGAAGGTAGAGCAGCTCACAGTTTTCTGTTAACGCTTGGAAGCCGTGGGCAAACCCTTCGGGGATCAAAAGGCTTCTTTGATTCGCAGCGGACAGGATTTCACCGTGCCACTGCAAAAAGGTGGGAGACCCCTTCCTGATATCCACGGCGACATCGTAAACCTCGCCGCGAAGGCAACTGACGACTTTACCTTCGGAATAAGGTGGATATTGAAAATGCAGACCGCGAATGGCTCCCTTTTTTACGGTTAAGGTGTGGTTTATCTGGGCAATTGGTTTTTTAAACCCGATTGCCTGGAATTCTTCGGCGCAAAAGAAACGACAGAAAAAGCCCCGCGGATCTTCTACGGACCTCCGTTGCACAACCCAAACCCCGTCAAGCGGAGTGGGGTGGAAGTTAAAACGGTTATTTTGTCTTATTTCCATATTTTCCACTTGGCATTGCCTTCGTTCCATATTTTGTTGAGATATTCCACGTCTCGCAGGGTGTCCATGCAGGCCCAAAATCCTCGGTGCTTGTACGCCATCAGTTGCCCTTCTTTGGCGATTTGCTCTAAAGGGCCTACCTCTAGATCACATAAATCATCTGTAGACAGGTATTCTAAGATCTTACGGTTGAATACAAAAAAGCCTCCATTGATGAGACCGTCGCCGTTTTGGGGTTTCTCGCTGAAAGTTTCTACACGATCCCCGTCTGTTTTCAGTTCACCGAAACGTGCGGCAGGATTGATCCCTGTAACAGTCGCCATCTTTCCGTGAGATTTATGGAAGTTCAGCAGTTCGTTGATATCCACATCGGCGATACCATCACCATAAGTCATCATGAACGTGTCACTGGTAATATATCTTTCCACCTTTTTTAAACGTGCACCTTTAAGAGCCTTTTCCCCAGTATCAGCAAGGGTTATCTTCCAGCCAGCTTCGTCGTGGGCGTAATGGATGCACGTCCTTTCCGCTTGCCCCAGCTCAATTGTCACATCGTTGTTCATGAGTTCATAGTGACAGAAATAATTCTTGATCGTTTCGCCTTTATATCCGAGTGCAAGGACAAAGTCTTTGAATCCAAATTGCGAATAATATTTCATGATGTGCCAGAGGATGGGATGCGAACCGATATTGACCATCGGTTTGGGACGAAACTCCGTTTCTTCCCTAAGGCGCGTCCCCAATCCACCGCACAGGATAACTACATGCATGTCATGCTTCATGCCTGATCTCCAATCTTTATACATATGATTATCATGTATCGCATAGTAGTGCTACATCACAATAGTTACGTTAGGTAAGGTGCTCCTTTGTTGCCCTGTCCATATAAATATTGATCTGTTCGACGCATAGATCGTAAATTTTTGTATTCTGGCCTTCTGTATAAAATTTTCTATACCAGTCGACTGTCATCCGCAAGCATTCTTCAGTCGTGAGGACGCTGTGCCAGTGGAGTTCTGCGTGGGCCTTATCGCAATTCAGTTTGAGAAGCTTCGCCTCGTGAAGTGCCTGCGAGTCGGAGACGTCTTCCCAGGAACCATCGCCCCAATATTTAATCAGTCTGTCGGCCATTTCGGCAACCGTCAGATGACCACTGTCATCGGGGCCAAAGTTCCATGGTCCGGAATATTTTTGTGGATTTTGTGAAAGCAGTGCACCGAGCTGCAAATAGCCGCTGAGAGGCTCTAAAACGTGCTGCCATGGCCGGATTGCATTGGGGCTTCGAATGCCGATGGATTGATGATGGCTCAGGGCACGGATGCAATCGGGCACAAGGCGTTCCGCACCCCAGTCACCACCGCCGATGACGTTCCCCGCCCGGACGGAGGCGGCACCGATCAGTCTGGTCTGCGCAGCACTAGAAGAATAGAACGACCTCATATAAGCGTTGAAGACAAGCTCCGCACACCCCTTGGATGCACTATAAGGATCATGACCACCCATCGGGTCATTTTCCCTGTAACCCCATACCCATTCCTTGTTTTCATAGCATTTGTCACTGGTAATATTCACCATGACCTTGACACTGGTGGTTTTACGGACGGCCTCAAACAAGTTGACCGTACCTCCGACATTTGTGTCAAAGGTCAACTTCGGTTCTTCGTAAGACAGACGGACGATAGGTTGGGCAGCCAAATGAAAAACGAATTCAGGCTGATATCTCCTGAAAACGTCGAGAAGATGAGTTAGATCGCAGATGTCACCATAGATATGCGTTATTTTGTCCCGAACATTCGTAGCCTCAAAGTTGTTGGGCTCGCTGGGCGGTTCGAGGGAATAGCCAATGACATCGGCCCCGAGTTCATTTAGCCAGATGGCAAGCCATGAACCTTTGAAACCAGTATGCCCGGTGATGAGTACCTTCTTGTTTTCATAAAGACCGTTGAACATGGTTAACACTATACGTTACAGTCATTAAGGGCTTCGTGCGAAGACCAGGGTGGATCAGTGTCCCCCCTCTCCAATACCTTCCCGCAGGTTTTGCACTGGCTCTGTTCGTCCAGTTTTTCTCCGCATTCACACATCCATCCGATTTGTTTAGCCGGGTTGCCTACCATGAGGGCGTGGGCTGGAACGTCTTTCGTGATTACCGCACCAGCACCAATGAATGCATAACCGCCGATGGTATGGCCGCATACGACTGTGCAATTTGCCCCCAGAGTGGCACCTTTCTTGACGAGGGTTGAGCGAACCTGGTCCATCTTGGAAATTTCGGCCCGCGGATTATAAATATTGGTAAAGACCATGGAAGGGCCGCAGAAAACTCCATCTTCGAGGGTAACACCTTTATACACGCTTACATTATTTTGGATTTTGCACTTATTGCCAATGGCAGCATCGGGACCGATAACGACATTCTGGCCTATATTACAGTTTTCGCCGATCTTCGAACCGGAAAGAACATGAGAAAAATGCCAAATTTTGGTACCTCTCCCTATCTTAACCCCTTCGTCAATTGCAACTGTTCCATGAGCAAAATAATCGCGTTGCAGTACTATGGATTGAGGTTTCTTTTGAAATGCCGATGATTCCTTCTCTACCAAAGACTTCTGACTCACTTCAAGAACCTTAAGAACGCGAAGTCCCTCTTCGCCTGACGTTAAAGGCATTTCTCCCGTTTCTACCGCGTTTAAAAACGCCATGCATTCAGCCCGCAGGGGCTCCACCCAATGATCGGACAAAATAATGGCTTCACCTTCCGCCTTTTCTGGAACGGGTAGTCCATCTATCCAGTTGATTGTATGAGGATATAAAATGAGCTTTTGATCTACCGATTGTGTATCGTCAAAAACAAGCATTCCCTGGCTGCCTACAACGATGAGACGCTGTTCTTTGAAAGGATTCAGCCAGCTCACAAAAATATGAGCACCGATACCAGAAAAGAACTTGAGATTCGTCATTGTTACATCCGGAATGCGGGCGTGAAGGAAATTGCTACCTATTGCATCGATATAACAAGGATCTTCTCCTGCAATGCTCAAAATAAGGGAAATATCATGTGGCGCAAAAGACCAGAGGATGTTTTCCTCGCGGCGAATCTTGCCCAAAGAGAGACGTCGGGAATAAATGTACTGTAGTCTACCTATTTTCCCTTCCTTTATAATTTCCTTAAGTTTGATCACTGCAGCATGGTAATGGAGGATGTGCCCGACAAAAAGGATTTTTTGTTTGTCTTTGGCAAGTTTAACGATGGCTTCGCCATCATCGTAAGTAAGGGCCAGGGGTTTTTCTACGAAGACGTGCTTCCCTGCGGTTAGCGCCCGGGTAGCGAGGTCGAAGTGTTGGGTCGCGGGGGCGGCAATGACCACGCTCTGGATTTCTGAATCATTGATGACAGCGGCCACATCGTCGGTAACAGTGACTGCCGGATAGTTTTCGATCATCTGTTCCCGGATGGAATGGGAAGCATCGCAGACGATTTTCAAAACGCCCAATTGGTGGAAATTACGGACCAGGTTTTTTCCCCAGTATCCTGCACCGATTACGGCAATGCTTTTTTTAGTCATGAAATTCCTTTCTTTTTTTGCCAATTATGATCCCAACAATGCTTGCAGGCAATGTGCCGCTGCCTTGCCATCCCCATAAAGGGGCGGGTGTTCGGAGGGCACTTTAAAAGTACAAACCATATCGATAATCCGATCACGATCCGCACTGGCCAGGATGTTCCATCCCAGTTCCACTGTTTCGGCCCATTCCGTTTCATCCCGCAGAGTAATGCAGGGTACCTTCAACCAGTACGCCTCTTTCTGCATGCCCCCTGAGTCAGTGAGAAGGATCCGCGCCGACTTTTCCAGGGCAATGACATCGAAATAACCGATAGGGTCGATTAACTTCACGTTTTCCGGCGGCTGATAACCCGTTTCCTGTAAAAACTTGCGTGTCCGGGGATGGGCAGGGAAGACAACATTTTCGTTTAAAGCAGCGAAGGCTGACAAGATATTTTTGAGTCTTTGATTGTCATTCGTGTTTTCGGCACGATGGACCGTGGCCAAGAGATAGCCTTGCGGCTGAAGCTCTAGGCGTGCTAGGATGTCCGAATGGACCGACGTTTTTGTCGCGGCAAATTGCAGGGCATCGGCCATGACATCCCCGGTAATCGAAATGCCCTTTGTGATCCCTTCAACAGCGAGATTGTTGACAGCGACCTGACTCGGGCAAAACAATAGATAGGAGAGCTGATCGGTCACGATCCGGTTGATCTCTTCTGGCATCCGGCGATTGTAACTGCGCAGGCCCGCCTCCACATGGGCGATGGGGATGTGAAGCTTTGCTGCAGCGAGAGCCCCTGCCAGCGTGGAATTGGTATCGCCGTAGATCAACACCCAATCTGGTTTTTCGCTGAGAATAACCTCTTCGATGGCCATCAGCATCCGCCCCGTCTGTTGGCCATGAGAGCCGGACCCGATGTTGAGATTGTACTTTGGCTCAGGAATTTCAAGCTCTCGGAAAAAAATGGCAGACATGTAGTCATCATAGTGCTGGCCAGTGTGGATGAGGATTTCTTCAATAGCGGACGATGCATTACTGCAATTATGGCCCGCAATGGCACGGGATATTGTGGCGGCTTTAATAAACTGGGGTCGGGCGCCAAGGACGGTGACGATTTTCATCTGATGACGATTAGCCATTAATCACTTCCGCAATCTTCGCTTGATCCGGATGAGTAAGGTAGGGATGCATGGGCAGACTGAAGATCCGGCTTGCGGCTCCTTCGCTGTCTGGAAACACGCCCGGCGCATACCCCAGGAATGCGAAGGCCGTTTGCATGTGCAACGGCTTCGGGTAATAAATGGCCGATGGGATTTTCGCCTCCTGCAGGCTTTTTAGCAGGACGGCGCGGTGAGCCTCATCCTTGGCAAGTACCGAATATTGCGCCCAAGCACTCAGATTATTAGGAGGAATTTGGGGCTGCCGGACCGAAACATCATCAAGTAATTCGGTATAGTGTTTGGCTACGTTTTGCCGCAGTTGGACCTCTTCCCGGAAGATTTCGAATTTTGCCAGGAGAACCGCCGCCTGAAGGGTGTCAAGGCGGCCGTTGATGCCGATGCGGGTGTTGTCATACTTATGAGAGCCTTTTCCATGAACACGGATGGAATCGAGGACAACGGCAAGTTCATCGTCATCAGTGAAGCACATGCCTCCATCGCCGTAGCAACCTAAAGGCTTCGCGGGGAAGAAGGACGTGCAGGCAATATTGGCCAAAGAACAGGCTTTTTTGCCTTTGTATTCCGCACCGAAAGATTGGGCGGCGTCTTCGATGACGAAGAGGCCGTGATCTCTGGCAATGGCGTTTATTGCATCGTAATCGGCGGGCAGGCCGAAGAGATCGACGGGGATTACCGCCTTCGGCGTCAGTTTTGAGTTTTGAGTTTTGAGTTTTGAATTGTATGACGGTAAAGGGTAGCAGGAAGTATCGCTGGCTTTAACGGCCTGGACTGCTAAAGCGAGTTTGGCCGGGTCAATATTGAAGGTAAGGGGATCGATGTCCACGAAGACCGGCGTAGCTCCGAGAAGGCTGATCACCTCCGCTGTGGCGATGAACGTGAAAGGCGTCGTAAAAATCGCATCGCCCGGACCGACACCGTAAGCCATGAGGGCCATGAGAAGGGCATCGGTTCCCGACGCGCAACTGATGGCGTGTTTTACACCCACGTACGAGGCAAGCTTTTGCTCCAATTCCTTGATTTCTGGCCCCATGATGTAATGACCATGGGCCAAAACTTTCTGAATATTTCGATCGATCTGTTCCTTGATGCGCTGCTGCTGAGCGGCTAAATCGCAAAATTCCATTTATTTCACCTCTTTCTTTTGTACGGTGTCCTTAATCCGCTTCACATGTCCCCGCCCAAGCCCCTTAACTTCACAGCCAAGTTCAAAGTAGCGGCGGATATTAACATCATTGAGCATACCGAAGCAGTCAATGATGGCGAAAGGACGGCCGGTCATGGCGATCATCGCATCCGGGTCGAGGGCAAGGTAGGCCTCATGACGTACTGCCAAGACGACTGCGTCCGCGCCTTTGAGGGTAGCGGGCAGGTCCTGCTCAATTTTGCTGTCCTTGAGTTTATCCTGGTTCCGGAAAAAGCGCGCCCAGGAATGCCCCGGTGCGGGATAATCGTCCTGCTTCTCCAGCTCCAACCATTGCTTCACATAGGGGTCATGGATGGCGATCTCTGCACCCATTTCCGTGAGCTTGCGGACGACGATCTCCGAACCACTGTAGCGGGTATCACCCACGTCCTCCCGGTAGGAGGCACCGAGGATGGCGATCCTGGAGGCGGCAACAATCTTTCCCATGTTGCGGAGGGCGTCCCTGACGAGTTCCGCAGCATGAAGGGCACGGGTGTCGTTGATGTCGATGGCGAGCGGTGTAATCTTGAAGATGTCGTCGTCGAAGCCCATAAGAGTGTGGTAGGACCAGACGCCCAGGCCCCCATCCTTGGGCAGGCAGTAACCGCCGACCCCCGGGCCGGGGAAGATCATATTGGAATGGGTGGGACGGACCTTGATGGCCTTAATAACCTTGATGATATCCACGCCGTTGCGCTCCGCGAAGAGGCTCCATTCGTTGAGGAAGGCGAGGATTGTGGCCCGGTAGGAGTTCTCCACGATCTTGCAGGTCTCGCTTTCCACGGGGCGATCCAGGACAGTGAGGGGGAACTTCTCCACATTCAGGATCTCGGAGAGGAACTTCACGACCTTTTCCTTCGCCGGCTCGTTTATCCCGCTACAGACCCGCCAGAAGTCGCGGATGGAGGCGACGTACTCACGGCCGGGCATTACTCGTTCGTAGGAGTGGGCGAGCAAAGGCTCAGGAGTAAGTTTTGAGTTTTTAGTTTTTAGTTTTGAGTTAACCTCGGGGAAGCGGCGTTCGAAGGCTTTTTTTAGGATTGGGTAGGCTACGTATTCGGTGGTGCCTGGGGGGACTGTGGTTTCTATCAGGACGAGGCAGTGGGGTTGGATTTTATCGCCTATTACTTTTAGGCTCTCTTCCAGGGCGGCGATGTCGGCGTGGCCTTTGCGGCAGTCTCCGAGGGTTTCTTTGAAGTAGTCGCATTGGACGTCCACGACGATCACGTCGGCGAGGCAGAGGGCATCGTAGGTGTAGGTGGCGGTGAGGGTTTTCTTTTCCAGGACGCAGCGGGCTATCATTGGGGCGACTTCGGGGTCTTCTGCTTCTACGGGGGCGACACCGCGGTTCAAGAGGGGGATTTTCCAGTAGGAGCGGGGGGAGGGGCGCTGGCAGCCGATGACGAACTTACCAGAAGTGCCGGGGAGGCCGGAAATAGGGGTACACGATCCCGAATTCTGCGAATTCGGGTCATGTCCCCCTATTTCCTTACGAACGGAGTCGGCTACTATCCCGGCCATTACGGCGCCTACGAAGCCTACGCCCAGGACTACGACGATTTCGTGGCCTTGGGCGCGGTGGTCGGCTACGAGCTTCTGGAGGCGGGCAAGTTCTGCGGCTTCATCCTGCGGAGTCGGCAGGGGGAACTGTTCGCCGCTGGGGGCAGTGGAGATCTGAGTTTTGAGTTCTGAGTTTTGAGTTGTAGGGGAAGAATTAGAGGTCATAATTTTCCTTTTAATTCGTATCGATCGTTAACATGAATTCGTTAAGCGCAACTTTCCAGTTTCTGGGAGAGATATTGAAAGTGTTGGTGATCTTATCTTTTGATAAATTTCTTAAGTTTTTAGTTTTGAGTTTTTAGTTAAAAGATGAATACGGTGGATTTCGTGGGCGAAATCGTACCAGGTTATTTTGCCCTCGTTTGTGAAGTTATAGATTCCGTAGGCATCGGAGTTTAGACGAATAATTTCTAGTATCGCTGCTGCGAGGTCGGGGGCATAGGTGGGGGAGCCCCATTGGTCGCCTACAACACTGACTTCATCACGTTCCTTAAACAAGCGGAGCATTGTATAGACAAAATTATTCCCCTGTTTTCCATAAAGCCACGCGGTACGGATGATAAAGTATTCGCTGAGCGTTTCGGCAATGTTAAGTTCACCCTGATATTTGCTCTGCCCGTAAACACCCAGAGGGCGTGGGGGGTCCATTTCCACATAAGCCCCCGCCTTGGTGCCATCAAAAACGTAATCGGTGGAGATGTGGATTAGTTTTGCGCCTTTATTTTTGGCAATCTCCGCAATATTGCGGGGGCCGGCGGCGTTGATTTTGAAGGCCAGGTCCGGTTCGTCCTCTGCTTTATCGACGGTCTTAAGTTTTGAGTTATTAGTTTTGAGTTATTAGTTGACTGATCAGAGGCGATGTAAGTTAATTCATTGTTTTTGAGAAGGGATTCTACTTCTCTTCCGAGCATGCCTTTGTTGCCGATGAGCCAGATCATATCAGTTTTGAGTTTTGAGTTTTTAGTTTTGAGTTTTGAGTTAACGGTTTACAGTTTTTAGTTGAAATGCGTCGTGGGGTAAGGGCGTACAGGTCAGTCATTTCATGAATATTGGTCTTTCAAAATTTGAGCCATAGCTTCCGTCTCGCGCAGGTTTCGACCAGTCGATTGAACAACCATACCGAAGCCTTCATCTGTCCAGATGAGCACAAGCTCTATTCTGCCGTCAGAGTAGGCGCTCCTGATAAAGTTTCCTTCCTTGGGATTGAACGGCAAGGAATTAATCACGCCCTTCAGATATGGCGATTGCAGTAATTTTTGCGCAAATGCAGTCAAGGCATCCTTCCCGTGATCGTCCCGGAGATTCACTTTTTTCTGGCTTGGCAACGTATCGGTTTCGATAAGGACAATTTCTTTTAAAGAATCGATCCATGCTTGATGGAATTCAATATGTTCCAATTGGCTGGCGTGGAATGCCAGGACAAGTGAATTCTCTTGTCCCTTTTCTTCCCTCAGGCAGATGTTTGTTTTTCTCCAGACTGAGTTGACGGGAAAACTGATGCAAAGGGTCTCTCTGATATAGGCCCATGCCAACCCTTCTGTTATTGCGCCATTGTAATTCGTTTCTTCCGGTTCATTCAGCCTGTAGGTTGCTTGAATAAATCGGTCCTCAGCGGTTTCATCGCCGGCTTCATACGGGAATTTCCTGAATCCGAGAAAAAAATCTTTCAGGTTTTTGGGAATGGTCACATCGCCATACCAGTCCGATATTTTGTAGCTGTCCGACAATTCCTGGGAATCGAATTCCCGATTGGTTCTTACCAGGTTAAAACCTTCCATTTTTGCTTTTTTGCATAGGTCAAGAAAACTTGTCATTCTTGCCTTTGCCCCATAACGATTCGACTCTTTAGAGTAACCGGATATTTCGTTGAAAACGAGTTCCATGCAATCAGATCAGCTTCACGAGCAGATTATTCCATTCATCCAGCAGGCCTTCGGGATAGTGATTCAGTTCACCGTGCCGATCAACGAGAATTTCCGTGATTTCCGTTTTATGTTCCTCAGCGCGTAAATCACGGCTGAAGTAATAAACGGCAAGTTGGTTTTGCTCAATAATGCCTTCCTTGACCGCAACCCGCACCCCATTGATGATATGGTCGCTGTGCGATTCGCAGAAGATCTGGACGCCATTGGCGGCGGCAGCCGCAAGCAGTCTGCCGATGGCGGATTGGCCTTTCGGATGCAAGTGTGATTCGGGGTTTTCAATCAAGACCATGTCGCCCGGTCTGGCCATCAGAAGAGCCAAAATAACCGGAAGGACATATAATATGCCGAATCCGACATTGATTGGGGAAAATTCGTTCGTATAACCGCTTTGGATTTCAAATTGAATACCCAGTTTCAATAAATCAGCACCTTTGACGTCTTCGATCATCAATCGGGTGCCGGAGCTGATTTCACTCAGCCAACCGATTGTCTGATGGAGTAAATTATCGCTTTTCGCGTTTTCATGCATGAGGTTCTGGAATTCAATCTTTTCACTCAAACCAAATCGGGACAAATAATGAACGGCATATTCTCCCCGTGCGCCGATGCTGCGGTTGCGGCCTACTTCATATTCTGACTTTGAATAAACTTTTTGAGGGCTTAAGCGATCTGCCGACAGATATGAGAAATTTTGATTGAATAAGGGAAAGCTATCCAAAGTGGAATAATCGGCGGCGGTTCTTTCCGGCCCCGGTGCGACTGGTAAAATATCGGAAGCCGCGTCTAACAGGAACGACCATTGATATTTAACGTGCTCGGTTGTGTGAATCTCGAATTGTAGAGGCTCTTCCTTACCGGCAAATTGGTAAAAGGCGTCTTTTCCCGTGCCGATGGAAATCAAGTCTCCCCCCTGAAGCAACAATCCTTTAGTCTCCAGAACTCCTTTCTGATGCGATTGGCGCAATAGCAGAAGGGCCTGCAAAAGTGTTGATTTACCCATGCCGTTCATGCCGAAACACAGATTGAGGTTGGCCGGCTTCAAGTGGATGCTTTTGAGGGATTTGAAGTTTTTTATGCGTAGATATTTAATCATGGCTTATTGCACTCTTGATGATATTGTCGATCGTTTCGAACCGCTTGAGCACGGTGCGTTTTTCTCCGGTGCCCGTGCTGATGGCCTTCTCAAAGGCTGAATCATTGTTCAAGGCTGCCATAAATTCTTTCAGCGCCTGAACTTTCTGGTTGACCAGTGCGTCGCGTTTGGCATCGGTCAATTTCGCCAGCGATACGGACCAAGCCTCAAACAAAGCCTTATTTAACGGCTTGCGATTGTCTGTTTCATTATATAATTTTCTGAAAGCATTTCGGCCGAAGATTTGCTTTGCAGAAACCATCGAAGCCCGGAAATCTTGTCTTATTTTATTGAGTTTACTTGTCTCTGTTTTATACAATTCACCCATGACGACATTCAGGGATTCCTCGAGATTTCCTTTGTAATCATGGACCGGGTTGAGGTAAAAGGCGAGGAATCGCGTAACGAAATCGCGGTCCAACATACGGTCGGTCAGGATTGAATACGTCGTTGCTTCCTTAAATTCTTTGGAATCAGCCAGCTCTTTTACAAAATCGGCAGGAACGCCCTGGTTGAGGGCGTGCCTGATTTCGGCCGGTTCGAGAATGAGCCCGCCCGTGTTGATGCGCCGAAAGATGTTGTACTTGACTTCCGGCGGCGTGCCCGGGTTGATGATATATACGGTAATCTCATGTTCTTCGATGCGGCGTTGCAGGTCGCGGGGAAGAGCGTCGAAAGTGCTGCCGTTAAACTGGCTCAGATATTCGAGGTTTTGTAGAGTGAGGGTCTTATCGATAATGAAGTTTTTAAAGGCGCTCAAGCGCTGTAAGCCATCGACTACAAGCCATTTGTTATCATTCGTTCCATCGAAATAAAAGGCCGGCAAGGGGAAGCGAATGAGAATGGATTCGATCAGCCGGCTCTGTTTTGTGCTGTCCCAAAGATCCGATTTCCGCTGGAAACCCGTATTCATATCGATCTCGTTGTTTCGCAACCGCCTGAATATAGCCTCCAGAATCATCTGCTTCGTCTGAATATCGATCTTCTTCGGATCAAACGGCTTGGTGATCTCCGAACCGGGTTCAGAATAAAATATTTCTTCCTCAACCGCTTCTGATGGGGCAAGGTTTTTTGATTCGTTATCGCTCATTTATTCGGCTTCTTGGATCCGTTTCCACATAAGCCCCCGTCTTTGTGCCATCAAAAACATAATCCGTGGAGATATGGATCAGTTTTGCGCCTTTATTTTTGGCAATCTCCGCAATATTGCGGGGGCCGGCGGCGTTGATTTTGAAGGCCAGGTTCGGTTCGTCCTCTGCTTTATCGACGGTCTTAAGTTTTTAGTTTTTAGTTTTGAGTTTTTAGTTAACAAACTTATTTTAAAGTACATTTTGTGGTTTTTACTATTGCGGTTAGCATTCCTTAAGTTTTGAGTTTTGAGTTTTTAGTTTTGAGTTAATAGTTCATCGAATTATTTTGTAGTTAATTTTGTGGTTTTAACTATTGAGGTTAAAATTTTACTGATTTCTTCTGATTCCGATAACAAAGTTGTTAGTTTTGAGTTTTCAGTTTTTAGTTGCGTATCATCAATTAATAGTTTGCTGTCTCGGAGTAGTCTTAGCCAGTAGTTGGTTTCTCTGGCTTCTTTAGAGGCTATGGACATTTTTGAGAGGAAGTCGGGACGGCTTTGGCCGGCGAGGGCTTCTTCAACGTTCGCTCCGAT
>JBAQLR010000129.1:0-5716 GCA_049302035.1 Syntrophales bacterium
TCCTTTTCTCTTTTTCCTGCCACCGGTCATCCTTACGACTGATGCCGCTATAAAATCACCCGTAAGTACAACCAAATGTCACCCCACATCCTTAAAAACCGCTCCCGCTGCTGAATCTTTCACCTTACAGTCCCGATGCTAACCATTGGGGTGCCGTTGGTGGGTCACTCTTAAATTGCCTCGATATCTTGCATAGGTCGATAGGAGACAAACATATGGATATGATCGCTCGATACTTTACCCGTTATAATGTCAATCTCATGTTCAAGAGCAATCTGGCGCAGGACGTCGCGCGTTCGTATCGCTACAGTACCGGTCAATACGCGCTTCCGATATTTGGGAAGCCAGATCAGGTGGACTTTAAGGTCCGTTTTGGTATGTGCACCCAGTTGATAACGTCGCATAGCGACATCTATAAACTTTTCTTCGCCTAAAGGCGAGGGATTTCAACCATCCCCGAAAGGGACATCAAGCGCGACATACTGAATACTTGAAGGGAGGATATTCTAAATGGCGAAATGGATCAAGACAAACTTTCCGGGCGTCCGTTATCGTGAACACCCTGCCCGAAAAAATGGCGTCAAAAAGGATCAATACTTCACGATAAGGTACAAGCTGACCGGCAAAGATAGGGAAGAGGGTTTAGGCTGGGCGTCTGAGGATTGGACAGCGGCGAAGGCTTATGACCGTTTGAAGGAATTGAAGGCAAACAGGAAGTCCGGGGAAGGTCCGCAAACCCTGGCCGAGAAGCGGGACATTGAGGGTAAGCGAAAGGAGGCCGACAAAATAGCGCAAGAACTGGCCGCAAAGGAAAACGTTACATTTGGGGTCTTCATGACAGAAACTTACCTGCCACAAAGCAAGCTGGACAATATGAAGTTGCGATACCTGAGCATTGACGAGGCCGAAAAGCTGCTTGCGGCGCTGGCGGCAAAGAGCCAGAACCTTCACGATATCGCCTTGTTAAGCCTTCATTGTGGGCTAAGATTCGGAGAGATTGCCGTCTTGAGATGGAGTTGTGTCAATTGGGAGGCGGGAACCATGGCTGTTTTGAACGCAAAGACCGGGAGTCGCACCGCTTACTTGACGGCGCCGGCAAAGGCTATGCTCGAAAGTCGGAAGTCGGGCAAGCCAAACGAGCTCATATTTCCAAAGCGATCCGGGAAAGACGGATCAATGGCGCAAGCATCAAAAGTCTTTGCCGATACCGTGAAAGAGTTGGGGTTAAACGAGAGTATCACCGACCGAAAGCAAAAAGTCACCTTTTATACCTTGCGGCATACAACGGCGACGCACCTTTATGAAAGCACACACGACCTATACCTTACGCAACGCAGCCTTGGTCATGCGACAAGCACCATGACGGCGCCAGATACGCAAAGATGAGCGAAAGTCGATTGAGGGAGGGTGCAGCGGCATTAGAGGCGGCATTTAAAACGAATGGACGGAAAAAGGGAGAGGACGCCGGGCAGGTGGTGAATTTCACGAAATAGAACCCTTGTATTATACCGTTATTTAGTATAGGATTGAATCATGGCTTGGACAGTCACGGAAAAATCGGGGCTACATAAGCGAGTCAGGAATCTACCGGAAAAAGTCCAAAACCTCCTTATCGCTTTAAAAAAGGACATGGAGGCAAATGGACCCATGCGCGGCGACTGGCCGAATTTCAGCACCCTGTCCGGCACCCGCTATCACTGCCATTTGAAGAAAGGCCACCCCACATATGTGGCGATATGGGAAGTAACAAACAAAGAAGTAAAATTGATTGAGGTAACTTATGCAGGCACACACGAAAAAGCCCCCTATTGAGACCGTGGAAGTAAGATTCATCGGTCCTATTGTAAACATGGCAAAGGCCATTGACGCTCTAAAGCCCCTGGGATTCGTGGACACGTCCGATTCCGTCCCGTGGCGCGAGGCTTACCCTCAATGCTCTGAAGCGCAACTTATCGGCAAGGCCCTGGCCGGCGCTCGGTATCGGGAAGGATTGACGCAGATGCAGCTTTCTGAACTGACCGGCATCCCTCAACGCCATATTTCTGAAATGGAGAATGGGAAGCGAATCATCGGCAAGGAAATGGCGAAGTGCCTGGGGAAGGCTTTGAACATCGGGTATAAGATGTTTCTGTAATAAAAAAGCCGGGGGATTGGCTGAGCACCGAAAACGAGCACCATCTTAGCTGCTCGGCTCCTATTAATCACCCATTACTGCCGATAGTGTAAACAAGGGACGTAGAATATGAAAATCTCTCCTTATGATAAAGTTCAAGCCTTCAAACGCTTAAAAGAATACCGGCAAGATTACCGGCAATATGCTGAAGAGAGAGATCGCTCGCGACAGTGGGATTACAGTATATCCTGCGGTACCTTAGACGGGTTTGGTTGCATTAAGTCCTGTGCACCTGTGCAAGTGGAGATTCCGCACCAAACCGGCCACTGATTCCGTTTGAAATCGGCCACCCCCTGGAGGGGTGATGTGATGCTGGATAATTAAACCAAAAGCCGTTAAAGCTCCCGGGAAAAAAGGGAGACTTGTAATGGCCAATAGGAGATTATCCATGCGCAAAATAAAAGAAGTATTGAGACTGAAATGGGAGAAAGGTTTCTCCGCTCGTCAGATTGCCAATAGTTGTGACATTGCCCGGAGCACCGTCACAGATTATCTGGACCGAGCCCAACTTAAAGGACTTACCTGGCCCCTGCCCGACGAGATTATCGTCTCTTCGTCAGCCCTTCAGGGCTGCTAATTATGGACAGCGAATTCTGTAACTCCCTGGTACTATGTAGGAATTGTGGGACAATGTAGAAAATGGAACGAAGCGGAACGATAACGGTAATTATGTGTCACCTCAGCGCACGCACTAAATGGCCGTTCTTTCTTTACTTTGCAATTTAAAAGCCTATTCATTTAACATCTCTTGTCCGCTTGCGGTCAGCCGATACCGTTGACGCGAGCTCTGCGGCTTATCGGGAATTGTCATGTCAAGCAGCCCTTCATTGATCAGAGGATTGAGATATTTATTTCGGAACTTGGTACGGTTTGTCCAGGAGAGGGCTGCCATCAGCTCAGTTATGCCTTGTGGGTTAAGGCAGAGATGCAATATCTTCCGGATATCGTTTTTATCTAATCCTGACTTAGTCCCGACTTGGCGCCAGGTTTGTCCGATTCAGTTCTGCCGTCCTTTTTAAGGCGGTGCACCGCCCCCGGGTGGATCAGAAACCGGGCCACGAAATAGGTCCGCTCTTCATCCGTTTCAAGGACTGGCAGGGGCGAGCCGTTTTTCTGGACAAGGAACGGGACTGAAGATTGTGAGGCTGCATAATGAGGAGATGAAGTTGAAATTTGAAGCTCAATATAAGAAGCCAGAATCTCAGGAGATTTACGCGAAGAGGAAAACACGGGCGGAGCATTCCTTTGGTCATATCAAGCGTAACCTTAAGACAGATGCTTTTTTAATGCGAGGCCGAGATGGTGTCCAAGCGGAGACCTCGTTGCCGGCAACCTGCTTCAATGTTGCACGCATGATTACAATCTTTGGAGTTGCTACACTGATTGAGAGGTTGATGATCTGAGTATGGTTCAGCTTGGAGTGGGATAAAACCGCTAAAACTGACCACGTTCGTGATAAGGAGCAGGGAACCCGGAACGTCAGAAGAGTTTACAGTGCCTAAGTCCGATCAAAGCATGTTTTTTACGAGATCATCAAGAATGGCTGAGGCAACCAGATGAAATTCAATGAAATATTTCACAGCATCCAGGGGAAGTCTTCCTGATATTTTTTTACTGATATTTTTTTACTTGACGGTTTCCCAGTGAAAACATATCTATGGAGCATATCAGGGAGGTGAGAGATATGCGGGCACAGGAAGAAAGGGAAAAGTACCTTGAAAAATAATGGCCTCCCTGCCACCTGTGTCTGGATTGATTATTTCCGGCCAGGAGCAGCGCCTCTGGGGCAGGTACTGGACCAGGCCCTTTCCACCGAGATTGTTTATGTCTGCGGACCTGTGCTCTATGAACTTTTTCAAGGGGCAAAATCCGAAAAAGAGCGCGCCCTGTTGACCGGCGCTTTCGGCGCCCTGCCTTATCTGGAGATGAACGAAGCACTCTGGATCAAAGCTGGGCAACTGTCCGCCGACATGCGCAAGGAAGGGAAAACCATCCCTTTTTCCGACGTCCTTATTGCGGCGCTGGCGATCGAACACAACCTTGCGGTTCTGACAATGGATGAACATTTCCGAAATATCCCCGGACTGGAGATACAGACAACGGAGTGAAAATGAAAGTCAATGAAATATTTCACAGCATCCAGGGGGAGTCTTCCTGGGCGGGGTTGCCTTGCGTTTTTGTGCGTCTGACAGGCTGTAACCTCCGGTGTTCCTACTGCGATACGCACTATGCTTATGAGGAAGGGGAACAGAGGGATATTGCCGACATTCTGGAGCAGGTGGCGGGCTATGATTGTTCCCTGGTGGAAATCACCGGCGGAGAACCGCTGCTCCAGAAAGACACCCCCTTGCTAATTCGTGCCTTGCTTGATAAGGGGTATCGGGTTTTATTGGAGACCAACGGCAGCCTCGACATTGGCGCCATAGATGGGCGCTGTCACCGGATTATGGACGTCAAGCTGCCGCAGAGCGGCGCGGCGGCACAAAATCGTCTGGAAAACCTCCAACTCCTGAAGAAGGGTGACGAACTGAAGTTTGTCATCGGCAGCCGGGAGGATTATGACTACGCCGACAGGGTTCTAAAGCTTATCCCGCTGGACATCAGGGGTGAGATCGTGATAAATTTTTCCCCGCTTTTTGGGATGGTGGAGCCGCGGTCGCTGGCGGGTTGGATATTGGCGGACCGGTTGCCGGTCCGGCTGCATCTGCAACTGCACAAGCTTATCTGGCCTGCCGATATGAGAGGAGTGTAGCCAAAGACATGGCAAAGAATGCCCTGATTTTATTGAGCGGCGGCCTGGATTCGACAACGGTAACGGCAATCGCCAGGGCTGAGGGCTACGCCCTTTACAGCCTGACTTTTCTTTACGGGCAGCGTCACCATCGGGAAATCGAGGCGGCGCAGCGGGTTGTCGCTGCTTATGGCGTCATCAAACATTCCCTGATCAATATCGACCTGGGAAAAATCGGCGGCTCGGCCTTAACCGCCCCCCTCGCCGTTCCCAAGGGACGCAGCCCGGAGGAGATGGGCAGCGAGATCCCGGTGACCTATGTGCCGGCGCGGAACACAATCTTTCTTTCCTATGCCCTGGCGTGGGCGGAGGTATTGCAGGCCCCGGACATCTTCATCGGGGTGAATGCCGTGGACTATTCCGGCTATCCCGATTGCCGACCGGAATATATCCAGGCTTTTGAAAAGATGGCCAATCTGGCGATTAAGGAAGCGGTGGAAGGCCGGATGCGCATCACCATTCACACCCCCCTGATTGACATGACCAAGGGGCAAATCATCCGGCGCGGCCGGGAGCTGGGCGTGGATTATCAACTGACGCACAGTTGTTACGACCCCTTGGCCGACGGCAGGCCCTGCGGCAGTTGCGACAGTTGTCTCCTGAGAAAAAGAGGATTTCAAGAAGCCGGTTGTGAGGACCCACTCAGTATTCTTTGAGGAGGTAAAGCATGAGCTTATCAAGGCGAGATTTCCTGAAGCTTTCCGGCAGCACCGCCGCTGCCGGCTTACTGGCAGCCGAGCCCCCCGGTCTCT
>JBAQLR010000130.1:0-54401 GCA_049302035.1 Syntrophales bacterium
CCTATATTTCTGTATTCTTCGCACTACAAGGGACAAGTTTGGACTTAACCTGACTTCGACGCCTCTTTTCCCTCAGCTTACGAGGCTTTTTTGGTTTCCCGCTGTTCTCTGGCGATCTGATCCCGCATCTTTACCGGCCAGCATTCGTTCGGTAGATCGACGCCCATCTGGTGCAAAATCATTCCGGCCTTGTTCGTGATCTCCGAGTATGTGCGGTCCTTTGGTTTGTCTGCGGAAAACGAACATTCTATTCCCTCGATTTCGTCGAACAGAGAACGCATCGTGTATGTCCCGTTCAGTTTTTTCTCTTTCATCCGCTCACGAATCCAGCTCTCGAGCACCACGGTAAGAAACGTGACATATATCTCTCCGTCCACTCCCCGGTCGTCGCTGTGCATCGGTCGGTTGTAGCGTTCCTTGAAGTTCTTGAACGAACACTCGATCATCATCCGCTGGGCATAGGCGTCAACCACTTCCCGCGTGCTGAGTGAACCATCCGACAGGTAGGCGAAGTATCCGCACAGCGATCGTTCACGTTGTTCCTGATCCGTCCTGACCACGAACGAGGCGACCGTTCCCTGGCCGTACATTTTTTCCTCCACTGCTGTAAAGAACCGGCTGTACTCGGAATTTGGTTCGAGTACAGCCTGCCCTCTTTCCAATGCCGTGCGCATTTTTGCAATCTTGCGGGACAGCAACTGTTGCTCGCGCTTGGCCCGCTCGGGATTGAAACAGATGTCCAGAGCCAGGTTCATGCGATTCTCCCCGCGGCCTCTGCGAGGAATGTCGATACTGTGCCGGAACCTCGCACAGTAAAGGTCTTTGTCCTGGATATAGTTGTCCGCGCACAGAACGGAGGGCCCGTTCGAACGGACGCATTCGTTGACAAACGCGTGGCGCCGGATATCCACAGCACAGACGAACTTGTAACGCGCCTTCAGCAGATGACGGACATTTATATCGCTGTAATAGCCGCGATCCATGACAAACACCACATGCTTCGGCTCCATCCCGTCGCGCTTAAGATCACCGGCCGTGTTCTCCAGTGTGGCGACGTCGGCGATTTTGCCTTCCAGTGTGCGGTAGTATACAGGAATCCGGGTGCGCAAATCATACACAGTCAGCAACTCCACTTGTTCCTCGTCCCGCAAACCCTCTTTGCTGTATCCCCGGCTCGCCCGGTACAGCAGCTCCCCCAGGGCCGCGATCGAGGTGCTGTCCAGTCGGAGGGAAACACGGAGCGCAGGATCCTGTCGACATGGGTCCGACGGGCCGCATGGGAAAACAGCAGATCGAATCCGCAGCGTTTTCTAACCAAGAGGCTTGTTTCTTTGCTCTTTCGGATGTAGGGCTCATCAATCAATCCGGTGGCAAGTTGTTGTTGCTCGTCCAGTGCCAGGAAGTGCCGGCTGGGCACAAAATCCCCCGCAAGATCGAAATGGCCGAGGGACGTACGTTCGCTGACGGGCCATTTCTTTTCCGGAACCCTCTTGCTAACCGAAAGGAAGACGTATTCGATGCCATTTCTGCGGTTTTTTTGCCTGATAGTTGCCATGCGAGCCTCCCATAGTGCGTATATTATCACTACACGAAAGACAACGCAAGGTAAATGATATACTCTTATATTAATATGTTAGAGAAAATCGACCTAATGAAATCAGGTCGTAGTGAGAAAATCACAGGAATCTAAATCATAACAAAGGGGAGCAATAAAGTAAATGCCGTAAAGGCCGGATCTGCCGGGAGTTTCTAACCTGTTATCCGAGCCTTTCCCGTAATTGACATTTCCCGTAGTAAGTTGTAGCTTCCGCACACGCTTACTGTAATGAGGGCATAAAGACAAAATAAAATGGATAACTTCGCATCCATAGGGGCTGTGCTTGGTTTATCTGCTGGCATCTCGCCAGGCCCCCTCCTGGCGCTTCTTATCGCGGAGGTGCTTCAACATGGCGCCAAAGCCGGCATTAAAGTGGCGCTTGCTCCGGTTATTACCGATTCTGCCATCATTATTTTAGCGCTCTTTTTCGCGGCTAAGTTAGCCAGTTCTGGCAGGGCGCTAGGCATGGCATCACTGGTGGGGGGTCTTTTTGTCTTATTTTCAGGCTGCCAAAATTTGGTTGCAAAGAGTCATGAACTTAAGATTAATTACGTCAGGCCAAATTCTTTAACCAAAGGAATTATCGTGAGCGTTTTAAGCCCTTATCCCTATCTTTTTTGGCTGAGTGTGGGGGCGCCGTTATTAACCAAGGCCATGAGCCGGAATATGTTCACAGCATGGGCATTCCTGGGCAGTTTTTATATCTGCCTTGTCGGCTCGAAGATGGTGCTTGCCGTACTGGTCGGCAGGTCCAGATCTTTTTTACAAGGTAAGATTTACATATACGTAAGGCGTGCTATTGGCTTACTGTTGTGTGCCTTGGCAATATTGTTGTTTCGTGATGGGCTTAGCCTGGCGAACTTGAAATAACAGGAGGGAAACAGATGGAACGAATCAAAGTGGTATTGCAGGATGACGAGATTCCCCGGCAGTGGTACAACATCCAGACCGATTTGCCGAGGCCGATGAGCCCGCCCCTCAATCCGGGAACGGGCAAGCCCTTGGCGCCCGAGGATTTGGCGCCGGTTTTTCCGATGAATCTTATTGAACAGGAAGCCAGCCGGGAACGGTGGATCGACATTCCGGAACCAGTTCTGGAAAAATATCTCCTCTGGCGCCCTTCGCCCCTTTACCGGGCAAAAAATTTTGAGAAGCTGCTGGATGCGCCGGTAAAAATCTATTACAAAAATGAAGGGGTGAGCCCTGCCGGTTCCCATAAACCCAATACCGCCATAGCTCAAGCCTATTACAACAAGATCTTCGGTATAAAGAGGATTTCCACGGAAACCGGCGCCGGTCAATGGGGAAGCGCCATCAGCATGGCCTGCCAGATGTTCGGTCTGGAGTGCCGGGTATTCATGGTGCGGGCCAGCTATGACCAGAAACCCTATCGCCGCATGATGATGAAGACCTGGGGCGCCGAATGCATCGCCAGCCCGAGTAACCTGACCAATGCGGGCCGGAACGTCCTGGGAAAATATCCTGATTCGCCGGGCAGCCTGGGCATTGCCATCAGCGAAGCGGTGGAAGATGCCGTGACGCACGAAAACACCCGTTACGCCCTGGGCAGCGTCCTTAACCACGTGCTTCTCCACCAGACCATTATCGGTCTGGAGGCCGAAAAACAGATGAAGAAAATCGGTCTCTATCCCGATGTGGTGCTGGGTTGCGCCGGCGGCGGCAGTAATCTTGCGGGTATTGCCCTGCCTTTCGTGCGGGACAAGATCTTCGGTAAAAACATTTCCATCGTTGCCGCAGAGCCTGCTTCCTGTCCAACGATCACCAAAGGGCCTTTCGCCTACGATTTCGGCGATCTTGCCCGGTTAACGCCGCTCTTGCCCATGCATACCCTGGGGCACGACTATGTGCCGGAGCCGATCCATGCCGGTGGCTTGCGGTATCATGGCATGGCTCCCATTGTCAGTCATCTGGTAAAAGAAGGTTTGATGGAAGGAAGGGCATATAATCAAATCGCAACATTTGAAGCCGGTATTAAATGGGCCAGAACGGAAGGTTTCATTCCCGCGCCGGAAACATGTCACGCCATCGCGGCGGTAGTAGATGAAGCCCGGCGCGCTAAAGAAGAAGGTAAGGAAAAGGTTATCCTCTTCAACTGGAGCGGACATGGATTGGTGGACATGGTTGCTTACGATGACTTCCTCTCCGGGAAACTTTCAGCTCACGAGCTCCCCGATGAGGATATTGAGCGAGCCTTGAAATCGATAGCAGGGCTCCCCAAACCATAAAAAGCAACGGGGTAGTTGAAGGAAGTTGAAGCAGGTTTTAAAATTGGTGGCGGGTGCAGGGAATCGGACCCCGGGTGTATTCCGGGAAAGGTCCGAAATCGGATCTCTTCTTTCATGCCATGATCAAGATTGCAGTGATGCTGGATTATATGTTGAATTGCAGGCATCTTGCCCATGGCGAAGTAAGGTCCGCGATCCACAATTATAACTCGACACACGGACTCTTTGAGCCCATAATTGTAACGCCCATGGAATTGATGGAAAGGAGTCAAAACAATGTATGATGATCCGATAGTGAACGAAGTCAGAAAGACCAGGGAAAAGCTGGTTGAAGAAGCAGGGGGCTACGACGCCTATATTAAGAAATTAATACTCAGACTTAAGACACCGTCATTCCATAGAAACCGATATCAGAAATGACCTTGCGAGCCTCAATCTGCTGGCCAAAGACAATCTGAACAAGTTTTTTGACGCCACAAACCTGTTGCTGATCACCTTTTCCCAAACGGCCGAAGTCCGGAAGGGGAGCCATGCCTCGATTTCAGCATTCTTCCGAAATCTCCTCAAAAATTACCCCGACTATGCCAACATCGGCATGGCTGATCTAAGGGGGAATCTTGTCTGCAGCGCCCTTCCCGTGACAAGACAGATCAATTCATCCGGCCTTTTCTGGTTTCAGCAGGCGGTGCGAACCCGGGATTTTTCCATCGGAGAGTACCAGATCGGCAGAATTGCGGGAATGCCGGTTTTGGTCCTCAGCCGGCCTGTATTCGACGAGGCAGGAAAAATGAAGGCGGTCCTCTATTTATCCGTCAAACTGGATTGGTTGAAGCGACTGGTCACGGATGTCAAACTCCCGGAAGGTTATACATTTGTCATCACGGACCGCAAGGGGACTGTCCTGTCGCGGCATCCTGAACCGGAGAAATGGACGGGAAAGCTCCTTCAGGAGGCGCCGCTAATCAGTGCCTTGCTCAGTCAAAAAAACGGGGTTGCCGAAATTGCCGGTCTGGACGGTGTGCAACGGATGTACGTCTTCTCAACCGTCGGCTACGGTGAAAATTATATCTATCTTGCCGTCGGCATGTCAAAAGAGGCGGCCTTTAAGGAGAGCCGCCAAATCCTGCTCTTTGATCTTTTGCTGCTGATAGTTGTAGGAGGCGCCGGGTTGGCGATCGCTCACATCTTCAGCAATGCGGTCATCCTCCGTCCGGTCAACGCATTAAAGAATGCCGCCGGGAACCTTTCGAGAGGTGATTTCAGCGCGCGCACAGGATTTGCGGGGAGGACGGACGAATTGGGCAGCCTTGCCGGAATATTTGACAGCATGGCGCAGGCAGTTCAGGATGAAATGGACGTACGAAAAAAAACAGAGGACGCCTTGGCTGAAAGCGTCGAATACAACCGTATGTTGTTTGAACAGACCCGTATAGGTCTTGTCCTGTGCCGGATGGACGGGAGCCTCGTGGACGTGAATCCGGCTTACGCCGCGATCATCGGCAGGACGGTGGAAGAGACGCTCGCGCTCACCTACTGGGAGATTACGCCGCAGGATTACGCGGGGCATGAACAAGCTCAGTTAGAATTGCTCGGAACGACGGGCCGTTACGGTCCCTATGAGAAGGAATACATCCACCAGGACGGCCATTGCGTGCCGGTCCGGCTTCAGGGCCTGATCATCGAACGGCAGGGCGAGAAGTTCATCTGGTCGAGTGTGGAGGATATTACCGAGCGCAAGCGGGTGGAAGAGATGCTGAAGAGAAACGAGCGAGTATTACGGCTTTTTGTAGAATATTCTCCAGCAGCGATCGCCATGTTCGATCGCGATATGAAGTATATTGTGGCAAGCCGCTGCTTCCTCATGGATTATGAACTGGGCGACCAGAATGTCATCGGTCGGTCACATTATGAAGTGTTCCCGGAGATTTCTGAGCGCTGGAAAGAAATCCACAGGCGTTGTTTGACGGGAGCGGTTGAAAAATGTGAAGAAGATCCCTTCCCGCGCGCGGACGGAAGAATGGATTGGGTGCGCTGGGAAATCCACCCTTGGTATGAAACCGAGGGCGAGATCGGCGGCATCATCCTGTTCTCGGAAGTGATCACCGGGCGCAAGCAGGCGGAGGAAGAGATAAGGACCATAAACGAGGAACTTGTCGCAATCAACCGGATTATCACCGCCATTACCGGGGTTTCGAATATGAACGAGATTCTGGAAAGGGTATTGGATGAGACGCTCGGCATCACCGGGCTGGAGGGCGGGACGATCTGCATGTTGACCCCCGAAAACACGCTGCAACTCGCTTCCCACCGGGAGACGTCGGAGGCAACCATCCTCGATCTGACCGCCAACGAAATCAAGGTCGGAGACTGTCTCTGTGGAGAATGCGCGCATGACCATAAGCCGCTTATATTGTGGGACCGGGAAGCTGTCCTCAAATTCGCCACGCGCGAGGCGACGCGCGGGGAAGACATCCGCTTTCATGCCGCCTTTCCCCTGATCACCGGCGGCAAATGCCTGGGGGTTTTGTGCGTTTTCACCAGGACGGATAAAAAGCCGGAAGAGCGCAGATTGAAGCGGTTAGAAACGGTTACAGCACAGATCGCCCTTGCCGTTCAGAACGCCGGTCTTTTCGAAGAGACGTTGCGCAACGCGGCCATATTGGAGGACAGGGTGAAGGAGCGCACCGCCGAGCTGGAGGAGAAGATCGCCGAAATCGAACGCATGAACAGGCTCTTTGTGGGGCGGGAGCTCCGAATGAAGGAATTAAAGGAGAGGATAAAGGAACTGGAGAAGAAGTCCGGATGAAAAAGCTATTGTGGTTAGCGATTATCGTAGAGTTGATATTTACATCCCCATCATATGCAAAGGAAAAACTCCTTATTTTTACCAACAACTATGAACCTTACTATGGGGAGAACATGGCTGATTGGGTGTCGCCGATGTGCTTGCACCGTACGAGGTGGCGCGGTTGGCCGTGGAACCGCCGCGGATGATGTCCGGCGTGCCCCACTTTGCCGAATGGGAGCACGTGCGCAAGGACGGGACGACGTTCCCCGGCGAAGTCAGCGCGAGGAAACTCAACGACCAATCCTATCTGGCCCTCGTCCGTGACCTGACCGAGCGCCGGCGGGCGGAAGAACAACTTAGAGCCACGCATCAGATGGCAGATGATATAGTGCGGTCCATTCCGTCCGGCTTGCTCATCTTTCATTACGTTGAACCGGATAAGCTCTTCCTGCTGTCCGGTAATCCCGCAGCGGAAAGATTGACCGGCCCGAGGATCGCTGACTGCATCGGCAAAGACTACAATGAGGTTTGGCCGACGGCAGCCGCGGGAGGGCTGACGAATGCCTATCTGGAAGTCATGCGGACGGGCAAGGATTTCGAGACGGAAGACTTCTATTACAAGGATGAGAGGTTGGAGGGATCGTTTCGCATCCGGACGTTCCGTCTGCCAAACGAGCGCCTTGCCGTCTCGTTCGAGAGCATTACCGTGCGCAAGCAGGCCGAGGAGGAACTGCGTAAATACCGCGATCACCTGGAAAACATAGTGAAGGCGCGAACCCAAGAACTGGAGGAGGCGCGGGAGGCCCTGGTCAACATCGTGGAGGATTTGAACGAAAAGAGTGTGCATCTTGCGCAGGCGATGGAACAGGCCCAATCCGCCGACCGCCTCAAGTCCGCTTTCCTGGCCACCATGTCGCACGAGCTGCGCACCCCGCTGAATTCCATCATCGGCTTTACCGGCATCATGCTCCAGGGCCTCGTGGGCGCCCTGAATAAGGAGCAGAACAAGCAACTCAAGATGGTTCAGGACAGCGCCCACCACCTGCTTGACCTGATCAACGACGTCCTGGATATTTCCAAGATTGAAGCCGGCCAGGTGGAGATCGTCGCCAAACGGTTTGATATGCCTGCGCTGATACAGAAAATTATAGAGAAGTTCACGCCTCTAACTGAGAAGAAGGGGGTGGGGCTGACCGTCCGGATTGCCCCGGATGTCGGTACAATCGTCAGCGACCGGCGGCGGATAGAGCAAATCATCATCAACCTGCTCGGCAATGCAGTCAAGTTCACCGAGCAGGGCGAAGTGCGCCTTGAATGCGCCGTCGAGCGTGGAGAGGAGGACGGCTGGATGGTAACCCGCGTAACGGACACGGGCGTCGGCATCAAACGGGAAGATATGGATGTGATCTTCAATCCTTTCCAGCAAGTTGACAGCGGAATCACCCGCCAGTATGAGGGCACCGGCCTCGGTCTTTCGATTTGCAAGCGGCTGGTGGAACTGTTGGGCGGTAAAATATGGGCGGAGAGCGAATGGGGCAAGGGGAGCGCCTTTGTCTTCACCTTGCCGCTTCAAAAGGAGTGAAACATGAAAGCGAATATTCTCATCATCGAGGACAACGAACAAAATATCTATCTGGCGACCTTTCTACTGAAGAAAATCGGCTATCGGGTTATGCAAGCCCGCGACGGTCGGGAGGGGATTGCCCTGGCCCGCCGGTCGAAACCGGACCTGATCCTGCTGGACATCCAACTGCCGGTTATGGATGGTTATGCCGTAGCGCGTGAACTGAGGCAAAACGGAGAGCTGGGGAATATTCCGATAGTGGCAGTCACTTCCTATGCCATGTCCGGGGACCGGGAACGAGTTCTGGCGGCGGGCTGTACGGGTTATATTGAAAAGCCCATCAACCCGGAAACCTTCGCGGCCGAAATCGAAAAGTACCTGCTAACCCCTGAAACAAACTGTATCGAGGAGGGCGCCATGACTAAAATGCTCATCGTTGACGACAATCGGCAAAGCCTTTACATGCTGCAGGTACTTCTTACCGGCAGCGGCTTTGAAGTGGAGATGGCCGCAAACGGCGCCGAGGCGCTGGAGATGGCCCGCCGCGTCCCGCCGACGATGATTATCAGCGATATCCTGATGCCGGTGATGGACGGTTTTGCCCTCTGCCGCGCCTGGAAGGCGGACGAACGCCTGAAAGACATCCCTTTTGTCTTCTATACCGCCACCTACACTGATCCTCGGGACGAGGAATTGTCCCTGAGCCTGGGGGCCGCACGTTTCATCGTCAAGCCCCAGGACCCGGAGGCGTTCGTAGCCCTGCTGCGGCAGGTTATTAAAGAGTACAAGTCCAGCCCGCCGTATGCACCCGCACAGTCCCCCTCGGAAGAAACGGACTATTACCGGTTGTACAGCGAAACCCTGGTCCGCAAGCTGGAAGACAAGATGCTGCAGTTGGAAAGATTCAACCGGGCGCTGGAGCAGGAAATCACCGCGCGAAAACAGATGGAAGCTCAGGAGCGGCTCGCGCATGATGTGCTGGATCTGCTGAACCGTCCCGAGAGCGCTCTGACCGCGATCAGCAACATCCTGTTCGCGGTCAGGAGGAGCAGGGGCTTTGAAGCTGTCGGCATCCGCATGCAGGAGGGCGACGACTTCCCCTATTACGAGACTAAAGGCTTTACTGAAGAGTTTGTCCTCGCCGAAAGGCGCCTGTGCGCTTACGACGAAGCGGGAAAGATCATGCGCGATGAACAAGGGAAAGCGGTGCTGGAGTGCATGTGCGGCAACGTCATCCGCGGCCGGACCGACGGTAAGCTGCCTTTTTTTACCGAGGCGGGCAGTTTCTGGACCAACAGCACTACGGACCTTCCGGCTTCGACGATGGAAGAGGATCGCCAGGCGCGCACCCGCAACCGCTGCAACGCCGAGGGTTACGAATCCGTTGCGCTCATCCCGCTTAGGACCGGTGACGAGATCATCGGGCTGCTGCAACTCAACGACTGCCGGAGAGACCAGTTCACTTTGGAGATGATCCGTTTCTTTGAGGGTTTGGGGGCGAGCATCGGTATTGCGATCTCCCGCAAGCGGACGGAGGAACAACTGCGGAAAAGCGAAGACAATTTTCGCCGGTCTTTGGAGGAGTCGCTCTTGGGTGTGCGCATCGTATCAGAGGAGGGGGAGACCATCTACGTCAACCGGGCGATTCTCGATATCTTCGAATACGACAGTATCGAGGAATGGCAGAGGACCCCGAGCGTGAAGCGCTATACGGAACAGAGCTATGCCGAGTTTAAGGTGCGGAGGGAGAAAAGACGTCGCGGCGAGGATCGTGCGTCGGAGTACGAGATCAGCATTATCAGAAAAGATGAAGAGGTTCGCCACCTTCAGGTCCTGCGCAAGGAGATCGTCTGGAATGGCAAGAAACAATATCAGGTCATCTACCGCGATATCACCGACCGCAAGCAGGCAGAGAAAGAACGGCAACAGGCGCTTGACAGGTTGCGGAAGGCCTTGGGGGCCACTGTTCAGGCCCTGGCGGCGGCTGCGGAAATTAGAGATCCGTACACAGCAGGTCACCAGCGGAGAGTAGCTGATCTTGCCTGCGCCATTGGGCTGAAGATGGGTCTATTACCCGAGCAAATTGATGTTCTCCAGATGGCAGGCATGATTCATGATATCGGTAAAATATCCGTTCCGGCAGAAATTCTCAGCATGCCGAGGAAATTGACGGATTTGGAATTTAGTCTGATAAAAACGCATTCTCAAAGCGGTTACGAAGTTTTAAAGGACATCGAATTTTCCTGGCCCGTTGCACGCATGGTTCTGGAGCATCATGAGAGGATTGACGGTTCGGGGTATCCGAATAAGTTAACGGGCGATAAGCTTCTTCTTGAATCACGCGTCATTGCGATAGCAGACGTGGTTGAGGCTATGGCCTCGCACCGTCCATACCGTCCCGGGCTTGGCATTGATGCCGCCCTCGAGGAAATTGCCAAAAACAGGGGCATTCTCTACGATGCAGAAATTGCAGATGCCTGCTTAAAACTGTTTCGAGACGACAGCTATAAACTGGCGAGCTAAGGGGCAGAGACTTCACTAACGTGACACACCTCTCCGGCACCAAAATGTGGCAGTGGTGATTAAATCCGAGAAAGTCGCCGAAGGTCTGGATAGCGATGACGGCGCCGGGGATGGGATTGTCTTCAGGAACCGCATCCCTCGATTAAAAGCGTTATTATCTGGATATTCCGGTTAGTTTCTGTTATGAACGGCTACTTTAAAAAAAGTCTGTCACCATTTCTGATCTAATAGTCATTCAGGTAGAAACATGCAATCAGCCATCAAAGATAACCGCTCCCGTGGCACGGTAGGTGATTTCCTGAAAGACTGCATTAAGGATGACTCCAGCCTTTCCATCGTCTCCGCCTACTTTACCATTTACGCCTACGAAAGATTGCAGGACCGCCTCCATAAAATAGATCACCTCAATTTCCTTTATGGAGACCCACGTGGCGTAAATAGTGCTGATCCCACCAAAAATGAAAAGAAATCATTCAACATTGTTGATGAGAAGCTGGCTCTTAGCAACCAACTCCAGCAGAAGCGCGTGGCGAAACAGTGTTATGACTGGATCACCGGTAAGGTTTCAATCAAATCTATCAGGCAGGCCAATCTGCTCCATGGCAAAATGTATCATATTGATGACGACGGCAGAAAAAAGGCCCTGGTCGGCAGTTCCAACTTTACCGTGAGTGGTCTGGGGTATGGGGCAAACCCGAATATCGAATTGAATCTGGAGGTTGCCGATGATCGTGACCGGGATGAGCTAAAACAATGGTTCGATGAAATTTGGCATAACGAAGAGCTGGTGGAGGACGTGAAGGGCGATGTTCTCAGCTACCTGTCGCAGTTGTATGCTGATCATCCCCCCCAGTTCATTTACTTCAAAACCCTCTTTCACCTCTTTTATCATAAGATTCTGGAACAGGATCAGGGCGGGCTTTTCGACGAGGCAAGTCACATCAAGGACACAAAAATCTGGCGAATATTGTTCGATTTCCAGCGCAAAGGCGTGATCAGCGCCATCAACAAGATCGAGGCGCACAATGGTTGCATCATTGCGGATAGTGTCGGCCTCGGGAAGACCTACGAAGCGCTGGCCATCATCAAGTATTTCGAGCTGCGCAAGGCCAACGTGCTGGTGCTTTGTCCCAAAAAACTCCGGGAGAATTGGACGACCTACCTAGCGACCAGCGACCTTAATCCGTTGATCGAGGACCACTTCCGCTTTACCGTGCTCTCCCATACGGATCTCAGCCGCGACCGGGGCACTGTGGGCAATGAAAATCTGGCCACCATCGCCTGGGACCGGTTTGACCTGGTGGTGATCGATGAATCACACAACTTCCGCAACAACTCCAAAGGAAAAAGAGACGAAGAGGGCAACGTCATCCGGAAAAGCCGCTATGAGCGGCTGCTGGAGGATATCATCCGGGGACGGGGACAAAGCGACGTTCACACCAAGGTGCTCATGCTCTCGGCCACGCCCGTCAATAACAATCTGACGGACCTCCGCAATCAGCTTTCCTTCGTGACCGGGGGTGATGATGCGGCCTTCGATGATTCGCTCGGAATCAGGAGTCTGGGCGACACCCTTGTCTCCGCTCAGCGTACCTTCACCGCCTGGGCGCGCCTGGGTAAGGATCGCGATGTGCTGAAGCTGCAGGAAAAGCTCGATGCGGCTTTCTTCAAGCTGCTCGATGCCCTCACCATTGCCCGTTCCCGTAAACAGATTCAGCGCTTTTATGCCAAGGACATGCTGGCCATCGGTGAGTTCCCCGGCCGTAAGGCTTTGCCTGTTTATCCCGGCATTGACCTTGACAAAAAGTTCATGACCTATGACCAGCTCAATCAGGAAATTCAGCATTACCAGCTCTCGCTCTTCAAACCCTCGGTTTATGTGCAGGACGAGTTTAAAGCCATCTATGAAAAGGATGAAACGATCAACTTTTCCCAGGAAAAGCGGGAAGGATTTTTGATCGGCATGATGAAGGTCAATTTTCTGAAGCGCCTGGAAAGCTCGGTACACTCCTTTGCCATATCCATGTCACGTACTATTGAAAAAATCGAAGCGCTACAGGCAAAAATCCGTGCCTTCCAAAACCTTCCCGATGAAACCGAAATAGACCCCGATGAGTTGCAACCCAAAGACGGAGAAGACGAGGAATCAGCAGACGCCTGGCAGGTGGGAAAGAAAATCCCCTATTTGTTGAAACATATGAAATGTGTTGACTGGCTGGATGCCTTGGAAAAGGATCGTCTGCAACTGAAGAAATTGTATGAGGCTGCGGCAGAGGTTTCCGTAGAGCGTGACGAAAAACTCTCCCTGCTCCGGCAGATCATCGAAAAGAAGGTCCGCCACTCCCATATCGACAAGGATGGCGTGAGTAACCGCAAAATCCTGATCTTTACCGCCTTTGCCGATACGGCAGCCTATCTGTATGAGGCGCTCCATGTTTGGGCACGGGCAGAGCTAAAGGTCCACATTGCCCTGGTCACCGGCGGCGGCGCAAATCACACAACCTTGGGCGGCACGGATTATGCGGAAATTTTGACCAACTTTTCGCCCCGTTCCAAGCAGCGGTCTCAGATTGCCTCCCTGCCGCAGGGAGCGGAAATTGACATCCTCATTGCCACCGACTGTATTTCTGAAGGCCAGAACCTGCAGGATTGCGACACCCTTGTCAATTATGACATTCACTGGAACCCGGTGCGGATCATACAGCGTTTCGGCCGGATTGACCGTATCGGTAGCCGCAATCCGATGGTGCACCTGATCAACTTCTGGCCCACCAAGGACCTGGACGGCTATATCACCCTGAAAGACCGGGTTGAGGCCCGCATGGCGCTTGTGGACATGACCGCCACCGCCGACGACAACCTGCTTCAGGATGAAAACATTCAGGAACTGATCGCGGAAGACCTGAACTACCGCAATCGCCAGTTGAAGCGGATGCAGCACGAGGTTTTGGACATGGAGGACGTAAGCGACGGCGCCTCGCTCTCGGACTTTACCCTTGATGACTTCATCATGGAGCTGATGGGCTATCTGGAGGCAAACCGCAAGACGCTGGAGGATGCGCCTAATGGGCTCTATGCGGTCGTTCCCGCCCCCACGGGGCATGCCGTTATCCGGCCGGGAGTCATTTTCTGCCTGGAACAGCGGCTGGGGGAAGACAAAAAACCGGCGGTCGCCGAACAAAAGGTCAATCCGCTGCAACCCTATTTCCTGGTTTATGTGCGTGATGACGGCGAGGTCCGTTACAACTTCACCCACGCCAAGCAGGTGCTGGAGATGTTCCGCCAACTGGCCGCCGGTCACGCGGCACCATTGGACGTCCTGTGCCAGCTCTTCAACCAGGAAACCGGTGAAGGAACGGACATGGCCCCTTATGACGGCCTGGTGCAAAAGGCAGTGGCCGAAATCAGGGGGCGGTTCAGTCAGCGGAATCTGCGCCAGGGGCTGCAAGGAGGACGTGAGGGAAAACTGGTCGCACAGGCACGACAGGCGGAAAATGCCGACAGCTTTGACCTGATTACCTGGCTGGTGATAAAGGAACGGTAATGAACGATCTAAGAGCCGATATCAAGCAGGCAATCAAAGGTTTGGCAACGGGAACGCCACTGGAACGAGGGCGGAAACTTCTTAACACTCTCGGTTACCAAAGCGACAACAGGGAAACGATCGCCCCCAACACCTGGCCGGGATTCAAAGCGCTTTTTGTCGACGGCAGCCGCCCCTTCAACGAAATCAAGGCACAGGTCAGGGAATGGCAGGCCGTCGATTTAATCTTCCAGCTCGGTGAAGATGACCTGAAGCAGCAGCACAGTCTTTTTTCCGGCGGCCGGTTCGACAACCAGGCCATCTACTCCTACGCCTTTTTCTGTATCACCCTCACCGGTGCGGACTATACCAGAAGCAATCTGGCCGGCATCACCCGAGAAATCAACAAGCTCTTCGACATGCCCGCGATGGTTCTCTTCCGCTATGGCGATAATCTCACCATGGCGGTAATTGACCGCCGCCTGCACAAGCGGGATGAGAGCCGGGATGTCCTGGAGAAAAAAGTTACGCTTATCAAGGACATCAGCGTCACCGAGCCGATTCGGGCGCATATCGAAATCTTGTATGATCTGGCCCTACCGTCCCTGATGCAGCGCCACAAGGTGGATACCTTTGTCGCCCTGCATAATGCCTGGCGCAAGACCCTGGACATATCGGCGCTCAACCGGAAATTCTACCGGGAACTGTTTACCTGGTACCTCTATGCCGTCAAAGCGGTGACCTTTCTCAACCCCGACAAACTGCCCGAGGAGGTCAACAACTCCATCAACGTCATCCGCCTCCTGACGCGTCTGATTTTCTGCTGGTTTATCAAGGAGAAAGGCCTTATTCCCTGGAAGCTTTTCGATCAAGATCATCTCCAGGACATTCTGTCCGAACGCGCGACCGCCGATTCCTCCGCTTTCTACAAGGCTATCCTGCAAAACCTCTTCTTTGCCACCCTCAACACCGAGATGAATCGGGACAATCCCGGCAGTCGGCGCTTCATCACCGAAGAGAAGATCAACGGGGTAAATCCCGATTACAATAATTTCACGGTCTATCGCCATAAAAACCTGTTCCGAGACCCGGCAGCGGCGCTCCAACTCTTTGCAGACATCCCTTTTCTCAATGGTGGCCTGTTTGAATGCCTTGATACTGTGGAAACAAGTGGCGGGAAAAACCGGGAAACCCGTTATGACGGCTTTTCCACCACGACATCCAAGCAGCCGGTGGTCCCGGACGCACTCTTTTTCGGGGAAATCAAGGACGTTGATCTGAGTACAGAGTTGGGCGGCGGCAATGCCGGGAAGCACGAAACCGTCATCGGCCTGATCGATATTCTGAACAGTTACAAATTCACCATTGCTGAAAATACGCCGCTGGAGGAGGAGGTCGCCCTCGATCCGGAACTTCTCGGCAAGGTTTTCGAAAACCTCCTGGCGAGCTATAATCCGGAGACTCGGAGCACGGCCCGGAATCAGACCGGCAGTTTCTATACCCCACGCGAAATCGTCAATTACATGGTGGATGAGTCGCTGCAAGCCTATCTGGGGGGAGGTAAAGAATTGTCAGCCCTCTTCTCCCATGATTCGACTGACAATCCCTTCGCCGCCGATGAAGAGCGGACCGACAACCTCATCAAGGCCATCAGCAACGCCCGCATCCTCGACCCGGCCTGCGGTTCCGGAGCCTTTCCCATGGGGGTGCTGCACCGGATGGTGCATATCCTGGGGAAGCTCGACCCCAACAACCGGAAATGGAAGCAGGCCCAACTCGCCATCGTGGAGGAGGATCGCAAAAAGGCCCTGGAGATGCGGGATGAGGCGGTGCGCGCCGGCGCTCTTAAAAGTGTCGAGGAGCGCCGGGAGTATATCGAGGCATCTTTCGACAGCAGCCACCACGAGCTTGATTACCTGCGCAAGCTCTTCCTGATCGAGAACTGCATCTACGGCGTGGACATCCAGAACATTGCCGTGCAGATTGCCAAGCTCCGCTTCTTCATCTCACTGATCGTGGAGCAGAAGAAAAATCCGGCCCGGCCCAACCTGGGGATACTGGCCATGCCGAACCTGGAAACCAAGTTTGTCGCCGCCGACACTCTGATTGCGCTGAATAGGCCGCGGCAGCTGGACTTGGGTTCCCACGTGGTGGAAAAGGCCGAATTCGAACTGCGCCAGGTGCGCGAGCGGATTTTCTATGCCCGCAAGTATAAGGACAAAAAGGAACTCCGCAAGCAGGAGAAGATAAAACGGGAGGCGTTGGAAAAGGCATTGCTGGAAGGCAATTGGGGCAAGGCCACGGCCCAGCAGGTCGCGGCCTGGAATCCCTTTGACGTTTCCGGTTCCGCCCCGTTTTTCGATCCGGAGATGATGTTCGGCCTGGACGATGGTTTCAACATCGTCATCGGCAACCCTCCCTATATCCAGATTCAAAGCTTCAGCGGTCAACCCCAGCAGAAGGCGTGGGAGGCGCAGAAGTATGTCACCTACGCTAAAACTGGCGACGTTTACTGTCTCTTCTACGAACGGGGTTTCAACCTGCTGGCACAAGGTGGCACACTTGCTTATATTTCTTCCAACCAGTGGATGAGAACAAACTACGGGCAAAAATTAAGGGATTTTTTTGCTACGGCAACTGCACCTCAAGCATTGATAGATTTTGGCGACCATCAAGTTTTTGAGTCTGCGACGGTGAACACAAATATTCTTATCATCAGAAAACCGGGATTGCATGAATCGAGGCAGCCATTACTGGCGGTTAGAATTGAAAATGACTTCAAGGCCGACATGAGCCTTGCTGATTATCTGATGAAAAAGGCCATGCCCTTGGGCGATCTTTCCGCCGAGAGTTGGATTATCTCTTCTGGCCCGGAATATGCCGTGAGAAAGCGGATCGAGGAAGTGGGCGTGCCGCTGAAAGAATGGGATGTCGCCATAAATTATGGTATTAAAACGGGTCGGGACGAAGCTTTTATCATCACCGGTGAGAAAAGAGACGAGTTGATAAAACAGAACCCGAAGAGCGCCGAAATAATCAAGCCTTTGCTGCGTGGCCGGGACATCAAGCGCTATAAGACGGAATACGCGGATTTGTGGCTGATTAACTCCCATAATGGCTACGGAAACATTCCCAGAATAAATGTCCCGAAGGATTACCCCGCTATCTGGGAGTACCTGCAAAGGGTAAACAAGGAAACAGACGGGGCTGTCGAGAAAAGACAGGACCAGGGAGCGCATTGGACCAATCTCAGGAATTGTGCGTATGTACCAAACTTTGAAATAGAGAAAATCTGCTGGGGAAATCTCGCAGTATCGGCGCAATTTGCCCTTGTCAAGGCAGGCATGTATGTAAGCGCTCCCAGTCCCTTGATCACTCCCGCTTCAAAGTACTTGCTGGCGGTGCTTAATTCAACGCTCGGTGATTATTACATTCGTTCTTTAGGGGTGACCAGAAGCGGTGGCTTCCTTGAGTACAAACCAATGTTTGTCGAAAACCTTCCCGTCCCCAAACTCACCCCCGCCGCCCAGCTCCCCTACGAATGCCTCGTGGACTGCATCCTTTTCGCCCACGCAAAGGGGCTAACCTCCGAGGCGTCAACCCTGGAATGGGTAATCAACATCATGGTTTACGGCCTCTATTTCGAGGCGGAGATAAAGAAAAATTACTGCTATATCAACGATTTAGTGACGGGGATGGTGAAGCCCTTCAAGCCGGATGACACCGACGGGTTCAAGACCGAATACGTGCAGAAACTGGCCCAGTTCTTTCTAAAGGACAAGGATATTTATCGCGGCCTGGTGCATAGCCGCAACGTCGGGCCGGTTGAGGTCATTATGGAAGCGAGGAAGAAATGAGTTCCTATCTCTACGTTTTTCTTGATGAGGGCGGCAAATTTGACTTTTCCCCGGGCGGGACAAGGTACTTCACTCTTACCAGCGTCACCAAGGCCCGCCCCTTCCAGATTGCCCCCATCCCCGTGAAAAAGAAGGCAAAAGCCATCGAGAAGGCGATTAAAACCACCTTGACCCACATGTTTCCGGAGAAGGTGAAATATCGCGTACTGCACCATGCTTCAAAATCAAGTTTTGGCCTTCAGGTAGCGGACTGCTGCAATTGGGCAATATTTCGGAAATGGGAGAGGGGAGACACTCGCTCCTATGATCTGATAAGTTCCCGGATGGTGAGCGAGTTTGAGATTTTTCGGACAGGACGGCGAACCTACTACGAACCCGGTAAAAATTGACCCCCCTGATTACCCTTGCGGGAGAGCCCCATGGGCTCTTATCATCGGGGGGGTACCTTTTTGCTATATTTGATGCTATCTAAACATATCAGAGGCGATTGTCAAGTTTATTCAAGAAACGCTTGATATGGGACAACCAACAAAAGGAGAAACAAATCATGGCTATAACCGTCGAAATCAAAGGCAACAAGCTTTACATCGAAATTGATCTGGAGAAACCAACACCGTCAGCCTCCGGTAAGACCCTGGTGGTAGCCAGCACACGAGGGAATATGGTTACCACTGCCCAAGTGGACGGCAAACCGGTTATTATCGGCTTGAACGCCTATATCAAACCGTAAAGGGACAGTTAATAATCGGCGGCTGTGAGAAGTCACTCCACCATGCCCGGCTCACCGGCCGACTGCTGACCGCCATGGACCCAGAGTATGTCGGGGCCTTAAGCGTCATGTTTCTGCCCGGGGACCCCGCTCACGCAGGATCGGGCCAGCGGCAAGTTTGTCCGGCCCGATGAAGCCGGCTTGCTCCGGGAACTCCGGGAAATGTATCATTTCGGAAATTGGAACCGCTCATCGAATACGAAGATGGTGCGGCGTTGTGGATAGAAGATAAACCTTGACGTTTATACGCTTCAGGCGTATAAGGAAACCATGTTTACATTTATTGAATCATCGATATTCTCAAGAGAACTCGCTAATTATCTTGATGATGATGAATATGGCGACTTGCAGCAATATCTGATCAACTACCCGGAAGCCGGTGACATTATTCCCGGTTCCGGCGGAGTGCGTAAACTACGATGGCAGCGCCGGGGCATGGGCAAACGGGGCGGGATTCGCATTATTTATTACGTCATGAAAAAACGAAATGAATTATGGATGTTGACCCTTTATGCCAAGTCGGTGCATGACAACATCCCGGCGCACATAGTCAAAGCGATGAAAGAGAGGTTTTAATATGAAAGAACGTAAGTTGTCAGACAGGGGTCTTGAACGCCATGAGGCGAAACGGGACATCTGGCGGGAAGTATTGGACGGCATAGACGAAATCAAGGGCGGAGGCGGGAAAAGGTATGTCGTCGAACCGAAAACGGAAGTTGCCAAGGCACGTATAAAGACAGGACTTTCCCAGGTCCAGTTTGCTGCACTGATAGGCGTATCGAAACGAACGCTGGAACAGTGGGAACAGGGGAGGCGCGAGCCATCCGGGGCGGCAAAGACATTGATCAGAATCGCTGAGTTACGCCCGGAAGTGTTGAAAGAAATTTCCGTTTGAACCATGAGAATCATTGCGACCGTAGAAAATAGGGAAGGGATAAAAACTTCCTTTTTCGCAGGGGGGGGTATAGTTGGCCAGTGACCCGGGCATGATGGAGCGATTTCTCGCAGCCTCCGATACCCAGAATAACCGTAACCGAAAGCTTGAGGCCTGCCTCCTTTGCCCGACGTCCCATCTCAAGGCACGTCGCAGCCGTGGACCCTTTCCCTATCGATTTCCGAATCTCGTCATCACCCGTCTCCACTCCGTAATAGAGGATGGACAGCCCCTTTTCCCGCAGTTGCTTTAATTCTTCCGGGGATTTCATTTCGATGGACTTGGTATTCGCGTAGGCTCCGACTTTTTTTACCCAAGGCAAATGTTCTCTGATTTTCTCCAGGATACCGAGCAGCCTTTTTTGAGGAATAATTCACCTTATTATATATTGACACGGGCCCATAACCACTATATAAACACCTCAAAATCTGAACCACAGGTTCAGGCGTAGCGCCCTGCCAAAATAGATAGAAATGAATGCCTTGAATCTTCAAAATCAAACACCCATAGTTCAAGACCAGCCGCCTGGTAGATCCGTTGAAATAGTAAAAGTCGAGGACCGCCGGAGCCGCGATGCCTTTATTCGCTTGCCAGAATCGTTGTATAAAGATGATCCCATGTGGGTGCCACCGCTGTTGTTTGAACGACGGATGCATCTTTCTCCCAACAATCCCTATTTTAAACATGCAGCCTGTTGCCTCTGGATGGCCTACCGGGCAGGCAGGCCCGTGGGACGGATCAGCGCCCAGATCGATCGTCTTCATCTTGAAAAATATGAAGACGACACCGGTTTTTGGGGAATGCTGGAGGCCGAAGATAACATGGAAACCTTTCGTGCACTGCTGGACACAGCGGAAAACTGGTTACGCAACCAGGGCATGAAAAGGGTCCGGGGACCGTTTAATCTATCCATAAACCAGGAATGCGGCATGCTGGTAGCAGGATTTGACACTCCCCCGTCCGTGATGATGGGGCATGCCCGCCCTTACTACGGCGGGCGCATTGAGCAATGCGGGTACCTCAAGGAAAAAGATATGCTGGCTTATATCGTCGACGTGCCTGCCGAATCCTCGCGGACCATGCGAATGATCGTCAATAAGACCAAAGGTCGTATCCAAACAAGAACACTTCGGAAAAAACATTTTCAAGAAGACATGAATACCATTCACGATCTTTTCAATGACGCCTGGTCAAACAACTGGGGTTTTGTGCCTTTTACGCAGGAGGAATTCGAACTTCTGGGTAAGGATCTGAAACTTCTTGTAGATGAGAATTTTATCAGGATCGCCGAGGTGGAGGGGGTTCCAGCGGCATTCATGGTGGTGCTCCCCAACCTGAATGAAGCCATCCGCGAATGTAAAGGGAGGATATGGCCTTTTGGTTGGCTCAAACTGTTGTGGCGCATAAAGGTAACACATCCTGAAACGGCACGAGTCCCCCTTATGGGGGTGTGCCGCCGCTATCACGATAGTCTGCTGGGTGCAGGACTGGCGTACCGGCTGATCAGCGAACTGCGGGAAACGGTCGCCAATTATGGCATCAAGAATATCGAGTTTTCCTGGATACTGGAAGACAACACCAGGATGCGGGAAATCGTCGAAGGTAACGGCGGCAGGGCATACAAGACCTATCGTATTTACAGCAAGCATTTGTGAGATGCCGGATCTATGAATACCTCCCTACCACGCTTTACGGCCATTGTGCTGGCCGCAGACCGGGAACCGGTCAATGAAGTAGCCAAAGCAGCGGGCGTTCGCTGTAAATCTCTGGCGCCCGTTGACGGCGCCCCGATGGTCTTCAGGGTTCTTGGAGCTCTGCACTCCTCCTGCTATGTAGGGGAAAGGATCCTGTGCGGCCCGCCCGGAACCGTTATGGCGCAGGAACCTGAACTCAGGGCCTATGCAACTGCCGGTGGGGTCCGGTGGTTTGAAAATCAGGCCACACCAAGCGCAAGCGTCCACCATGTCATGCAACAGTTGCCGGAAAAAACGCTTGTGCTCTTAACGACTAGCGATCACGCGCTATTGACCCCCCAAGTCGTTGATTATTTCTGTTCACATGCCCTGACCTCGGCATGCGATGTGGTTGCCGCAATCGCCCGGCATGAAGAGGTGACCACGGCTTGCCCGGAAACGCGCAGAACCTCTTATCGCTTTAAAGACGGGGCCTATTGTTCGTGTAACCTTTTTGCCTTTTTGACTCCTCAGGCACGTGCTGCAGCATTGTTTTGGCGTCAGGTGGAAAGTCAGCGCAAAAACCCCTTGCGTGTCATCCGGGCCTTCGGCTGGATTGCGGTGATGCAATATTTGTTGGGGGGTATGACTCTCGCCGGGGCGATGGATCGTGTGTCGCACCGCCTGGGCTTCAAGGCGGGTGCTGTTATCCTGCCTTTTCCGGAAGCTGCTATTGATGTGGATTCCGTCAGGGACTGGTATGTTGCCAGGCGGATTGCCGGTGAAAAGGACATTGAGCACTTACATCCATTTCCTTAATTGATGTGATTGCTATAGACCACAGGCATCAATCCAGTCGGGCATCACTCAGGTCAAGAATCAGTTCCCCATATATTGGATTTCTCCCACTGACCCTGATCGGCAGATGTCTTGAAGGGTCCAGGTAGATGCGAATCTCTTTTTGAAGGCCGAGGAGTGAAAATATCTCTGGTTTCCTGTCTTTAGACGCTAAGGGCTCCGCCTCAATGGAAAAAACGAGCGGTTTAATCGTGGTGTTCATCCCAACCACGCCTGATGAAGAATGGAGCTTGAATGAAACTGCCATGGGCAATGATTTTTCCTGGCGACAGGTCAGCCGGTGTAGCTGTTCTTTACCGAAGACATAAATTTCAAAGGGGGATTTCAGGTTTCTGGTTTCAAGGACAGAAAGAAGATAGAGCAGAAGCGTTGGGTCTGATATGGCCTCGGCAGAGACAGTTTTTTGGGGGTGGGGATAAAAGGATTCTGTGGTTTGGGTCCATTTTGTTGGGGCCTGTTTGCTTTCATCATGGCTGGCAGGTTGAATCTTTTGTCTGCGCACGCCATTATCTGTCCAACAGTAAATCTTAACCCATGGCTCCCCTTCTTTTCGCCAACGAATGCGCCGGTACGCCCGGCCGTCTCCTGCGTTAAACCAGATATTTTCTGTGTATTGCTCCTTAAAAAAGGCTAGTCCCTCAGCTCTCATATTCACAGCCATAAGCTGCATTCCTTCAACCGTGTCTGAACATCCCGTTGAGTTTGCCCCCATTCTTGTTGAGAATTCGTCGGCCATCAGCGCCGGGGATTTAATTTGAATTTGTACAGTCAATTTTACCAGCATCCTTGATTGTTTAAATGTCAGGTCCGTCCAGCGGGCATCCTTTTGGGAAGACACCCCGCCCGGGTTAGCTGCTAATGCTGTGGCCGCTTGGCCCATGGCAACCAGGAATGAAAGCGCTAAAGAAATCCTCGCGTATTTGTTAAAAAAAGGCATTATACTTTCCTACCACGCCCCCGTGAACTCTGGGAACACTATCTAAAACCCCCGCGGCGGTACAGCCGCCATAATATCACCCAGACTCCGCTTAAAGGATGCTTTCGAAGCACGGAATCAACCGGGATCCCCACGCCGGAGTGCCGCTCGATCTTCCACAGGATGTAATCCAGCCCTCCTTTAAATGTGAAAAGGCCCTTAAGAAGCCGCAGCACCGACAGGCATTTACCTTGTACGCGACGGACTTGCCATGCCAGACGATTGATAAAACGCCTGTAGCCCGAAATATTCGACCGGTAGCTAACAGGATCGCTCCCATGGATCGTTTCCACAGCGAAGGGAACCGCGGCCATGGCGCTTCGGGTGATCATGTCATAATATCTCTTGGCTCCATCGACCAGTCGGATCGGCTGGTCTTGTCTTTCTACCCTCAGTTCCGACCGGTAACTGAGAAACAGCCCCCTGTGCCACAATTCCCGGGCGCTGAACCGGGAGGAGATCTGGGGGAGGACACAACCGACAAAGGTGACCACGGCCCGGGCAAGTGCGGCATTGATTTGTTGCGCCGTCTTTTCTGAACGTGCATACAGCAGGCGTACAGGCTGGGCAAACCTGGCCCACAGGTAGGAATGAAACCACGCAGTCGAGGTGCCGCGCTGAAAATCGGCAAGGGTGAGCACCGCGTACTTGGCACGTACCACCCCCCCACCATCGGGCGCTTCCATATAGAACACATTGGGCGGCAATAACCAATTCAACAGGGCAAGACCGGCATGGCCATGGGCCGACAGGTAGGTATCCACCAGCACATACAGGTCAACGATCCCCTCTGTTTCTTGCCCGGCCCGCATGCATGACCCATAAAACAGGATCGCCTGGACCGTTTCTCCATATTGTGCCAGGATGGTCTCCACTAATAGGTTCAACCCTGTCGGGGCGTCTTTCGAGGATTCCTGTTGAATCAGCCTGATGAGCTCGTCTGGTAACGGGACGGTCATAATCTCAGGAATTCCGCCTCCCCTCCTTTTCTGAGCCACAGTGCTCCAAGTTTCGGATCACATTGGTACAATTGACCGTCCAGGGTAAAACCGCTTTGCATGTAAAGTCGAAGGTCATGAAGGTTTTGGCTCAGGTACCCGTACCGGGGGTCTGCCCATCGGCTGCGCTGACCTCTGATCAGGGAAGGGGTCGCCCGCAAGGGGTGGGCTGCATCGGAACGGATGGCCGTAAAGTGCAGGGGGCCTCCTTCAGTTCCCCAGTAAGGACGCATTCCCAGAAAGAGGCGCCCGAGGGTGGTTACAAAGAGAACCAGGACATCCATGTTTTGCATCGCCATTCCTCCCATGCCCACGGAAATGGGAGTTGAAGGGATGGTGCGCCTGTCGCCCCTTGCCGCGGCCAACAAAAACCGGACAAAGGACAAACCGGCGGCAAGTTCCCCTCCCACCCCCTTTGTGTAGACCCGAGTTAGACAGAATTTAATGCCCTCATAGATCCCGCCGACCCCAAAAAACATGCCGTACATGGGCTCGCCACCTTTCTCCCATTCCAGACGCAGGACCGGCCGTTTTATAAGAGAGGCTGCACCGTGCCCGGCATAAGCCCAATCCAGAAGACGCGAAAGGCCCTGCAAGCGTGAACCTGGCAGACCTACATCCCTGGCAATCATGCTGGTCGCCCCTGCCCGAAGCAGCGCCAGAACCGGCGTTTTATCCGGCCATCCAGTGGTAAAGAGCGCCGTCAGCACTGCATGAATCGTCCCGTCGCCCCCGTTTACCACCACAAGATCCACCCCATGGCGGGCAAAATCACGAATAGCTGCTTTCACCTGCTCGGGATCAACGGCCTGGCGGTGCAACACCCGGCCGTAATCTGCAAGCATTCTCTCAACATGTTGCAACCCCTTTCGATTTCCAGTACTTAAAGGATTGCTGATTACACCGATCCTGAGCCCCATGGAGGCGGCAGGTCTTGCGGGACAGCCTGCGGCCCAATGAGCTGGGGGTACGCGGTTGCCCTTGCTGGGGATGGTTCTATCCATCACGGCAGGTGCTCGCGCTTTGCAAAGATCCGACCCGCGAGGGATTCCATGCCCACGCCCTCATTATGGTCCATGAACCAAGTCTGCAGAGGACCTCGGGTTATGCGAATAGAGAAAGCCATGCCCAGGCGCGTTGCCAGAAAAAGGCTGGTTCCTGCTGTCCAGAAGGCCACGGCCACAAGGCCAAGATCGGGACGTCCCCAAAGGGCGCCGGCCGTGAGCAGAAGCATATTGGGATTTCTTCTGCCTGTAATCAGCCTGAAATAGGAATCAACCGGACGCCAGCAAAAGATCCCGAATTCTCCCAGGACCCACTGGAACAGGCCTTCGGCCAAACGACCCACGATATAGCCGATGATGATGCACCATATAACCGGTGAAATCCACCCGCCACTGTCCGGATAGGACATTTCCAGGCCAAGACCCCATAGAACATACCAAATGGGCGGGTGGACAATGTCAATAATATGATCCAGATAGTGGCCAAACCGGCTGGATGTCACCGTCACCCGCGCCAGTTTTCCATCCACCGTGTCCAAGAAAGTCATGACCCAACCTGCCAACAGGCCCCAGCCATATTGTCCGCGGGCAAATAACACACCTGCAAGTATGACCAGCGCCAATCCGATGAAGGTGACATGATTGGGACGGATCCCGAAGCGGGCACATTGTCTGACCATCCACAGGGCCGGTACCGGCCAGACCCACTTGGTGATCAAATCGGTGACGCCCTTATAGGACCAGTCGTAAAGCCGCCGCTCCAGCTCCCTGGTTTTTTCAGCCGAAATGGGCAGCACAAAGGGGGGAGCAGACTTGCGCAGGCTTTCTTGAAAAGAGATGGGCAAGGTTTCCAGAGTTTGCGTTTTCACGCCGGGCAACGATTCATCCCCTGAGATTTCTCCAATCACCTCCAGTGCTTGATAGGCAAGGTCGGCGCTAACATGGGCTGCAACAGCGACCTTTTTCCCTTCGGATTCAAGCTGCAGGATCAGGTTCGGGGTTGCTGCCAAATACTTGATAAGGCGGTCGTCAAAGAGGCGCCCACCGTCAAAAATCAAGACCGAATCACTGCTCTTAAGAACGCTCAGGTCGTTGACAAGGTTACCTTCCCCAGCGGTTTTTAACACGCGTTCAATGCGTTGGCCGGAGCTAATACCCCAAATCCTGATGGGGCATTCTCTATGGATGTATGTATAAAGAGGCATAACAACACTTTCTTCATTGGATAGAGTCTATGCTTGAGAGGGTCCTTCGCCCCCCTGCCATAAATGGGCGCCGAGAAGCGCTCAACGCATTGCTGGGCATGATACGGCGTCTACGTAGCAGAATATTAGAGAGCACGTCAACCATAAAGGCGCTTTACAAAAAGGTCCAATTTCTGTACATGTACGGCATGTTTATGACTTCCTCTGAAAAGAAAAAGCCCCACAGTGACAGCAACAGTCCCCAAAGGAATCATGCCGCAGGAAAAAAATTCGTTCTGGTCCATCTTTCCGACCCGCATATTGCATGCACAAGCCCAGTTAAAAAACGCGATCTTCTAAATAAACGGCTCCTTGGTTACCTGCGATGGCGACTGTTCCGAAAGAAGGTGCACCACGATAAAATCCTCTCCATCCTGCAAGAAGACCTTAAGAGCATAAGACCGGATCATATCGTCGTTACCGGTGATCTGACTCATCTGGGGCTGCCTGCTGAATTCAAAAAAGCCCAAATGTGGTTGCGATCACTCGGCACACCGGCTCAGGTCGCCGTTGTTCCCGGCAACCATGACGCCTATGTCCGTTCAGACTGGAAACAGACTTTTGCCCAGTGGCTGGATTACATGGTGTCCGACCCACCTTACCGGCACAGCGCCCAGGTAAGCGGTTTCGATGACCTGTTTCCAACGCTCCGGGTGCGGGGCCGGATCGCACTCATCGGGGTGTGCTCCGCCCACCCAAGCGCGCCACACCTGGCCATCGGCGCCATCGGTAAACCCCAGTTAAACAAGTTGGAGACTATCCTTAAGCAGACAGCCGCCCAAGGTCTCTTCCGTATCGTGGCAATCCATCACCCGCCCCTATCCGGTATTGAAAGCTGGCGTAGACGCCTGACGGATGCGCGTTCATTGCACAGTCTGGTCACACGTTGCGGGGCTGAACTCATCCTACATGGACATGTGCATAAAGCTGTCCACCAAACGCTCAACACTCCGTCAGGCCAAACCACGGTAGTGGGGGCGACGTCGGCTTCCTCATCGAGCCCGACCTATCAACGCCGTGCCTGTTACTATATCTATACCATCATGGCCTCAGAAAACGCCTGGGACGTCCACGTTGCCCAGCGTGTCTATTGCCCGGATGCTCATTGCTTTATTCCCGGAAAAGAATACGCAGACGCCAAAATGCCAGGCCGGATATGAACACGACTGGAGTCATCGCCGTAATGAAGGGGTTCAGATTTAGCAGCAATCCTGTGTGCATGACCATCTGATCAGCAAAATGGAGCGCAAATCCGATAAAAGAGGCCACGGTTATACGACGGCCGGCACTGATCCTTCGGTTTGAACCGAATACAAAGCTGAGTGAGAAGAAAGTCATCGCCCCGGTGGTCAAAGGCAAACTGAGTTTTCGCCAAAGGGCCAGCAAATATTGATCGGCATTCTGCCCACTCGCCTGCAATGCTTTTATGCAGTCAAGCAAATCAGGTGTCGACAGACTGTAAGGGGGAAGTTTCAGCACAGCTACCTGATCTGAGCTTAAAAACGATCCCATGGTCCAGGTGGCCGCCTTCTCAATTGTAAAACTGTGGTCTCTATAGATTTTTTGCGTAACTCCATTCATGGTCCACTGCTTGTTATTTCGGATGTTGGCACTCAGGGCATGGGTGAAGCTCTTTAAACGGCCCTGTGTATCGAATTCGAAAATATCCACGCCAGCCGCAACTCCCTCACTGAACATTTTATGCACATGGATGTACGAATTTTGCTTGCGCGCCCAGAATCCCTGCCCGGTTAAGTTAAGAGCTGCGCCATAGACATAGAGTGCCTGCGCACGGGATCTGCGAGCCCCCTGTTCCATGCTCGGGATGATCGTTTCGGCCGTGATAGCAAATGTAATTACAATCATCATTACGGTCGCGAGGACCGCTACGCAGATCCTTGGCACCGAGATCCCGGCAGCTTGCATGGCGAGAAGCTCCCCGTGATCAGCAAGCAGCCCCAAAGCTATGGTGCCGCCCAGCAGGGCGCTTATAGGCATCAAATCATAGAGGCATTTGGGCAAGGTAAAAATAACAAAGAGCAAGGCATTGCCCAGCCTGTACGCACCCTTTCCAACATCATCCAGTTGTGACAGAAGTTCAATGAAGCTGAAAAACACGGCAAGGATTAAAATGACGAGCAAAAAACACTTTAAAAATCTGCTTCCTACATAAATATCAAGTAGCTTCATTATTTTGCCATAAAAGCACCAGCAGCAAGCCAGCCAAAAGCACCTGTGGCCACCAGATTCCGGGTATGCTACCTATAACCCCCTGCTCGACCCACTTCTTGGCGATGGCGTTAAGATTGTAATACAGGGCAAAAACTAAAATCCCCAGGGGCACTTTGGCGTATTTTCCCTGTCGCGGCGAGGATCTGCTCAACGATACGCCAAGCAGGGCGAGCAGGATAGTTGAGAAAGGTGCAGCGAGCCTCCACTGTAATTCAGCGACTTCTTCGCGATTACCCGAGTACATCAGCTGTTCGGCTGAAGCGGCCTTCACCTTTTCTTCCAAGGGCACTCCATCTCTAGGCGCCAGGGGCATTGCTAATGTCCCGAACTGCAAAATTTCACCTGACTTTTCGGTCTCGGAAAACTCATACAAACGGCCGTCTTGAAGTTTCAGAATCGGTTCTGTGGTCGCATCCCGTGGGCTCTGGCTGGCTAACTTCGCATAAATAATTTGCAATGTACCATGTTGTTTGATTTGCATAAATACATTCTGGGCTTGATTTTTACGGTTATCAACGTTATCGGCAAAAATGACGGTTTTGCCATCCTCAATTTCATAAAAATTCCCGCCTTTCATTCGTGACATATCAAAATTGCTCGCTGCCTGGGCTTTCAACCCAAAGAACTGATTCCATGCCCAAGGTCGAATGTATAGAGAAAAACAGGCCACAATCAAACCAGCCGTTACGGCTACAAAGAGAACGGGTCTTAGCACACGAACCATGCGTATGCCGCAGGCAAACATGACAATCATTTCAGCATTCCTGTAAAGGCGGCCAAAGGCAATCATTACTGCAAAATACAGGGTCGTCGGCAACAGTACCTCCAAGGCAATAGCGATTCTGAGCAGGACCAGAAGGATGACCGTGGAACCTGGCAGCTGACCATGGACCGAATCCTCCAAGTACCGCGCGGCGATATAGCATCCGAAAATGCCTATGAGCGCGGCACATAGCGTCACTGCAGGTTTGGATATTTCACGTATGATGTAACGATCAATAATCATGTTCCATCCCTTCAGAAAAGCTTAGTGAAAAGATCCTGTCCGCCTGCTTGAGATCAGCAGGGTAATCCACCTCGCACCACTTCACGCCGGTGATGGAACATGTCCAAACCGGCATGACCCGGGCCATTTCGTCAATCACAGACAGGTACCATTTTCTGCCGACCTTTGGGTCTTTTAAGGCATTTTCCAAGGCGCTGCGGAATAGCATGGGACCTTCCCCGCGAAACAGGATCATGCCGATGGATTCTCCTTGAGCCCTGTCTTGCGCAATGTCCTTCCCGATTCTGACAAGCCGGCGACCTTCCATTTCCACCTTCATGTCATCGGCATCATACATGTCTTTATGATCCACAACAACCGTTACCGGGCTTTCAGGCGATTCCAACAGGCGCTTTAGCACGGCGGCCTCAAACAGGGTGTCGCCATTCAGGATGATAAAATCCTTATTCATTTCATGGCGCACCGCCCAGCAGCTCACCAAATTATCTGTAACTGCATAGTCAGGATTGTAAAAGGTATTTATCCTCCCAGGTCCATAAGATTGCTGAAGAACCTCATCTACCTTTTCCGAATGATACCCTGTCACGACCATGATTTCATCAACCCCGCATTGGTGCAGTGCGTCAATCTGCCATTCAATCAACTTCTTTTCGTGAATGGGTAAAAGGCATTTCGGGATCTCAGCCGTAAGCGGCAACAGTCGTTTTCCCTGCCCGGCACTTAAAATGATTGCTTTCATAAGCCTCGCATCTTTGTCTCGCCGGGGGAAGAGGAAAAACGCCCCGCCTTCAGGTTGAGGAAATCGGCGATGGCCCTGGCTCCTCTTTCGGCCGCCGTGGTTTCAGGATCACTGTGAAAGGCGTAAGCAAAGGCCTCGCGCTGCCTTTTTATGTACCCGGGGTGGGTCGTGAAGGCCTGTTTCAGCGCGTCAATGAGCCCAGGCTCTACGTTTTCGACCACCTGCCCCAGTCTCCAATGCTGATAGGAAAGGTTGCCCTGCCAGGCGACATGGTGACCGTTAAGAAAAATACAGGGTCGAGGTTCCAGCAAAAATTCATAGACCTGGCTGCTCACGTCACCGAGATAGATATCGGCTGCCAGCATGTAGGTCATATCGACTGAAGCGCTGCTGCCCGTGTCAACATGGATGTTCGGCGCCAGGCGGTATTTCCCGGGCAGGAATGCGCCATGGCGCATGCGTCTCTTGAAAAGCACCACGTGGGGCGCAAAAATCAGGTTGAACTCCCTGTGATGAAGAAACCATTCAAGAATCTGCAGACCCATGGGGCCCCAGGAGGATTGCGACCGGTCGAAATGGGGATTGTACACCACGACGGGGTTGCCATTGTTAAAAAGTCGTGGAATCTCCCTGTTCAGGCCGCGGATGACCTCGAATTTTGGATAGCCTGACGCGCAGAAGCGACCCTCCTGCAACAATCCCAGCGCATGGAGCCGGTCCACATACTTTTGACCCGGCAAAAGCATGAACTGAAAGCCCGTCAAGCGCTCATCGAACACTCCGTCCCGGTCCCCCGCACCGTGACGGGTGCGGATCATGACCAGATTCGTTAATCCGTGTACTGTACGCAGGTCCAGACAGTTTCGCTCAGGCGACACGAGGGCATCCAATCCCCTGAAAAAAGGGAGATTGTTGCGCAGAACGGCCCGCTTGCGCCCAAACGCCCACAGGGATACGACCGGGTCGATCATGCTGTAATACCAGGGAATCCTCAACGTCCGGAACTGGCAGCGATGTCCGGGATATAGCTTTCCTATCGTCTCGACAAGATCCATCTCCTGCCGGGAGGAACAGGCAACAATCACGTCGATCTCCGGATAGCGCCTGGAGAGTTCAAAGGCATATGGCGCTGCATGCGGCACCTGGTGCGGAAAATAATGATTGAAAAGAAATCCTACTCGCAACATAACAATAAAAAACCTCTTTCTTTTTCAAGTCGGCGTTGCCGCCGCCGGTTGCCCCTGCCCAGGGAGCTTTTCCACAAGCTGGACCTCCGAGTTGTTCAGTCGGAATACCCTGTCCGCCGCATTGAACAAGGCCTTTTGATGTGTAATCGCCAGGATCGTAAGTTTTCCTTTCAGCCCATGCAATGTTCTGCAGATATCCGCCTCACTGACAGGATCCAGCGCGCTGGTCGCCTCATCCAGGATCAAGAGTTGCGGTTTGTGCACCAATGCCCGCGCGATGGTAATCCGCTGCCGCTGGCCGCCTGATAGGCGCATTCCCCTTTCACCCACAACACTATGGATACCTTCAGGCATTTCCATGACAAAATCCCAGGCCCCCGCATCACGGAGGGCGCGCTCCGCATCTTGTTCCGTGAGTTCAGGAGCGCCCAGGGTTACATTGACAACCACCGTGTCATGTAAAAGCAGTGTTTCCTGGGGTACATATCCAATCATCCTGCGCCAAGCCCGCAGGTCTACTTTGGTCAAGAGGAGATTATCGATCCATACCGCGCCTTCCTGCGGGGTCAAAAGACCGGTGACCAAGTCCACAATCGTCGTCTTTCCTGCGCCGGAGGCTCCTGTGATCACTGAAAAAGACCCTTTTGGGAACCATAATGAGGCGTTTTTCAGAACGAAACGCTTTTCATAGGAAAACCAGATCCCTTCGAGGCGAATTGAATGGTCGAAAGAGGGCGGAATCGTTCCCGTAGTGGATTCCTGCGCCTCCTGCGCTTCTTCAATCTTGGAACACAGGGACCAGTAGGCGCTTTCAGCAATCACGAGGTTCTGATATTCTTTCTGAGCCTTTTGAAGGGTCTTTAGAACCTTGGTCAGCATATAGGCCATCAGCAAAACCCTGGCGAGCGGCAGGCGCCAGCGCACAAGCGCCACGTAAATCCCAAAGGCAAAAAAGACCGTAATCAGGGGTTCCTGCAATGCCTGCAGCGCTTCCTTGCTGAATACCTGTTTCTGCAAGACCTTATTAAGGTTTCTCGTTTTGGTTTGCAACATGGCATACGTCATGTCTTCCCGGGCCATGGCCTTGAGCGGCTTGATGGATTGAAGCGTATCAGTTAAAAGCGAAAGCAAGTATTTGAGCAGTTTGGTTTGGCGTTGGCCGGCCTTTTTTGCTTTGCTGACAAGGCGTATGAGGGCAGACAGTATGATTATACCGGCGAGCATGGTGAGGAGGGTGACCTTCCAGTCCAGCATCAGGGCCACAACCCCATAGACAGCCGCATGCATCACAAACGTCATGACCAGGATTACCTGCAGATAGGCATCGGCTGAACGGCTGGCCTCCGTAGCAATCGCATTGGTTAATCGACCGATGGGCTGGCGCACATAATACTCCCAGCGCGTCGCAAACAGGGCGCGAATAAGGTCCAGGCGCAGATCGGTCGCCAGCCGGGCAACCATGTACCCGACCCGTTTATTGGCCAGGAGCACCAGAACTGCTTTCAACATAATGCTCAAGGCGAAGAGAAACAGTAAGAGATTTATCGTGGGGGTAACCCCCAGAGATTCCAGAAAGCCGGTGATGGCCTGTTCAAGTGCGGATTTAGAATGGTGTGACATTCCGCTCGAAGTGCCGGGAAGGTCCATGGCGATGCCCAGCAAGGGTAGCAACATCGAAAGACCAAAGCCCTCGGCAATACCGGCAAAAAGCATGGCCGCAAGTGTGACCACGCTCTCGACGGGATAGCGCCGGATAAAGGTGATGATTAAACGCATCTTTCAATCAATCTATCGTTCAGATGATTTCTCTCAGGGACGCAAACGCCTCGCCGATTTTTTCAACCTGCTCCCTTGTGTGCGAGGAACTCAGGCTGCAGCGAAGCAATGCCCCCCCATCCGGCGTGGCAGGCGGCAACACCATATTTACATATATCCCGCGATCCAAAAGCCCCTTCCAGATTTCAGCGGTTTTTCCCGGATCTCCGCAGCGGATGGCAATAATGGGGCTCGGGGTTGGTCCAAGGTTGAAACCCAGATCTTTTAGCCGTTGATACAGCATATTGGCATGCTTCCAAAGCCGGTGCTTCAGCTCAGGCTGTGAGCGTAATATCTTCAAGGCCATGCGGGTAGAGGCAATGATCGAAGGAGATGACGATGCCGTAAAGATATAGGCGCGGCTTCCATAGCGAAGGAGATCAAAATCCGGGTGATTGCTGGTGCAAAAGCCGCCGGTCGCCCCAAGGCTCTTGCTGAATGTACCCACGATAAAATCAACGCTGTCTTCAACACCCGCCTCTTCGGCCAACCCGCGACCCGTTTCTCCAAAAACGCCTAAAGAATGGGCTTCATCGATGAGCAGATACGCCCCATAGCGGCGCTTAAGAGCGGCGATATCGCCCAAAGGCGCCCGGTCCCCCGTCATGCTGTAAAGGCCTTCCACAACGATAAGCACGTTGGTCTTTCGTTTTTCGAGCCTGAGGAGGCGTTTTTCCAGATCATGGATATCATTGTGCCGGAAACGAATCACATCCGCTTCCCCCATCCGGCACCCGTCATAGAGACTGGCATGACAATCAGCGTCCAGGAGAATCGCTTCTCCACGTCCTGCGAGGGTGGACAACGTTGCCAGGCATGCAATATAACCTGTTGAAAAAATGATAGTATTTCTACGACCAAAAAAATCGGACAGTTCCTGTTCTAAAGCCACGTGCCCTGAAAAAGTCCCATTGGCCACCCGCGAACCGGTCGTACCGGTGCCATCCTTCTGCGTTGCCTGGCATGCGGCACGGATACATTCGGCATTAAACGTCAGGCCTAAATAATTGTTCCCTCCGGCAAGCAGCACGGTACGGCCTTTGATAACGACTTCGGTGGGGGAAACCACCTCTTCAACAACCACATTGAAAAACTCGCTGCTATTTTTTTCCAGTGCCTGGCGGGTTTGGGCCAATTTTTGAAATTTATCAAAAATGTCCATCAATCACCCCCTGCCAACAACTTTTGGATTTGCAGCACCAGATCCCTGACCGTTCGAACATCGGAAAGTATATTTATGGGGACCGAAATATCAAATCGGTCTTCTATCATTACCAGGACTTCCATGACTTTCAAGGAATCGAGGGATAAATCATCCACCAGGTCCGTATCCGCTGTAATCTCCAGCTCATCTTGCGCCAATGGCCTCAGCATAACAAGAATTTGCTCAAACAACTCTCTATTGGGCTGCATGCTATTCCTCTGAACTCCCGCTATTTCCAATAACTCCCCTTGCGCGTGTGGCGTGGTCTTGTTGGAACGTTTGCCGCAGGCCTTCACGGAGGGTGACTTGCGGCGCCCAACCGGTGTCCCTGGTCAATGCTGTATTATCCCCCACCCAGTTGGGATGGGTCAATTCTCTGACCTTCCCGGGAGTCAGCATTGGCGCGCGGCCGCACATCCGTGCCGCCGCTAGATTGAGCGTTGCCCCCAGCATTACAAGGGGTGCAGGAATCTTTATCCGGTAGACTCTCCTTCCGTTCAAGCTGGCAACGGCATCAATAACGTCTCCCCACGAATAGCCTCCCGCATGCCCATCATGCATTTCATAGACGCGGTCCAACCCCATGCCGCTCTTGAGATAACAGACAATCGCTTCCGCCAGATCCTCCACGTACAAAAGTGAGAAACGGCTTTTGGCGGATCCGATAACTGGCGCTATACCTCTGCGCATCCATCGAAAAAGCGGGAGCAATTCGCGATCTCCAGGGCCATAAACAGCGGAGGGCCTGAAAATGACCCAGGGCATTTGGCCCGCGTTCAAGGCTAGCGTCTCTTCCCCCCTTCGTTTGCTTGCAGCATAAGAGGAAAGGTGCGTCTCCCGCGCAGCCAGAGAGGACATCAAGAAAAAACGCGGCTTGGGATGCTGCGCTTGTGCGGCCAGTACCAATCGTGTCACACCATCTACGTTAGTACGTTCAAAATCAACCAGGCCGACGCCACGCACGGCCCCCGCACAGTGCACAACCGCATCAACCCCGGCAACCAGGCGCCGAAGGCTTTCCATGTCTTCAAGATCACCGGTAACCCACTCTGGGACCACCTGACTGGACCGCTTGTGCAGGGAGGCAGGCCGAACCAATGCCCGAATCTGCCAATCCATGGAGGCCAGCCTTTTCAGCAGCACGCTGCCCACGAATCCCGTGGCTCCAGTGATTGCAATGGATCGACGCATAAAAATCTCCGGTATTTTCCGTTTGTTACCTGTGTAAAGACATTTTTAGACGGTCAGAAAGATCATGGGAGTGACGGCATTGTTCCAGCATACCCCTCTTCCTTTCGGTCTGCGGCTTGATACGGTATAGTCCGCCTCATATATTCCTTCCGTGCGGTACTGCGAGATGGTTTTCCGGACGTGGTGTGGGGCAGGCTGTCTGGCGACACCAATAGAACCTTGCAAATAATACCCAACTCACCACTGATCAGTCGATGTATACGTTCTTCGAGCTCGGTGCTTTTCTGCCTGTCCAATCCACCACACTGTACCATCACAACGGCTTGCTCCCCACCCTCGGGGCCCGGAACCGAGAACGCCAAGGCGTCTCTTGTCCCTATTTCGGGTTGCAATTCAGCCAAGTACTCAATGTCCTGAGGCCAAATGTTACGCCCATGGATGATAATCATGTCCTTTTCGCGTCCGGTGATGACAACACTCGCTCCGATTTGATAGGCCAAATCTCCTGTGTTCAACCAGCCGTCCTCAGAAAGGACAGCCTGGGTGCTCTTGGGATCTCCAAAATAGCCGGACATAACGCTAGGACCACGGAGATACAGGGTACCGCAATGTCGCTCCCGGAGTACCCGCCCCTCTGAGTCTCGAATCTCCAACTCATATCCGGAAAGCAGCAAGCCACAGTTGACAAAGGTATTGGATCTTCCATTCCCATCGCCTGCCTGGGGATCCACAGGCAGGGCTATCTGATGTTCGGAAAGCAAATTGCCATCCACATGATCCGTTTGCAGGGGTTGCCCTTGCGGTCCGAAACATACCGCCAGGGAACATTCCGCCATTCCATAGCAGGGCAAGAACGCACGATCGTCGAAACCGCTCGGTCTAAGTCTGTCGGCAAAATGTATGAGGGGTTCAGGGCGAATCATTTCCGCGCCCACGCCGGCAACCCGCCATGAGCGCAGGTCATACTTATGCACATCAGCATCGCGAAGGCGTCGTGCGACCAGCTCATAACCAAAGGGCGGGCCGAAACTAATGGTTGCCCTATTTTCGGACATGAGCTTTAACCAAAGACGGGGACGCATTGCAAAGTCCAGGGTATTTAAGAAATCCACAGATATCTGACTTGCCATAGGGCACAACAGCAGGCCGACCAATCCCATGTCATGAAAAAAAGGAAGCCAGGATACAGCACGATCTCCTTCCCGAACCTTGACGCCTTCATGAATGATAGCCAAAAGGTTGCTTAAAACCGCCTTCTGGCTGATCATCACGCCTCGCGGGAAGCGGGTGCTGCCTGAGGTGTATTGCAGATAAGCCAGCTCCGTTGGCCCCAGGGGGGTTAAAGGCGTGCAAGTCTCAGCAAGGACACCATAGTCTTGTGGAGTTCCCAGAAAACGGACATTCGATCCCGCGGCCGCATCGGTTAAAAAGGGCAGAAAGGCATCAGGCGCCATGGCCAGCTCCGCCTGACAATCGGAGAGCAATCGCTTAAGCTGAGCCACGTAAGGCTTTCGGCCGCCGAATTGGAGTTGAGCGGGCAGCGGAACCGGGATTAGCCCTGCGTATTGGCATGCGAAAAAAAAACGCACAAAATCCGGATGCATGTCCGCTACAAGAGCAACACGCGAGCCCCGGGATACTCCCGTATTGACCAGTTTTTTTGCCAGGGATAGCGCTTCTTTCCGCAACGTCGCATAAGGAAGCACCGCAAACAGCTCGCCAACCCCGGAATAAAAATTACAACCGGTTTGTCCTTGGCTAGCGTAATCCAAGGCTTCGGTAAGCGTAGCGAAAAAACCTTCTCGATGTAAAGCGGGATCGTTTAAAGTAGGTGTTGCGTCCATAAACCTCACTATTTTTCCCTTTAATTTCTAACTCTTGCAGGTGCGACCATGTAGAATTTGCAACTTCTTTCGTTTGATTCGATAAAAAAGCGTTTTTGCTTTGGCGACGGCGATCTTAAGCAGAACATGCTCGCATGTCAAGGAAATATTGGTCAACTGATTTGTTGACAAATGGTCGTTGGACCCAGGACGTAAGGAAGAATAAAAATTCATATCCTCGAAGCTCATTTCGTTACGGATATTGATTGATATTTCTCTCAGACGTTTAACGGAAACCTTTTCGTGATGCCGGTCATGGCAGTAGATGGCCAGAGGAGAACATAAGGCTTCCCGAACACTTCCATCATCTGCTCCAGTCCACGGGAGCCGATGTCCTCAAAAAAGCTGCTCTTTTCAATGCCATCTACGGGTGCAATATACCGCCGGGCAAAATGTTCTTCTTTGAGAACCTGGAGGAGGCGCCCTTTAACTGTGTCTGTCTGCTTATATGCAAGCTTCTAACCGGACATTGCTGATCTCTAGGGGCTTAACCCCCTATCCGACGACTCCCTGAACTGCAGCTCAGCTAACCTCGCATACAGAGGATTGCGTATGACCAACTCTTCATGGCGCCCGACATCAATGATTCTACCCTTGTCCATGACAACGATGCGGTCTGATTTCAGCACCGTAGCCAATCGATGGGCGATGACCACCGTTGTGCGGCCTTTCTCCAGACGTTCCAGCGCCTCCTGAACCAGGCGTTCGCTTTGGGCGTCCAGGGAACTGGTCGCTTCGTCGAGCAGCAATATGGGCGGATCCTTGAGAATCGCACGGGCAATGGCAATGCGCTGTTTCTGACCACCGGAGAGCCGCGTTCCCCGTTCCCCCAAAAACGAGGCATATCCCCCCGGCAACTGCCGGATAAATTCATCCGCGCCTGCAGCAACCGCCGCCGCTTCGATCTCGGCATCTGTTGCCCCTGGCCTGCCGAAGCGGATATTTTCACTGGCGGTCGCCCCGAAGATAACCGTTTCCTGGGGCACGATGGCAATTCGGGCACGTACATCTTCGGGGTTTGCCTCTGCGATATCGACGCCATCAATGATGATCCGTCCCACACGGGGAGGATAGAACCGCATGAGCAACATGAAGGATGTACTTTTACCCGCTCCTGACGGACCAACGAATGCTACCTTCTCGCCTGCCGCAATCTCCAGGTGAAAGTCATCCAAAGCGGCCGAATCCGGGCGTGACGGATAGCTAAAGGAAACCCCGTCGAAGCGGATGCGCCCCGCGCAGGTATCTGGCAGCGCAACGGGGTTTTCGGGAGGCCTGATTGCAGGTTCGGTGTTGAGCAGTTCCATTAGCCGCTCAATGGCGCCTGCCGCCCGCTGCAGTTCACCCCACACCTCGCTTAAGGATGCCGCCGAGATGGCAACGAAGATGGCATAGAGCACGAACTGGCCCAGTTCGCCTCCCGTCATCTTGCCACTGAGCACCGCGCTGGCGCCGATCCAGAGCACGGCAATCAAAGCGGCAAACAGGCCAGTGGTGGCCGCGATCGAGAAAAGAGCACGAGCCTTGATGCGCCGCACGGCCGTTTCGAAGCTGGCTGCTACCATTGTACCGAAACGCCGACTAACCAGATCCTCGGCGGTAAACGCCTGCACTGTCTGAACCGCATTCAGCGTCTCACCGGCCAGTCCGCTAGCTTCGGCAATACGGGTCTGAGAGTTCCGAGATAGGGAACGTACCCGACGGCCGACTGCAAGGATGGGAACAAGCACCGCCGGAAGCAGTAAGATGATGTATCCCATGAGCTGGATATTGGTAATGGCCAGCAATACCAGTGAGCCACCGAGCTGTATCGAGGAACGAAGAACGATGGACAGACCGGCCCCGGAGATCGATTGAATCAGGGTGGTGTCTGCAGTCAGCCGCGAAAGTACCTCGCCCGTCTTGGTTGTTTCGAAAAAGGTAAGGTCCATGCGGATCACGTGCCGGTACACGGCGTTGCGCAGGTCCGCCACTACCCGCTCACCGAGTAGGTTGATAAAATAGATGCGGGCAGCACCGAATAGTCCGAATAAGAGGGCGATGCCGAGGAAGAAAATAAAATAACGGTCTATCTTTGCAGCATCGGCGGCAGAGAAACCGTAGTCAATCACGTAGCGCACCGCGATGGGGAACGCCAAAAACGAGCCAGAGGCAACAAATAACGCGCCCAAGGCCAAAAACAGCGTACCCAGGTAGGGCCGTATGAACGGCGCAAGTGCCCGCAGCGGCGTCAGCGAACTCCCTTTGGGACGATTGCTATTGGGGACATGCATGCAGACGACCGTTCCTCTAATTTTATATCACAGGTTGCCATGAACAACATTTGAGTTCACAAACACTACAAGCTCCAGTTCGGCTTGAGGTACATTAACACATTTCGCACGGCATTCAATAAACCAAGAAGTTGCCTCACTGCTGTCCCAACGTTGATTTTTGAGAGCTCTCTAACTTCTTAATATTTGGTCGTAATTAACGTAAAATGTCATTTATCAATTGGAAATTTTTTTTCCGGATGTGCCAAACTCCCTCTTCAATGAGGAGGCAGCAAATGAATTTCGGGAAAACGATCTTTGCCCAGTTGATGGATTTTGTCACCACATACGAGTTCCAAAATGCGTCGATCGATACAATGGCAATCACAAACTGATCAGCTTTTCCCGCTGGGACCAGTACCTCTGTACGGCATTTGCCCAACTCACCTACCGGGAAAGCCTCAGGGATATCTAAGTCTGCCTGCGGGCAATCCAGTCCAGACTTTATCATTTGGGCATCCGGGGGAGCGTTTCCCGCAAGACCCTCGCGCATGCCAACCAGAGCCGGAACTGGTTAATTAATTATTGGAACACCGACATAGAGGAGGATGTGGATACGGTCGGAGTGTGCATGACCGTCCAAATCATTCCCAATAAGTTGACGCTTAATGTCGGCTACAGTTTTTCTTTAAGCAAGATGGATTTCGATACCGTCAATCCCAATGGCGCGGTAAAACTTCGGGATTTTTACCCTTGCTGAAAATGTCTGGGGCATATTCAAGAAGCTGTTTCCTTACTTTTGCCTCCCCGAATGTTTTACGTCGCCGCCGAACATGGGCCACTGGGCGGAGGCGTCAATCCCTGTTGTCGTGGTCTGGATGGCGTATATCTTCCCGTCATTTCCGATAAGCGGCGTGATGTCAATTCCTCCGTTCGTAGTAAAGGTCCACCGTAAATTACCAGCGCTGTCGAAGGAGTACACTCCCCCAGCATATCCGCCAAAATAGGCATTGCCCTCCCTGTCTATCGCGGCAGTACTGCCGGACACCGTACCGACACTCGATCTCCACTTCTGTGTGCCATCCGGTTTTACCGCATAGAGATAGCCATCCTGAGAGCCGATATAAATGGTACCGTCCGTGCCGATGGACGGAGACGCCAGAATGAGCCCCCCCCGTGAGAAATGCCCATTTCTGTGTGCCATTAGGGTTTATGGCATAGAGCTTTTTATTAGGACTATTGTAGGCCGCCACCGCCGAAATAAATCGTTCCGTCTTGGCCGACAACGGGTGTCGAGTACATATTGCCGCCCCCATCTCCCGTGGTAAATTCCCATAATTTTGCTCCGTCTGAAGACTGCACAGCATACAATTTTCCCGCCTGTCCAACCCCGTACACTGTTGCGTCGTCATAGGAGACGGCAATTCCGGAAGACATACCCCAAACACTATCGGCAAATGTCTGCTCCCACTTCTGGCTGCCATCCGGATTAATATCGGCTAAGAATATCAGCCCCGCCCTCACTTCACAATATCCATCAGCTTTGCATAGTCACTGACCACATCATATTTGACCTGGTCAGTTGTTATCCCTGCGAAGAATTTACGGGCGCAGCTGATCTTACATTTTTCTATTTCCCGGAGCTCCATGGTCGACATGGAGCCTTTGGTCTCGGCGACAAAATAGATGTGCTTGACCGTTCCTTCCTTGAAAGCGATGGCCCAGTCCGGGTTATAGTTGCCGACCGGTGTCGGGATAAAGAAACCCTTGGGGAGCTTGGCGTAGACGACTACTTCCGTGCTCTTATCCAGCTCGGTGACGAATGATTTCTCGGTTTTTGAATCGGTAAAGACGTAGTCATAAACATGATGGTCGGTTTTTATCGCCCGGCTGAAATCATGCTGCTTGTCCACGGTAAAGATGTCGTTAAGTTCGTATCTGTCTTCCACGGGGCTGTAGGTCAGATGCTCGACAACCATGGTGGCCTTTTGTTCGTTGATCATTCGGGCGGTCTTCTGCATAAAGTCTTCGGGATTTTGCCGGTACTGTGAGAAGGCAATCTTGTTGATGCCCTTCAGGATTTCCGCCACGGTGCTGCGGGTCAACTTGGTATCTGCGGCGAGCTTCCCGATCAGATCGTATTTCACGGCGGAATAAACCGAGCTTTTTAGAAAACCGGTGGCATGCTCTTTAATGGTAAAGCTTTGCCCGTTTTGCAGATCATCGTAGGACACGGAATCGCTCTGCTCACCACGTTCAACGGTATATTGCAGCTGGGTTACGTGTAATTCCTTATCAAGCGTCGTTACGCATTTCTTGATCAATTCCGCCGTCTCAAAATGAACCGTATAAGCGGCCTTGCGGTTGATCTTTTCCCATAGCGCTTTGAATTCCGCTTTTTCGAGATTCTTGTTCAGCGGATTAGGCTTGCCTTTACGGCCATTGTCGATATCCGGCAGCGCGGCGTCACTGAAGACGCTATCGATCAATTGGGCTATCTGGGAAGCATAGAGAGCCAGCTCCGGGGGTAAAGCCGCCAGGGTATCGTTCTTTTTGGCTTCATGGTAGGTGGCGGTAATGGCGTCGTTATCGTCGGTGTAATCGTTTTTGACCAGGTAGCGATAAATTTGCCTGGCAAGCTGCGGCGTAACGGCAACATCGCCTGCCGGCGTCGGGAGAATCTTACCGGTAAAGTATGCTTCATCGGCTTTGCGTGGACGGGCGGAAAGAGATTCGGATATTTCCCGCTGCAAGTCGGCCGTAAAATCCTTGTAACTCTCGCTGGCGACAACGGTCAGGAGGTTGATGTCGTGAACATTGGCGCCGCTGTCCATGCGATCACCCGTCTGGTTGACACAGAGCCTTAGGCCCCGCCCCACTTCCTGGCGTTTGCGAATGCTGCTGTCGCTGTGTTTCAGTGTGCAGATGACAAAGACATTGGGGTTATCCCAGCCTTCACTCAAGGCGGAATGGGAGAAGATAAAGCGTACATCTTTTTTACGTCGTGTTTCTTCGTTATCTGTCGCTGCGGGAAATAACAACAAAGATTCTTTATCCTTCAGAATCAGATCGTAGGCATCGACATCGTCCGATTCCGTACTCCGCGCGCCCACCGTGGGATCAATCAGATGTTTACTTTTCTTGTCGATGGAAAAGTAGCCATTATGGGTTTTCTCGACCATTATGCCTTCCAGATATTGACGATAAGGCTCATCCAGCAACAGCGGGATTTCATTTAGGGCGCCCTTATACTCCTCTTCGAAGATCCGGGCATATTCCCCCGGTTGCTCAACCCCATCGTCATAGCGGCGGTACTTTGCCACCTCATCGATAAAGAAGAGGGAAAGCACTTTGATTCCCAAAGGGAAAAGGGCCTGCTCTTTTTCCAGATGCGCCTTTACCGCCTCACGAATCTGAAGCCGACGCAGGGTGGCTTCATTGACGTCGCCGGTGGCCTCTCCTGCTTCCAGAACCACCCCATTCGTGAAGCTGACCGTATCGGTCACCGCGTCGATATCGGCAATGACAAAACCCTTGTACTGAGACAGCCCCTCGGAAAGATCAAAGAGGTTGTCAGTCCTGCCAAACTTACGCAGGAGCGGTTTGATGCCGTTTAGTTGTTTCACCTCGAACTCGATCCGGGCCACGGGCGGGCTGGTGGCGGAAATCTGGATGGACTCCAGATAGAGATAGGCATTGGTGCCGGTCAAGCCTCTGATGGTAATGCCGCGCACCGCGATCTTTTTGACCAGTTTCTGATTGTAGGCGTCCAGCGCATCCAGCCGGTGGATTTTATTGTGTTCGGTTTTGTGGGTGGCGGAATAACGCAGGATGGCGAGCGGTGCAAATTCCTTCAGGGACTCGAAGGTCTTGGCGCCTTCCAGTTTCTGGGGCTCATCGAGGATCATGATCGGATGGTTACTTTTAATGACATCGATGGGTTTGCGCGACTGGAAATCATCCAGTTCTTCATAAATACGTCGCGCATCAGCTCCCCGTGCGTTAAATGCCTGAACGTTGATGATCATGACGTTAATGCCGCCGTCAGAGGAAAACTGTTCCAGGGGGGAAAGATTTTTAGAATTGTAGATGAAGAAGCGGGGGCGTTTACTGTATTCCTCCATAAAGTGCTCGGCGGTAATTTCCAGGGATTTATACACCCCTTCGCGGATTGCCACCGACGGCACCACCACGATAAACTTGGACCAGCCATAGCGGCGGTTCAGTTCCAACATGGTTTTGATATAGCAGTAGGTCTTACCGGTACCGGTTTCCATCTCGATATCGAGATTAACCGCGCAAACCTTGGTGCTGACCAATATGGCAGATTGCGGGAGATTCTGCCGCTGCTGCACAGCTTGGATGTTGGCGAGCAGCTGATCCTTGGTAAGCGTAAGCTCTCGGTTCTTAAAGCCGGTCTCTAAAAAATCCAGGTGCGGCAGGACATGAGCACCTTTTACGCTACCCGTCTTACCCGGATCGATTCGATAGGTGATGCCATCGCTTTTCGGCTGTCCGGCAAAACAGTCGGCCACCGCGTTGACAGCGTCCGTTTGGAAGGGCTGTTTTTTGAATTTAAGTTTCATTGAGTCCTTCGCAATAAAAAACTGGTTTTGAATTTAAGTTTCATGGGAAAGCAGTTCACCGTTAGTCTCGGCCAGATACGCCTCAATCAGCCGTTGTTCCCGCTCCAGCTCCAGTGCCAATTCCTTTTCGGTCGGCAGATAAAGCATGTACTTCGACGCGAAAATCTGCTTGCGGTCATTCAGAACGGAATACTTCGCCACGGCTTCATTCTTTTCCGCACAAAGGATAAGGCCAATAGTGGGATTGTCGTCTGTGGCAGTATATTGAGCGTCAAACATGCGGACATAGCCATCCATCTGTCCCACATCCTTGTGCGCTATCTCGCCTATTTTGAGGTCGATCAGCAGATAGCATTTGAGAATGCAGTTATAAAACACCAGATCAACATAGAGATCGGTATCCTCAAAGCGCATGCGTTTCTGACGCGCCACAAAGGCAAAGCCCTTGCCCAGTTCCAGGAGAAAGTTTTGCAGGTGGGTGATGATTGCGGCTTCAAGCTGCTTCTCATGCAATGAAGACACTTCCGGAAGTCCCAAAAACTCCAGGACATAGGGGTTTTTCAATGACTCAATACCTTCCGTGCGTGGTGCAATTTCCCGTCGTGCAGCTTCAATCATCTGCTGCGGGTTCTGGCTTACCAGCATCCGTTCGTAATACTGCGAATGAATCTGTCGTTCCAAAATCCGTTTATCCCAGCAGCAGGCAATGGTCTCCCGCTCATAGAAATCACGGGCATCCGGCTTGGCAACCCGCATAAGTGCTCGATAATGCGACCATGAGAGTTGTGACGAGAAGCCGTTTTTAAATTCGCTACCCACCGGGTAGCTTTTTGCGGTGGTTGTCGATTCTATCCCCGGTGGGGATAGAATCGCTCCGCTGTCGGAATCAAGGGACTGAGTTGTGGAATTTAATTCTCTCCCTGCCGGGGATAGAATTGCTGGTTCTCGAGAGGAATAGGTCTGATAAAATTGCCGAAACTTCCACAAGGTGGGTGCGGAGAAACCTTTACCATATCTGTGCGTAAGGCGTTCTGACAAATTTTGAATCACCTGCTTGCCATACTCCGCCCGTTCGTCACCGCCCTGGAGTTCCAGCACAATTTCCCGCCCGATTAGCCAATAGGCCGTCACCATGTTGCTGTTGACTGCCCGGACCACATTGGCGCGAGCCTGTTCTAAAATTTTGACGACACGATCAAGCAGAGAATTATCTTGAGCCGTTTTCGTCTGTTTCGTAGTCAAATCGTCGTGGTTCATACCGCCCCCTTAAATTGACTTTACTTCCGTGCCGGGGGACAGAAGCTTGAAGATCTGTTCCACATTGATTTTGACGCTGTCGCTGCCGAAGGCGTCATCGCGGAAAACCGCCCGCAGGGGCTTGTGTTTGGCCAGCTTCTTGACCAGTTCTTCCGTAATGCCGGAATCAAAGCAGGCCAGCAGGGCGTTGGTATCCACGAGAAAGACCGTCTTGCCGTCGATGGTTTCTTTGGCAATGGGCAGGGTGAGGTCAAGGCCCCAATCGAGGAATACCTGGAATAAGAGATCTTCCGGGCGACGGTCGGGTTTTATATGGTCTTTGAACAGTTCCAGATTGTCCTGTTTCAGGTCGTCCGGCGTGTAACGCACAACCTTCATGTTGGAGGTGTCTATCTTAAAGACGCGGAAGCCGATGTCGGGGATGTTCGCCGCTGACGGGGCATCTAAGAGCGTCGGTTGTTTTGCCTCCCACTCGTCCTTGATTTTCTTACCGGCCCGGCGGATACGCTCCTTGCCGATCTCTGCAATGGTTTTGTAACCTGCCTTGAAGGCTTCTGACTTTTCATCGCAGGGTTCTGGAAACTGCACCATGATAAATTGACGATTGCCACCGTCTTCAGCGTTTAACTGCATCGTTGCATGGGCGGTTGTGGCAGAGCCAGAGAAGAAATCGAAAATGATATCTTCAGGCTTAGTAACTATGGACAGCATTTGCTTTATCAGTCTAGTTGGCTTAGGTGCAGAAAAATCCATACTTGAATCAAATAGCTTCTTTAGCTCTTTTGTCCCCTCATCGGTATGGCCAACCTCGCCATGAAGCCATATAGTATTGGCTCGTCGTCCTTGTTGGACTTCAGTTAAAAATCGCTTTAACCGTGGGAAAGAATCGCCATTATTTCCGAAAAATATACGATTATCCCGTAAAAGCTGTTTCATGGTTTCTTCGGAATAGAGCCAATGTTTTCCTTGCGGTGAATCAAATGCTTTGCCTACTGAAGGAGAAAAGATTTCATAGTGCCCGGCACTTCTTTCGCCGGCAGCAGTAAGATCGTTAGAAAGCCAGTCTCCACGGGGATCATTATCTGGATTTTTGTATCGGGCATTCATCTCTGCTGTTCTCGGCAACAATAGTATTTCGGCAATATCAATGCTGCGTGAATAGCAAAGAACGTACTCATGGAATCGCCCAAAGTGAGTAGCATCTGCTTTACCACTGTACATTTTTTGCCAAATAATTTGAGCGAGAAAATTATCCTCCCCAAAAATTTCGTCACACATCCGTTTAAGATTCGCCTGCTCATTATCATCAACCGAAATGAAAAATACCCCATCATCGCGCAGGAGGTTCCGTGCCAATTTCAGCCTGGAATACATCATGGAGAGCCAATCGGAATGAAACCGCCCATTTGCCTCGGTATTGGCAACCAAGCGGTTTCCCGCCTCATCCTTCTGATTTGACCGTTTCAGAAAAGAATCCGTATCCTCGGCAAAGTCGTCCTTATAAATAAAATCATTCCCGGTATTGTAGGGCGGGTCGATATAGAACATCGCGACTTTGTTCAGATAGGTTTCCTGGAGTAATTTGAGCACATCCAGATTATCGCCTTCGATATAGAGGTTCCTGGTGTTCCCAAAATCGACGCTCTCCTCTTCACAGGGACGCAGGGTCTTGGCAATCGGTGCGTTGGCGGTGAGAATTGCCTCGTTCTTGCCGGGCCAGCTCAAGGTGTAACGCTCCCGCGGCCCCTCCACCAAACTGGCGGAGAGTTCCTGGCGTAACTGGTCGAAATCCACCACCCGGCGCAGGATGCCGTTTTCGTCCCGGTCTTCGGTGATGCAGTTGGGAAACATTGCAGCAATTTTTTCGACGTTGGCATCCACCAGATTGGGGCTCTGCATTTTCAGCTTTTCCATATGAATTCCTTTTTCAATATACAATTATGTGTCAGTCAAAACGGCCAACTGGGCGTTCAAATCTCGCACCTGGGCGTTTAATTCCACCTTCCGGTTAAACTGCTTTTCACTGTTCATCCTTGCTGCCAGCGCCCGCAGGTCACGCCGGCATTGGCGCATCAGCCGGACCCGTTCCACCAGAGCTGCTAATGCTTCCCCGGCCCGTGACGGGAGGTCACTATAGGCAAAAAGTATCTGCTCGTAAAGGGCTTTCATGTCGAGCGCCACGGGCAAAGATATCGCCGGAACAATCTCATCCGTCCAGGCGGTTTCAAAATAGGTTTCCGTCAACCATTTGCCGGAACCATCGGCCGCCGGCCGCTTGTAGGCCGCCACCCTTTTTACCCGCCCTTCATACAACAATCGGTAGAGGATGGGATAGGGAATCGCCTTATCAATCGCCATGAGAACCGCGGTATCCAGTTCCGGCACCCTGAGAATGATCTCAAACACCTGAATCTCAGTGAAACCGTCGCGCGCTGCCAGGTTAGTGGTCTCAGGGGACAATTTATATTTCCAGACAATCTCGCTGATCTGCGACACGAATTTGGCCTTCACCGACTTCGAGGGCTTGGCGTTGGTATATATCTTTACCTTGGGCAATACCCGATTGAATGCAGCCTTAGTGGGGTAGATAAACACGGTTATGATTCTCCTCGCACCACCAGGAAGGCGATAAGCTCAAAGTCGTCCAGGCCGCTGATGGTATTCAGCAAGGCAGTGGTGCCGCCGGCAGTGAAAAGACTGTCGATATCTTTTTCTCCTTTGAGATCGATCATGGAGTGGATGGACTGCTTCAGGAGGCGGGAATAGGCCGCCATTTTCCGTCCATCCCGGGTTTCCCGGTTGAACGGTTCATAAAGGCTGGGAATGGGCTCGGAGCGATCCTTGCAGGCGGAACGGAGACGGTCGAGGATCTTTTTGACCGCTGTATGGTTAATCAAAACCTCACCGTTGACGTCGATGTAAATCAGATAGTAAGGGTGCAGGCGGTTTTGCTGATTGATATTCACGCCGTGGTCGGTGTTGCGCAAGACGAAAATCACGCCGGGATGCAGTCCCTTTTCCGGATCGGCGCCAATGACCGCATGCATTCCCTTGGGAGCGCCGTCAATGCTGCCGTTGGCTTTTACATAATTGACCAGATCCATGCGGAAATCATTCAAACCCAAGTCGGTAATGGACACGCCCGTTTTGACATCTTCCAGATCAATGACTTCATCCTGGAGCCGCTGGAGCTGTTCCTTGCGGAAGGCCAGATCGTTGGCCTCGGTACTGAGAACATTATCATCACCCGTAGCGGTGACGTCGGCAATAATCATGCGGCTTTCCACGCGAGCCTTCAGGTTGATGTAGTCATCAAGGGAGATGTCCGGCCAGAAATTTACGAGCTGAATCTGGGTATTTTTCGAGCCAATCCGGTCAATCCGCCCGAAACGCTGAATAATGCGGACGGGATTCCAGTGGATATCGTAGTTTACCACAAAATCGCAATCCTGCAGGTTTTGCCCTTCCGAGATACAATCCGTCCCGATCAGGATATCAATCTCCGCCGGCTCTTGCGGCATGATCAACGCCTTTTCCTTGGCGATCGGGGAAAAGAGGGTCAGCAGCGACTGGAAAGCGTAGCCGCGCTTGAGCGTTGACTTGCAGCTGTCGCTGCCGGTAACCTTGGCGGTATGCAGGCCGAACTGCTCCTTAATATAGGGCGCCAGATTATCGTAGAGATAACCGGCCGTGTCGGCAAAGGCGGTGAAGATGAGGATCTTTTTGTTTCCCGGATTGATCGGCTCTTGCTGTTTACGGGCCATCAGTTCTTTCAGGCATTGCAGCTTGGCATCATCAGGAGGGGTGATTTTCTGCATTTCCGCGAGCAGTGCGGAGAGAATGTCCTGATCGTTCTTGAGATCAAATCCCCAGGAATCGAGATCCATATCGGCCATACTTATCTGGACCTTGCCACCGATGGTGGCATCATCGCTATCCGACGCCTCCATCTCGTCTTCGTCTGCATTTTCAAAGGCCGCGGCCAGATCTTCGAAACTGTCGGCAAGGCCGGTTTTCTTGAAAATTTCGATCTTGGCTAAGGTCTTTTCATGCTTGCCTTGCAACATTTGCAGAGTCAGCCGGAAGGCTTCCACGGAGCTTTCCAGACGTTTCAGCAGGTTAACCGTCATCAATGCCTGGAGGCTCTTTTCGCGGTCGCTTTGCTTCAAGCGGGAAAGGCCACCCTTTACTTCTGTGTCATACACTGCTTCATATTTGCCGAGACGGCTGGCCAGGATGTACCGAAAGGGCGCGTATGCCGCCATATTCAGGATAATCAGGCGGTCGAAGATCTCGTTGAAGTTTATGATATCGGGGCGCTGGGTCAGGGGACTGTGGAAGGAGATGGGCTTCAGTCGTTGCGGGAATGGCCCGATATCCTTGGTGTCGTAGAACTTTTGAATATGTTTGCGAGAACGGGCAATGGTGACGCTGTCGAGCATCTCGAAAAAATCGAAATCCAGCGCATTCAGAATCGCTGTCGGCGTCCGTCCTTCCGGCGGCAACTTCGCCCAGACATTGAACACACCCTGAGCCCGACGAAATATCTCGTCGATATCCTTTTCGGTGCGCAGTTTCTTGTCCAGATTGTCGGAGTCACCTTCGTAGGCAAGGGCAAGCTGATTGCGCAGATCGTTAAAGCGGTTATTGACCGGAGTAGCCGAAAGCATCAACACTTTGGTGTGCACACCGGCTTTGATCACTTTATTCATCAATTTTTGATAGCGCGTTTCCCGATCTTTGTACGCCTCGTTGTTGCGGAAATTATGGGATTCATCAATAACCACCAGATCGAAATTGCCCCAGTTTATCCGATCAAGCCGGACGCCCAGCGAAGAACCACGGTCCCGCTGCAAATCGGTGTGACACAGGACGGTATAGTTGAAGCGATCTTTGGCAAAAATGTTCGTGACCAGATTCTGATTATAATTTTGCCAGTTATCGGCGCTTTTCTTGGGGCAGAGCACCAGCGCGGACTTGTTGCGCAGCTCATAGTATTTGATGACGGCCAGAGCGGTAAAGGTCTTGCCCAAACCGACACTATCCGCCAGAATGCAGCCGTTATAGCTTTCCAGTTTGTTAATGATACCGATGGCGGGATCGGCCACTTTGTTGACGAAATTGGAGACGGCATCCCCCCGTTGATAACCAAGATCGACCGCCGTAAAACCACTGAGGGGAAGATAAGCGATTTTGGCTTGATCATCTTCGACACAGGCGAATTGCTGCATCGGGCCTGGGAACGATTCGACCGGAAGCGAACTTTACGCCGAATCCACTCCGCGCATTCTTTGGCGATGGCCCGTTGCGTGAGCTCATTCTTTAAACGAATTTCAAACTCGGAGCCGTATAAGCTACTCTCCCGCAGGAGCTTGGGAATATGGAACTCCCTTTTTTCCTTATTGAGCTTGTCTGTTGCCTGGTTGGGGATAAAGGCTGGTGAGGTGAAAATAAAATTCAGGGACTCAATCTGCTCCAGCTCCGCCTTCAGGGCTTCATAGGCATAAATGGAAAAACAAGAGGCCGCAATCCTCAGCTTTATGTTGGGGCGAAGCGAGTTTTTAAGATCATCGCCGAGGAGCGTGGTTATGTTGTCAATAATTTCCATTTTGAGACCTGTAAAAGCTGGAAAGCGCAAACAATTACTGAGGTTCTTTCAGCCACCGCAGAAATAAACAGGGGTGGTTCTATTTTCCCGTTGGAGCAATAATGAGTCCAGATTGGTATCCCTCGAATAGGTGCTAATTCAGGGTTCCAAACATCGAATCAAGTTCTGCATCCGAACAATAATCAGATGCGCCACTTTCATGATGTTCGTCATCTGAGTCCCAGTCCCGATTTTCCTCGTGTTCTGCCTCTATTTCATCGGCAGCATCACGCAAGGATTCCTGCAAACTTTCTGTATCGACGCCGAGTAAGTCACCAACCTCTTCAATGCGAGAGGCTTCTTCCCGCAGTTCTTCAGGTTTTACAAGATCGCATGTCCCGACGTATCGCTCTGCAAAATCGATATAATCTTTGCGAATGTCATCTAACTCGGATTTTGCAAAGGTCCGTTTAGGTAGTACCTTGACAACTTCGGCTATTGTTTCAAAGCCATTAAGATCGGAAGTATGTCGCATAGCATTAGATTTCATTGCGGCTACAAATCGTTTACCCTCCACTGTCTCCAAGTAGCCCAGGTCAAGCAAAAGCTTAGTTGCTGCCACATAGGCAGTCACTAAGAGTCTTCCCGTTTCAATCTTTTCAGCAAAGTCAGCAATCTGCGAAACAATCCATTCGACATCGCGGCTTTCTTTGAAGCGCGACACGGCTGATGCAAATTTGCCTAGCCGCATTGCCGGATTCACCAGTTTCAGACTTACATTAGTATGGCCTTCAATGATATTTACACGGACCGAACAGCTTTTTGCTTCGCTAAGTTTTTGCAGACAATCTGCAATCGCACGTTCTTGATGCTTCAGTTCCTTCAGCGGCACTTGAGGATTCGGGTCATTTAGTGTTTCAGCAAACCATTCTGCCTGTTCAAAGAAGACAAGAGATTCAAGAAGTTCTGTTAGTAATTCACCGTTTAGTAGCAAGTGCTTCATAAAATCTCGAATGGACGGATTTTGGAAGTGAACCAGCACCTGTTCTTGAATTTTCCATGTTGCCACAAATGTACCATCTAATTCCTTCAAAGCTCTCCTGAAATCGTCCGCGGAATACGGAATTCCGAACTGGTCACGCTGTCGATTATGAAACGCACGGAACGCAATTTCAACATCCTTAAGAATTATCTCTGCAGGTAAGGTCGTGAGAACAAAAAGTAAATGGCGTGCGCCGGGCGATAATTGATTCCGGAAAGCGTGTTCCCAGATCAGTATGGGATTATTCAAGTGAGCGATGAAAAGTGATAAATATTGGGCCGAAGGGGTTTCACCAACCCATACCGCAGATGTTAAATGCTCAATGAGGCGGGGGTTGTAGTTGGCATGATCAACAATCTTAACGTAACCACGGTTGGTGATAAGTGATTCGAGGTGGGGACGCGGTAAATCGGAGAAGTGAAGATGATTGTAAAGAATCTGAGCTCGAATTAATCGCGTATATTTAGAGAGATCGATTATACATGTGCGGTGATCAAAATTCTCGCGGTTAAGTTTCTCATAGTGCAGCTTGGCCTGGTTCAAAATGTATTCTCGTGTGGTGAGAACAAAGAGGGAGTCCTTCGAGTCGCGAATGCTGCACATGAAATCTAGAAGCTTCTGATCTTCGTTCTTATTTAGTTTATCAGCTTGAGCTGTCTGACCCAAAAAGTCATCGTAATAATAAAAGCGCGGTTTGTTATGGTAGCTCACATCCCTAGCTTCAGCAATGTCACTTTCAATTTTGATCACGTCATAGTGCCGCTCATGAAAATATAGCAGCAACATTCGCGCAAGCGTCGTCTTGCCGATTCCCGGCAAGCCCGAGATGACGCATACACGAGATTTCTTCAGAATCGCAAGAGCTTCATCGAAACTCTTATTTCGGACGTATATTTTGGCCGAGGCGATTGTTCGCTCCACCTCTTCACGAGAGACAACATGTGTTCCTGCATTCATAATCGCATCAAGAACTCCTGCCGACCCAACCCAGAGCTTGATATGCCGTCGTTCGATTTCCCGGTGTTTATCCAAGATGCTGTTCAAACGGTCTCTGCCAAAAATGTCATCTGTTGATTGGACAAATGGGGACAGTAAGTCCTTGAGCTCATCAGATTGTTGAGGAGAAAGGGGGGCAGATGTTGTCAGTATATAGCGTTCTGGCTTGAGCTTGATTATTTTAGCTTTTTCCTTATTTGCAATTTCCGCCTTCAGACTGGCAAAGGTTGCGTAACGCTTGCATTGGACAATCAGCCCCATCCCTCGTTGCGGTGCATAACGGAGATCAATTCCCTTATCCCTTCCCTCACGGAAGTTTTCAAGCCGAATACCAAGTTCAGCTTCCAGAAGATCCTTCGAGAGAAGCTCGAAATCAAGAGGGGATAGAGAACTTGTAAAGTCATAGTTAGCCATGGGCATTCATTTCCCAAAAATAAACGTTTAACCGGAAAATATAAAAAATATGCTTAAGCAGCGCCAATAACTCTCGTATGCACCACGGCTGACAGGAGTGGCCCTACCGTAAAAGCAGGCAGTTCCGCAAGCATGTCTATTAGTCAGACGTAGGTACTCCCCAATACTCACACTTGTCGCCACAGTATGGGATTTCTTTTCTCATTCCTGATGTGTGGAACTCTCTCATTTTAATTCTTTTTTCACTATTCCAACATTGTTCTAATGTCATATCATAAAGATTCCCCAGGCGGAGCTCTCCTTCGGGATCAAAACGGACACAGCATGACACCCTGCATTCCCGCGCTTAATGTAACGAGGCAGGTGGAGCAATCCCCATCGCCTCATAAAGTTCGACTTGCCGCTTGGTTACTTCACCTACGCGCAGGTCATGCCCCGGTTGCTCGAAGCATTCAA
>JBAQLR010000131.1:0-24727 GCA_049302035.1 Syntrophales bacterium
CAGCCCCGATATATCCTCTTATCTCCCCCTTGCGTATAATGTAAAAATCTCACTATGCTTCTCAAATATATAAGAAATTTAAGTCCATAGAATGGGAGAAGCTACAATGCTTAACGAACTACCCAGAGTAGAGAAGCTGTCCTGACCCTCAACCACGGTTGGATCCGTACCATTCGCATGAGCTTGGTCCGCGGCAAAGACACACACAATCGCTGCGGCAGCAGATATCTGCCGCCACAGGGTCAAAAATCTGTGCCTATTTCGTCCCACCATATAATTCTGCCTTTATTCCATCTAAAGCGGATATTAGCGGCTTAAGGGATGTCCTTAAAACGTCCAGGTCCTGGGAGGTTTTATTAGCGACGGGAGCTATGGCTTCGACCCCTTTAGGCGTTAAGTCGTTAGACAGGTACGTCTGGATTTCCTTTAGGTCAGTCAGGTAAGCAAGGTACGCATTTTTGATACCTGCGCCTGCTGTATGTACCTGAGCATAAATTTCAGCTAGTTTGTTGCGGCGCTCTTCGCTGAGCTCGCGGATCCGTGGATTTATATAAACGTCCCCCTGCTTTTCCCACTCTGCAAAATACTCCGTTTTTTGTGCCTTCATTTCCTCTACGTGTTTGAGCACCTGTTTACCCTGGCTATCAAGCTCGGCGAGATTGTCTGAATAGGTGTCGAAGGATTTTTTCAGATCGGGTTGTCCTGCCTTGACAAGTGAGTCAAGTGATGTAGCCGTGACATCACTCTGGAGAATGATTTTCCTGACATCGCTGTCCACTTTCTGTATCGAGTTGGAGGTTTTGACGGATCGAACCATGCCTGTAGTTGCGCAACCGCCCAGGAAGGCGGCGGTGCCGAGTAGAAGCATGGTGAAAAGGGTTAGTGAGTGATTTCTGAGTTTCATGATTTTCTCCTTTAGTTATGCGTGAGTGGTTAACGTGTAGCAATTACATCCCTCTTTTCAGGTACTCCAAGAAAATGACTGATCCCTCCCCAATTGTGACACAGTCTCGAAGGGAGGGAGAACATCTCTTTGCCGCAGCACCCTAACGGCGCTGCAGGAGGGCGATAACCTCGATATGGCCGGTTTGGGGAAACATATCGATCGGCTGCAGACAAGACAGGAAAAAACCGGCATCAACAAGATAGCGGATGTCCCGCGCCTGCGTCGTCGGATTGCAGGAAATATAGATGACCTTCGTCGGCGCCATGCCTTTCACCGCCTCCAAAACTTGCCGGTCACAACCGGTGCGGGGCGGATCCAGAATGATGATATCGGCTTGCGCACTACCACGCGCCAACTGCTGCTTCATGACCCTGCCCACATCCCCCGGTAGGAAAAGGGCATTATTAAAACCCGCTTCCCGCAAATTTTTTCTGGCGGCTTGCACCGCGCCGCCGTTCACATCTATGCCCAGGATACTGCCAGCCGCAGCCGCCAGAAAAAGCGAAAACAGCCCTGCCCCACAATATCCGTCCAGCACCCTTTCACCGCCCTTCATGTCAGCCAGCAGCAACACCTGATCCACCAGACCATCCACCAGGGAGGTGTTGACTTGGAAGAAACCGTCATAGGCAACGGCCAGCTGCATATCCTTGACCATCCTGGTCAATATGGGAGGCGCCTCGGATGCGTCGGGTACGGGGATAATGCACCCCTCTGCGAGGGAAGCCCAAATGGGTTGCCTCTCGCGCACGCCATAGCGGGAGCCGCTCTTCAGGGCCTCACGCAGAGCCTGACAGGAATCATTGATGCTTTCCGCCACGATTTCACACCGGGTGATATCCAGAATCTTGTTTTCCTCTCTCGACCGGAAGCCTAAGGAAACAAACCGTCCCGCCGACGTTGTTTTGATATGGTAATCAGCCTTGCCCCGGTAATGTAGCTGACTGGGCGAAGGGATAATCCGGCGCACCGGCGGCGCCTCACATTTTCCCAGGCGGGCGAATATTTCGCCGACCTGCTTTTCCTTAAGAACTAATTGCTGCTCATATGCCATATGCTGCAACTGACATCCGCCACAGAAGCCATAGTAGCGGCAAACAGGTTCGCTGCGTCCGGCAACGGGTTTTAGGAGACGCCTTAATTGCCCGAGGGCAAAATTTTTACGGACGGATCTTATCTCCACTGCCACTTCCTCGCCCATCATGGTAAAAGGCACAAAGACAACCATACCCCGCGTCCGCCCCACACCAGCGCCGCCGAAGGCGACATTGTCAATCGTCATTTCCACTGCCTCGCCGGGCTGCAAAACATCGTTTGCCATCGCTTACCTCCCCCTTTTCGCTACTCCTAACATTTCGCATTTGCCTTTACAAGCAAGGCGAATACTGGTAATCATCGCCGTATTAAATCATGCTTCTTGAATTCATTAAGGAAAATCATGCATTCTAAAGAACGTACCTCCCTGCTCTGCCCAAACTGCCGCAAGCTGATTAGCGCCGATGAACCCGCTTGCCCTTATTGCGGCTTAAGCAAACCCGGCGCGCAGGGTTTTTTGGCCAATAGCCTAAGCACCCTGGCGCCGGAAATGACCAACATCATCATCTACGTTAATGCAGGTTTTTTCCTCCTGTCGCTACTCATCAGCGCCTCCGGCATCACGCTCACGGCCAACCCCTTTACCATTTTTTCCCCGTCCCAGGAGGGACTCTTCCTCCTGGGAGCGACGGGAACCGTACCCATTACCGCCTTCGGCAGATGGTGGACCTTGATTTCCGCCTCCTATCTGCATGGCAGTCTCATGCACATTTTTTTTAATATGATGGCCGTCGCCCAATTAGGACCCTTCGTAATACAGGAATACGGCGTCAACCGTTTTTGTGTCATTTATGCTCTGACCGGGGTGGCCGGTTTTTTCATTTCCTTCCTCGCCGGGATTCCTTTTACGATCGGCGCTTCCGCAGCTATCTGTGGTTTGATCGGCGCCATCGTCTATTACGGAAAAACCCGGGGCGGCTCATATGGTGAAGCCATTTACAAGCAAGCGCTAGGCTGGATTGCCGGGTTGTTTTTTTTCGGGATTCTGGTTCCCGGTATCAATAACTGGGCACATGGCGGCGGCCTTGCGTCGGGCATCTTGCTTGCCTGGTGGCTCGGCTATCTGGAACGGCAAAGGGAAACTCTTTTTCACAGGAGATTGGCGCTGGCCTGCATCGGCCTCACGGGGCTCGCCTTGCTTTTTGCTTTGCTGCAGACAGCCTACGTTTATTTATAAGAAAAATAACTTACCTTAAGGATAAAAAACGTGATGAATATTGCTGACGTAGTGGGATTATTCGCTGCGGGGCTGGGAACTATTGCCACTGCGCCGCAGGTTATCAAGGTTTACCGGACAAAGAATACCCAGGATCTCTCTCTGGGAACATTTGGCATGGTGACGGGAACTCTTTTCTTGTGGTTCATTTACGGGCTCATGGTTCATTCCCTGCCGATCACGATCGGCAATGCGCTGGGTTTTTCTTTCAACCTCTATATCGTCATCATGAAAATCAAACTCGGGTGACCTCCCCTTGGAGATACTGAAAAGGGCCGGAATCATAAAATGAGAATGAAGAAGCAATGACTGGGGAAATAAAATCTCAGATCGATTTAATCGCCCGTAACATCAGGGAAAAAGCCCGGCAGTGCGGGCGTGCCCCGGAGGACATCAAACTGCTGGCGGTTACTAAAACCGTCCCCCCGGAACGGATCATCGCCGCCTTGGATGCCGGGATCGGAACCCTTGGAGAAAACTACATCCAGGAAGCCTTGCCCAAGATAGCCACCCTGGTCGAATTTGGTAAGTCAACGGAATGGCACATGATCGGCCACTTGCAGACCAGAAAGGCGGCCTTGGCGGTCCGGCATTTTACGATGATCCATTCCGTTGACAGTTTGGAACTGGCGCTGGAAATTAACAAACGCGCCCAAAAGGAAAATCGTCTGGTCAAAGCCCTGATCGAGGTAAATACCGGCGGCGAGCCGACAAAGGACGGCGTGGCGCCAGACAAAGTGCTGGCCCTGGCGCTGGCCATGAGCAAGCTGGATAATGTCGCACTGCGGGGCCTGATGACGGTGCCGCCCTGGTTTGAAGATCCAGAAAAAATGCGGCCTTATTTCCGATGTCTCCGGGAACTTAAGCAGGGGCTGCAGGCAGCGGGAATTCCGCCAGCGCAAATGCAGGAGCTCTCCATGGGAATGTCCGGCGATTATTTGATCGCCATAGAAGAGGGAGCCACGATCATCAGGATTGGTCAGGGCATCTTCGGCAAGAGGCCCAAAAGAGGTTGACTACTCAACACGCCATAAAAGGATTGACAACTTTTTTTTTTGCCGTGATAATGCGCGCATCGACCTGTTAAGGACAAGGAGCTACATCTTCCATGAATAGATCGGCTTTTCACAAAATCAGTTATGGTCTTTATCTGATCAGTTCCATTCACGGCGAAAAAATGAATGGTCAGATTGCGAACACCGTTGTCCAGATTTCGTCGGAACCGCCAACACTGGGGATAGGCATCAACAAGCAGAACCTAACGCACGATTTCATTAAGGAAAGTGGCAAATTTGCCGTTTCCATCCTGACGATTGCGACCCCCATGACCTTCATCGGACGCTTCGGCTTTAAGGGTGGCCGTGATCTGGAAAAGTTCGAGGGCATAAATTATAAAATCGGGCAAAGCGGTGTGCCACTTATCACGGACTACAGCGCCGGCTTTCTCGAAGCGGAAGTGCTCGGGTCGATGGACTGCGGCACCCATCGTTTTTTTTGGGGAGAAGTAAAGGACTGCGATGTCCTGAGCGATGCAGAGCCGATGACTTATGCTTATTATCACTCCGTCAAAGGGGGGAAGGAGCCCAAGAACGCACCCGCCTTCCAGGCGACAGCAACTAAAAAAAGGGAGGAACAAAAAATGACCAGATACACTTGTAATGTATGTGGATATTTGTACGATCCGCAGGAGGGAGACCCCGATGGCGGGATCAAGCCGGGAACAAAATTCGAGGATCTTCCTGATAACTGGGTATGCCCGGTCTGCGGCGCCCACAAAGACGAATTTTCTCCCGAATAATGCCGCTGCACCCTTTATCCTATGCTGTTATTGGCGTAGGTGGCGTGGGCGGGTTTTATGGCGCCCTTTTGCAGCGTGCAGGGCGGGACGTGCATTTTCTGCTCCATTCCGATTACGAGTACGTGCGGCGCCATGGTTTGACAATTTCCTCTGTTGATGGCGATTTCGCGTTGCCCCTCGTGCAGGCTTACGATCACCCCCAGGCCATGCCGCGCTGCGATGTGGCAATCGTCGCGCTCAAGGCAACGTCCAACGACATTCTGCCCGCTATCCTGCCCCATGTTATCAATGAAAAGGGCATCGTGCTTCTGCTCCAGAACGGTTACGGCCAGGAGGAAACAATCGCCGCCCTCGTCGGCGTCAAAACCGTTCTGGCCGGGCTCTGCTTCATTTGCACCACCAAAACCGCGCCGGGAACCATTTGCCATCAGGATTACGGCTCAATAATCCTGGCGCAATTTACCAGGGACAGCAGCCCTGCAGGCATCACGACAATCATGCAACAGATCGCGGCGGATTTTATAGCAGCCGGCGTCAAGGTGGATATGAATGCCGATCTCATCGAGGCACGCTGGCGCAAATTGGTCTGGAACATTCCCTTCAGCGGTTTGACCACCCTCTTTAATATCAACACCTTCCAAGTGGTCAACAGTCCCCCTCTGCGAAAGCTCGCCCAAGACCTCATGCAGGAGATTCTGGCAGGGGCGGCGGCTCTTGGCAGGATCATTCCCAAAGCTTTCGTGGAGAAAATGCTCACGGACACCCGGCACATGCGCCCCTACTTTCCCAGCATGAAATTGGACTTCGATGCCCGCAAACCCATGGAACTGGAGGCCATGTATCATAACCCCCTGCAGATCGCCGCCCACCACGGCCAACAACTGCCACGGATTGAGATGCTCTACGAGGAACTGTCCTTTTTGCAGGAAGAGAATCTTCCAACCAAGTGAGCACGGAAGTGCTTGGGAACCCCCGGGAGTACCGCACCCCAGTGCGGCGAGCATGAGAGAGAAATGCTCTGAGACGGTGGAAATTATCGGCCAGGGCCACTTTATCGATCCGGATGCGGAGTCCTGCATATTATGATCCGTTACGAAAAATCATTGTTATCTTTTAATGCCGGATATCTGTCTGTTTCAACGAATCACCAACTCCGAAACCAAAGAGAACATCCCCTGCGGAGTATAAAACAGCAACTCATGACCGGCAACCTGCTGTTCGTTGTCTGCTCCTTTTTTGAGGAAGGGAATAATTTCTATCTTCGTTATCTCCACCGGACGACCGTCCATCGTTAAACGCACCACGGCGCCCTCCCCATTGCGTTCATGTGGTATTGAATACATCGTCAAAACGCGGTCTATGTAATTATTCGTTTTTTTGACGACCTCAACTGCCCGCTGCTGCATGGCGCGGACCCGGCCGTATTCCTCAGCTTGCGCGTGGGGAAGGAAAACAACCCAAAGAAGCAGGGCTGTCAGATAAACAGTTATCTTCATAACACCTCCTCCCCCCTTTTATGGCGCTCTTCGCCGATGCGCTTGTAGGTCTCCGTCAGGCTGCCCGGCGGTTCCCGGCGGTCTTCCGGTTGCTTGGCCAAAAAGCGGATCGCCCCGGCGGCACAGGCAGAAACGCAGAGACCACAGCCGATGCACCGCTCCCGCTTGATCACCGCACAACCATCGACCATTTCAATGGCCTCCATCTGGCAGCGTTCCAGGCAAATTTCGCAACCCACGCAGAGCTCTTCTTCAACAACGGCATAAAAATTACTCCCGATACTTTCCGCCGGTTTCGGTAGCCTTTTCAGATATTTTAAAATCTGGCAACAACATCCGCAGCAGCAGCAGATATTCGTCGCGTTTTGCGCGTTGGCCGGGCTTAAAACCAGACCCGCCTCCTCTGCGCTCGCCAGGATGTGACGCGCCTCTTCCCGGTCAATCTGACGCCCCAAGCCGTTTTCTTCATAGTAGGCCGCGCCGACCCCGAACACCAGGCATGTTTCAAGGGGCTTGCCGCAGCCGTCGCCCAATATCTGGTGCTCACGCCGACAGATGCAGGGAGCCACAACAATCTTCTCCTGCCCATCGATAATGCGCAGTGCTTCATCATAGGAAAGGACGACATGGTCGGGCGTTAAAGCGCCAGCCACGGGGATAACACGCACCTGCGGAGTGCCCAGCGGGTCTGTCGTCCCCATGAGATAGGGGAAATATTCATTAACATCCCGCACCAATTCCGGGTCGAGATCATTGACATGGTACTCCCAGATGCCCACCATGAATTGCGCGGCCATGTAGAGTGTTTCTTCACCTTTGCTCATCCGAAAGATCAAGCCCTTATGAGACATCTCTTCCAGTTGGACGGCCAGTTCCCCGGCATCCCGTCCCGTCCGGGCCGCTATTTTTGATGCGCTCTCCGGCCGACGGGTCAGGAGCGTGGCCAGCAGCGCTTCTTCAGGTGTAAATAAGCGCTTGAGAATCCGCAGTTCCACCCCCGTTGGGGTAGAGGGAAAACCGGCGGGCAAACTATCCAGATGGGCCGCCAGACTTTCATAAACATTATTTAAATCTTGCGTGGACAATATTCCTTCCTCCTCGTCTTGTGATGCTCCAAGATATATCGGTATAGGGCAAAAAGTCATCTAATTTTTTTGCCAGCAAGCGGGTTACGGAAAAGGCCGACGCCGGTGGAGCTACCATCAGGGATTGCTCGCCGATGCGCCTCACGGGCATGATCCCCATGAGGGCGTTGGTGAGAAACACCTCGTCAGCCTGGAGCAGGTTTTCTTTTAAAAAAACTCCTTCGGAAACTTTTATCCTGAGTTTTCGGGCCAATTTCAGCACCAAAGCGCGGCGGGTGCCGGGCAAACAGCCACAGGAGAGGGCCGACGTAAAGAGCATATCATTTTTTACAAAAAAGATATTGCTCATGGCGCCTTCCGCGAGCTGCCCCTGAGAGTTGAACCAAATCCCTTCTTCAGCGGCGTGACGCAGGGCCTCCTGCCTAGCCAGGATATTTTCCAGGTAGTTGGTTGATTTGATCCCCACCAGGGGGGAATGCTCATTGCGCGGCGTCGACAAAAGGTGCAGCCCTATCCCGGCTTCATATTGCGCCGCATGGTAAGGAAAGGGGCGCACCTGCATAATCAGGGCCGAGGGGTGGTCGGAAGAGGGCGCCCCTCCCGTCAAGGTCAGACGCAGGGCATAGGGCGCCACCCCGCCGGTCTGGTCCCTTAAAAATTTCCTGATCCCGTCGGTCCATTCCGCAAATCCGGGCAGCGCCAGCTCAAGAGTTGCGGCGCCCTCGCTCATTCGCTGCCAATGCTCCCGAAGCAGGGGAATGCCCCGCGCCGTCACCAGCAGCGTCTCAAACAGTCCGTAGCCGAAAAGCAGCAGGCGGTCATCAATGGGCAGGGTGATCTCCTTCATGCCATTTCTCCTTCCAGGGCATCGAACATGGCCCTGGCTTTGTGCAGCGTCTCTTCATATTCCTGCTCCGGCACGGAATCGGCAACGATGCCGCCGCCCGCATGCACATAGGCCCGGCCCTCCTTAAGCAAGATCGTCCGAATCACGATATTGAGGTCCCAGGCGCCATCAAACCCGAGATAGCCGATGCTGCCCGTATAATGCCCCCGCCGGTGGGGTTCCAACTCCTCAATGATTTCCATGGCCCGGATTTTGGGCGCACCGCTGATTGAGCCGCCGGGAAAGATGGCCCGCAACAACTCGCCGGGCGACAACCCGGCCCGGACCTGCCCTGTAATGGTGGAGACTAGATGCCATACCGTCGGGTATTTTTCCAACCTGATGCGGTCCGGCACTGCCACCGTCCCCACTTCACAGATGCGCCCCAAATCGTTACGTTCCAGATCGATGATCATGGTCAGCTCCGCCCGATCCTTGGCGCTGGCCCGCAATTCCTCAGCCAGGGACAGATCGGCGGCAGGCGTTGCCCCCCGTGGACGGGTCCCCTTGATGGGGCAGGTCTCGATGCGACCATCGACGCCCAGGCGGATGAATCTTTCGGGCGAACTGCAGAGAATCTGGAAATCGGGGTAAGGCAGGAAAGCGGCAAAGGGCGCGGGATTGCCTTCGCGCAGCCGCTGATAAAGCGCCCAGGAGTCGCCATCCCAGGGCGCCGTAAAGCGTTGCGTCAGATTAGCCTGGTAAATGTCCCCGGCAAAAATGTACTCAATAACCTTTTTTAGGTCACCAAGGTACCGGTCACGGGCAAGGGCGGGGGAAAGGGTTTTCCGGGATGGTGCAGGTGAAAAAGGACCGTCAGCCGCAACGGGCAGACTGACCTCCGGGATAGGGCAACCACGGCAAAGCTCCTCCAGCCGGTCCAATCTTTCCTTGGCCAGGTTCGGAGAGCATTGGCCGTCGTCCTGCATGCCGCAGGCGGTCAGCCAGTATTTCTGCTCCCGGTGGTCATAGACGACAATGCCGTCATACCAGGCCAGACGCCAAAGCGGCAGGCCCAAATCATCTATCGCGATTTGCGGCAGCTGTTCGAACTCGTCCTTGAGGTCATAACTGAAAAAACCGACCGCGCCGCCGGCAAAGGGGAAAGGGGCCTGCGGCGCCACCCGATATCTTGCCTGCAGACCGTCCAGTACCGCCATGCTGCCCCCTCCCGCAGTCCTATGCACCTCTGTTTGGGCATTATCCGGCCGAAACAGTTCAACACGATCGGCATAGGCGGTGGCTTGCAAAAAAGGAAAGGCGCTGAGAAAAGAATAGCGCCCCAGTTCAGAATAGCCGTTGCCGCTATCCAGGAAAAAGGGCGCCGGAGCCTGCTTCAAGAGTTGGAATAACGCATATGGCAGAACGGGCTGTGATAAAGAGCGGATTTGCCAGAAAGAGGTCACTTCCGGATGCGCCTGACGCGCCTGAGCGATCGCCTTTTTCAAAAGATGCAAACCCTTCCCGCTATCCACCCAAACAGCATTGCTTCATCTTACTTTTTCGGCACTGCTTCGATCCCCAGGCGTTTGCTTACGTGGTCGCGCCCCAGAAAGAAATTGATCCACGAGGACGTCTGATAGAAGTCCCAGTTGCAGGGCGGCACATAGACGTCCCGCAGGGATTCCTCCTCACCGTGCTTTTTAAGCCGCGCATAGGCCCGCACATAGATGCATTTCTTTTTGTTGGGGTAGACTTCGCACCAGCCCTCGAAAGAGCCGCCGCAAGCGCCGTTGCGCTGCTTTTTGGGACACTGGCTCGTGGGACAGACAAAGGCCGTTTCGAAAAGGCCGCAATCCCCGCAGTTCTCACAATCGAAAAGAGCCACCTTGTTCAGATGCTCAAATTTATAGAAAGGTTTTTCCAGCTTGCCGCCTTCGATACCCTTCAGCATAGACCGCATCAGCCCGAAGAGATTCTTCCCCGGTTCAAACATGAGGACATGCATGAGGCGGCTGAAACCATAACTCATGGGAACATCCGTATCCAAAGGGCGACCGGCGCGTTTCGTGATTGCCTTGGTATTCAAGCCCGTCTTGGCGTCCTTTTCATAGTAGTAAAATCCCTGCGGCTGGGGATATTCCAGCTCTTTGATCAGATCGGGCCAATTCGGGGCCAGTTCTTCGCCCCGGCCGATGATAAATTCCACATCGCCGACGGGTACACCATGCCCGCCGATGTGCACCCCATCGTAACCCATGCCCTTGAAGCAGGCAAACATCTTGGCCGCACGCTCCAGGCGCGCCCCTTTACCCTTGTCTTCGGCGGTCTTCTCTTTTTCGAGCTGCGCCAGGAGTTCTTTCGTCACTACGCAACCTGGGACGGTATTGCCGTTCATCGCCTTACCGGCGCCGAAAGGCAGGATGTAGATGTTGCCCATGATCGGCACGTCCCAGCCGTTTTCCCTGATAAACTGGAATACCTCGTGAAATTTGCGCATATCATAGCCTAGCTGCGGCACGATGAACTGCGCTCCCGCCTCGATCTTTTTCTTGAGCTTGTAATACTGGATCACCTGTTCGGCCTCATCACGCTTGAAGGGCGAAACGGCACAGCCGGCAAAGAATTCCGTCTTCGCTAACTGCGCGGGCTTGGCGGCCGTTCCTACCTCCAGACCCGCATTTAAATCACTGATCAGTTTTAAGTTGTGCACCGGATCCAAATCGAAGACGGGTTTGGGGCGGCCGGCAAAACCACTGACGGGATAATCACCCGTCATGACCAGCAGATTGCGCACCCCGGCGCGCGTCAGGCCGTGCATCAGGCCTTCCATCTGATTCCGGTTTTTGTCCTTGCAGGTGAAGTGCACGAGCGGTTCAATGCCCAATTTAATAATCTCGGCGCCTAAAAACTCCGCCGAGATGGCAGGGTTGCCACCCGGATTGTCGGTAATCGTCAACGCATGTATCTTACCGCTTTTGGCCGCGGCTTCGGCATTCTTAAAAACCGTCTCCTGTGCTTTTTCCGTGGCTCCCCGTCCGGGCACCAATTCCCAGGTGACGGAAAAAATCGACTTATCAAGTAAGGACTCCTTGAACTTATTCTCCATGACTAACCTTCTCCCCCAAAATTTATTCACATTTATTGGTTGTTGGCAAATAGCATATCCGACAAAAAGCAGGAAAGGGGTTAGCCCCACAGCGGCCAACCCCTTTGACACCGGTTCAACAATCAGGGGTGCTTTCTTACATTTCCAGCCAAGAATCGGAATAGAGCGTTTTCCCAATCAGGACTTTCGCCGTTTTAACATAATTAGCGCCCTCCACACTCAGAGAGGACAAATCAATTGCCTCGCCATCCATCGTCCGATAAACCAGCTCGCAAAGGTCCGGCCTGCTGCCGCCGGCGAAAGCCTTCAATTCCTCATCAAAGGCATCCACGATGGCGCTGAACATGCCGTAACGCTCCAGCATCATCATGTAAGTCTGATTCAGGATCGGCCGCAGATGATCCGGGGCGCCGTTGGAAACATTGGAAAGACCGCAGGTGGCCCGCAGGCCGGGCGACATCTCCTGGAAATCCCGGAACATCATCATGAACTCGACGCAGCTCGGCACCTGCACCTGGCTCTGGGGACTGGTGACAGGCGTGACGATGGGATCAATCCAAATATCCTCATTGGCGATACCGAACTCTGCCGCCTTTTGCATCAACTCGGCGGCCAGGACACCCCGCTCACTGGCATCACGGGGCAAACCGGCAGGCCCCCAGAGGAGGGCAACCAGACCGGCATCGTACTTGGCGGCCAGGGGAAATTTGGCCTCCATGCTCTCGGGACGGGCCATAATGGAATTGATCACCGCCTTGCCCTTTTTATTCTTATAAACCTTGAGGCCGGCCTCGATCGCTTCGGTATTGATCGTGTCGAGATATAAAGGCAGATCAACAACCGCCTGCACGGTCTCGACTACCCAGGCCATTAACTCCGCACCCTCTTTGCGCGCCGGTCCCAGATTGATGTCGATATAATCAACGCCCGCCTTCGCTTCGGCGATGGCCAGCTCCTGGATCGGCTGCGGGTCCCGGTCCTTCATGGCCGCGCCTATCCTTTTCACCATAACATTAAGGTTTTCTCCAACTCTAATCATTAGTGCTCCTCCTAAAATAATTTACCTAAACACCCATTTTCAGATAGGGGGTCAAATGAGCGGCTTCGCGCGGCCCGATCTTTACTTCCCACTCCGGCCCCAGCTCTTCTTCCAAATCACCGCTGACCGCGGCCACAAAGCCGGGGATAATGAGTTTTTTATGGTTGACCTTTTCCGTGATGCCGCTCTTCTTTACATACTGGCCGATGGCATCGCCGACAAACTTCCCGGCAGCCCAAGCGGTCAGAACCGACAACCCTTCCGTATCCATGACCAGGAGCCAGGCAGACACGCGGCTCGCCTCGATCTCACCGGAAACAATAAAGTAGGTTAAAGCAAAATTGGTGGTAATCAGCACCGGCGAATCCGCCGCCGGATTGCCGATCGGATAAATCCCCTGTTGCATCATCATCGGACGCTGCGGATCGGTATAGATATTAAGCCGGGCAACCAACAAGGGGAAGATCACCTCACCCTGGAAATCAGACAGCACAATAATGCCCGCATATTTGGCAATGAAGGTGGCGGCGATCAGCGCTTCCTTCATGGGATCGGCCGTCATCTCGCAGGGGAAAGTAATGGTGGGGAAGCCCAGGGAGCGGTTCTTCGCCACCAGCGCCGCGCGCCGCAAAAACATCTGGTCCTCAAAGGCGCGCCGCACGGTGCGGGCGCCGCTATCGACAACGATATCCTTCACGCCGGCCGCAGTCAGTTTATCCGTGAGCGCCATCAGATCATCAATATTATCGGCCTTCGCCGCGAGCGGACACTTATATTCCAAGGCTAAAGCAGCCAGGGCATCGCAGTTGGCGGCTGTCGCCGCATAAATCAACGGCAGGCGCGCCGCCGCAACCTTGACGGCAGCGGTCAGGGCCTCCACATTGTCGCTGCTCAGGATCAGGGCCGCATCCGTCTCGTCCACGACCTTCTTTACCAGCGCTTCATACTTGCCGACATCACCCGATTCATTCTTGAGAGCGATCATCTCCGGACGGAGCACCAGGCCGATCCACTCGTATTTCAAGTCCTGGAAGCGCTTGATGCGGCCGGCAATCTCATCCGCTGCCATGGCGTCAGTAATGAGAATCGCCAACCCCGGTTTGTTGACAAAGGTTTTTTCGTGACGGAAAAGGACCGTCTCCCCGCCGACTTTGACGACGTTGTCGCCCGTGCCGATGGCAACCGGACGAATGGGCGGGGCCGATGCTTCCGATAGCAGCGCCGACGATTCTGCCGAGATGTATGGGCAGGCGGTCAGTTCCGCTTTGGAGGCCGCCAAATTCATGGCAAAGGCCAGACAAGTGGGGACGCCACACTCGCCACAGTTGGTTTTGGGCAACAGCTTAAATATTTGGATTCCTGTAAGAGCCATAATTACTCTCCTTTCACCTTCAATATTGTTAATGAATGATATATTACCTTCCCTGCCCGACATCACAGGATCGATTCCATGGTCAGCGCCGGATGATTCTTCTCCGTCAGGAACGGCAGAATCTCATCTTCCGTGACCCCAATCGTTTCGTCGGCAATCATATCGATGAAATTCGGAATCCCTATCTCCTCGCCACGCTTCAGCAGGCGCTCTCTAAGTTCATCCTTCAACATCTTCGGCAACCATACCAGCCGCATCAGGCCACCGTCGCCGGCGATCCATTTTCTCTGGGTCACATTATATTTGCTGTGGCCCAAGAAGCCCGGCGTCACGGCGCCGCCACCCGCCGAACCGGCCAGGGTGGTAAATTTCATACCGCAGGGGGTCATCCCCATGTAATCGCGGTTGACCGTCATAACACCGTTACACATGGGCAAAACGGCGGCAATACACTCGCAGCAACCGCAGGTCGTCATCGGATCAATCATGATGCTGTAAAGGCTGACTTCACTGATCTTCTGACGGGAAGCATTAAAGACGAAGGCATTGGTGCCCGTCCACTGCCCCAGTTTGGGATTGGTAATGTCGCCCTTGGGAATCGGCTGGTTAGGACCGGTAGGATTGATTTCAAAAGAGGCCTTGCAGTCCATCCAATTGTAGGCGCCGCAGAGGCCGGTTCTCTCCGGACTGACAACGCAAACATGGTTCGGAGCGAAGGACTGGCAGAGGGTGCAGGAATAGAAGGTATCCGTGGTTTCATCGGTCATCCCTTCGATCCTGGCATCCCTCTTGGCATAGATCTCATGGGCGCGGTTCAGCACTTCCGTTACGGCATTTCCCTCCGTATATATCTTAACTTGCGCCTTATCGAAGATGGCGCCAAAATCCTGATGCAGCTTGGCATGGAGGATCTTCCCCAGATCGGCAAGCTTAAAGCCTTTATCGACGGCGCCCTTCGAGACGCGAATCCAGGCGATATCGCGCTGCCCGATATGCATGATGCCCTGGGCATAATTAATCAGGTGATGGATCTGACGTTCCAGGATCGGTTCGAAATCTTCCTGCATCTTACGGCCGGCCACCTCTACCTGAATCGCCATGGGCAGTTTTGCCGGGGCCTCAATGCCGTCCACATCGGGGCCGATGACCTCCACCTTGCCGTCTTCCACCTCGTCCAGATTTTTGGAAATAACCAGCTCGACGGCCTGGGTTCTGCCGCCGCCGCATTCCAGATAAATGTCCTCGCCGCGCACTCTTTCACCTTCAAAGGCCGGTCCATATGAAACGGGGATGGGAACGGTGGCAACATTGACTTTGAGGCCCCTGACCTCCACCGCCTTCTGGACGATATGATCATGGGCGATATTGGAAACAACATGTTCGTAGGTGCAAATACCCGTGGGCAAAACCTCGGGAATCGGCGAATCGGCAATAGTGGGGAACCCCCAGTTTATAGCGCCCGCCGCATTGGCATACCACTCGTCGGTGACAAAACCCATGGGCATGACAAAGGCGAAGGTACGATCCTTGTTGTAAAGCAGGTTGCGCCGGTAGTCACCCGGCTTGATACCACCAAAGGCCATCGCCACCCGGCAGGCAAAACCCATGGCAAAAACCGCCGCCGAAATGTCGGGTCCGAAGGAAACCAGCCGCGTCGGCCAGCCGATCTGCACCCCCGCCTCGACCAGCTGCTCGGAAAAACGCTTCCCCTCGTGCTCGGCGCACATGAAGATATAGAGATTCTTCTCCTGCAACTCCGTGGCGATCTTTTTCGCAATTTCCGGTGAGGGTGCGGCGCCGACAATCGCCGCAAATCCCGGCGCGGTGCCATCTACGAACTCCACGCCTCTTTTCCGGAAGATGACATCGTTGGCGGCGCCCAGCCAGATGTTATCCGGCTGGATGTCCTCCTGATTCGTATAGAAGTTCGGGGCATCCAGATAACGGATTGCTTCGATAATCTCCTCGGAAAAAAAAGTTGCCATCCCGGCGTCCAAGCCCGGCCCCAGGTACGGCAGAGCGCACTTTTCCCGGACCAGGGGCGGCAAAAGCTTGCGGCAGCGGTCGAGGACCGGCTGCATGTCGGCAAGCGTTTTTACCGGTATCCCCAGCATGGCATAGATGACCGGCAGATAATAGGCGGTATCGGGAAACCCCACCTCATGATCAGGCCCCCACTTTACGAGCGCCTCCTGATATTGTTTCTCGGCTCGCGCTACTATTTTATGAGCCCCACTGATCGCTGCTGATAAAATTAATTTCGACACTTCCAAACCTCCTTCCAGCTATCTTTAGTTGCTGAAGCGCGATAATAGAGCTTCAGCGAACATGTAAACTTAAGCGGCGTCGATTTCGCGGCGCTTGGCCATGTCAAACAGGACGCGATCACGGGCCTTATCGATGCCCAGGGCCTTGCGCTTTTTATCGATATGCTCAATCATTAATCGGGCGGCCTCCAGAGGATCCATGGTGAATCCCCATTTGCCCTTCACGATATTTTCATAGTCCTCGAAAAGCAACTTCGTGACCTCTTCGCTACCCGTAGTCGGCCAGGTAGTGCCGAAAATGGTGTAAACGCCGGAGGCAACAAAATAGTGCCCGATTGCCAAGGCCTTTTCGCTCATCCACTCCAGAGCGGCGCCGGCTACCGGCAGATCGCTGATATCTTCGCCCAACCCGCCCGCTTTTACCACCGCGGTGGCCGCCATCAAGATGCGGCTGTTATCGACACAGGCTCCCATGTGCAATACCGGCGGGATTCCCACCGCCTCACAGACGGAAGCCAAACCTTCACCGGCAAATTCCCGAGCCGCCTCGGGCGTAAGCAGTCCGGCCTTCCCGCAGGTCATGGCCGCACAACCTGTTACCAGCACGATTACGTCATTCTTGATGAGTTCCTTGATCAGCGTCAGATTAGGATCGTCGTGGGTGACGCGGGCGTTGTTACAGCCGACCACGCCCGCAATGCCCCGGATGCGGCCGTTGATGATATTATCATTCAAAGGACGGTAAGAGGCGCGATAAAGACCGCCCAACAGATAGTTGATGGTCTCCGAACTGAAGCCCACCACCTGATCCGTCACGTCATCGGGTATATCCACATTGGGCTTGCGGTTCTTGTAGTTATTGATCGCCTCCATCAAAACTTTTTTTGCCGAGGCGGTGGCGTGATGTTCATCAAACTCGATGTGCATCGCCCCTTGAATCTTCGCCTTGGGAGAGGTGGTAATCAGCTTGGTATGGTAGCACTTGGCCACCTGCGCCAGAGACTGCATCTCGCATTGGACATCCACCACCATGGCATCCACCGCGCCGGTGACAATCGCCAGTTCCTGCTGTAAAAAGTTGCCGCCGACGGGGATCCCGTGGCGCATGAGAATTTCGTTCGCGGAACAGCACATCCCCACCAGATTGATCCCCTTGGCGCCCGTGGCCAGGGCTGCTTTCTGCATCTCCGGATCCTTAACCACCGCCACCAGCACCTCAGGCAGGAGCGGTTCATGGCCGTGGACTACGAGGTTCACTTCATCCTTCTTCAATACACCCAGGTTTATCTGGCCCAGGACAGGTACGGGGTTGCCGAACATGATATCCTGCAGCTCTGTGGAAATCATGGAACCCAGCCAGCCATCCGCCAAAGCGCAACGTGCCGCAGAAAGGAGGAGACTTTCATAATCCTGATCCACTCCCATGTGGGTGCGATGCAATAACTCCACAACCTCACGGTCGATACCGCGCGGTGCAATACCCAGTTTTTTCCACAACTCCTGCCTTTTCGCCGGCGCCCTTTTCAGAAAAGGCGGCTCACCGTGCTGCCGGCCAAACTCCTCCTGACATTTCATGCCGACGTCGATCGCCACCTCCTGCACGGTGCGGCCTTCGATCTCCACATCCAGATCCATGGCGAGTTGATAAAGCTTCTGCTCATCCTTGATTTTAAACTCCGGCACCTCGCCTTTAGCCGCCGCGATGAAAACCTCCGTGATCCCACGGGCATGATCGGAGTGAGACGCCGTGCCGGCGGCCACCATGCGGGCAAAGTTGCGGGCGGCAATCGTTTCGGCGGTAGCGCCGCATAATCCCATCCGTTTTTTCTGCTCCACACCTTCCTTCTTCTTCGTGAGCGGCACACGACATGGTCCCATGGCGCAGTTTTTACAGCAGCTGCCTTCCGCTCCGATAGGGCAAGGCTTCATCGCCTCCGCCCGGTCAAATATCGTCTCGCAACCGTCGGCGCTCGCTTTCTTCAGCATTTTGATCGTCGCCGGATCGATGCTTTTCTTTTCCAAATCCGTCATTATTTCCTCCTCATTTCTCTGGCTTGGCAAACTTTGCTAAGCCATAAGATCTGTGATCATTTCCCGCACCAGTTTGATGGCTTCGGGATGTCTCATAATTAAGATATCCGCCCCCGCTACCAGTAGCAGTTGCGCCGTCATGGCTTCCATGACGATGCCCCGCTTTGCGGCATCGCCGTAAAGGGCTGAGTCTTCCGCCTTTGCTTCCTTGGTTTTCCAAACTTCCCTGGCCAAATTACAGATGATGGGAAACTGCAATCTTTCATCCTGCTGCGTAAGGGCGGCCATACGGTCACGCTCCATCACCGAATAGGTATATTCAATGCCGTAACCCAAACCACCAGTCGTGGGATCGACGATGAGCTGTCCATCGGGCACACCGAGATTGCCCAGGAGAATGTTAAGTTGCTTGGCCAGATTGATATCGATCGGGCTGCAAGCGGCTACCGCATGCTTGTAGGCAATGGCGCCGGCGCCCACCTGCTTGTAGTTGTCCTCTCCCACGGGGCCAAGTACCAGATTCATGCCGTCGCAAGTCTCCGCGACCAGGCGCAAAAGTTCGGCATCCTTCTCCGGATTGCCGCTGCCGTAAACAATAACCGGCACGTCAACGGCCGCACCAACCTGCTTGGCCGTCGCCGCCGCTTCGGCGCTGGATCTGTTCAAACCATTCGGATCCGTGCTGACAAGCTGCAGGGCAATCAATTCGGCGCCGTAGGCGGCGACGGCCTTTTTCGCCCAGGCGACGGGATCATTGATCACATCCTGATAGGGCTTTAAAGCGGCGGCCCCCCAATCGTCGGGCGCCGCATCGTAAACCTCGATGGCAATCCGGGGAGCATTGGGCATTGCCCCTTCAAACAGATGAAAGGGGTAGGAGGATTCACCTCCCACCTTTACGGCCTTGGGGCCTTTTCCCAGTACCACTTCCTTGATAGTTCCCGTATAGGTAGCTTTTGGTATGGCAAACGTCATGTTTATATCTCCTTCCTATATTAATTAGAAACGGTTTACGGGCCTGAGAGAAGCTGTTAATTACTCACTAAAGCCGCAAAGCGTCGCTGATCAGCGCACTCCTGTCTTCAAGTAAGCCAGCATATCCTCACGGCTCAGTAATTTATCCCGCCAGTTGGCATGGGCAGCCTGATCCGGCTTGCCCTCTTCATAGCATGGTCCCAATACCTTAACTTTTTTCCCGTCAAAAGAGACCTTTTCTTCCAATATTTGCTCCGACACTTTAATTTCCTCCTTCCAAAGGCTTTTTTATCCTGTTAATTTAGGCCGGCGGCTAATTTGGCCGCCTTTACCGTATTAAGCATCAGCATGGTAATCGTCATGGGACCGACCCCGCCGGGCACAGGGGTAATGGCGGAAGCTTTTTCCTTAACCGCATCAAAATCCACATCGCCGCAGAGTTTGGCCTTTCCTGCTTCAGTCATGCCGACCCTGTTGACCCCCACATCGATGACAACCGCGCCTTCCTTTACCATGTCCGCCGTCACCGCATTGGGCTTGCCGGCGGCTACGATCAGGATATCGGCACGCCTGGTATGAAAGGCGATGTCTTTGGAACCGGTATGGCAGATGGTCACAGTGGCATTCGCCCCCTTCTGCTTCTGCAAAAGGATGTTGGCGATGGGCTTGCCCACAATATTGGAACGGCCGACCACCACCACCTCGGCGCCGCTCGTTTCCACGCCGGTTCTGATCAGCATCTGTTGAATTCCCGCCGGGGTGCAGGGGAGATAATCGGCCTCGCCGATCATCAGCTTGCCCACGTTGACGGGATGAAAGCCGTCCACATCCTTCCGGGGATCGATAGCATAGAGAATCTTCGTTTCGTTGATATGTTTGGGCAGGGGAAGCTGCACCAGTATCCCGTGAATCTGCGGATCGCGGTTATACTTCTCGATCAGGGCCAGCAGATCCGCCTCCGAGACATCGGGGGGCTGGTTGTCCTGTACCGAGTAAAATCCCAGTTCCTTCGAGGTCTTTTGTTTTGCCGTTACATAACTGACGGAAGCCGGATTTTCTCCCACGAGAATCGTCACCAACCCCGGAACGACATTGTGCCTCGCCTTAAGTTGGGCTGTCTCAAGCTTCAGCTCTTCCCTGATTTGGGCTGCAATTTCATTGCCGCTGATCAATTTGGCTGTCATATTTTCCTTCTCCTTTCCGGACATTCACTACTTCACATCAAACAAAGGTTAAGATGTAATTTCATTTAATCAGGCGGTCGAAAATGGCCCAGGCAGCCTGCAGGCTTACGGCCGTATCGGGCAAACGGATGGTAGGGATACCATCCAGGTCATAACGATAAATTTCCTCGTCCGCCGGAATAACACCGGCCAGTTCCAGTTGCTGTTCCTTTACGATCTCAAGCAAATCTTCTCCGAGAGCGCCGGACATGCGGTTTAAAACCAGGACATCACGTGTGATGTTCAGCTTCAATTCCCGGATGAGATTGCGTATGCGGCCAGCCGTCAGAATGCCGCGGCGGCTGGAATCGGATAACATAAAGAGCAGATCCACATCTCTGGTCGTCAGGCGACTTAAATGCTCCATCCCCGCCTCATTGTCAATAACAATATAGGGGTAATTATCCGTCAGCATATCGATATATTTCCTGGCCAGGGTATTGGCGGCGCAGTAGCACCCGGCGCCTTCCGGCCGTCCCATGGCCAGTAAATCAAACCCCTGCGCCTCGGTCAACGCTTCCTGCACCTTGTATTCGAACCAGACATCCTTGGTCATGCCCGTGGGAACTTCCTCATTCATCATTTCACGCGTCTGGCCGATCGTGCCCTTCACTTCAATGCCCAGCACCTCGTTCAGATTGGCGTTGGCATCGGCATCCACAGCCAGCACCGGCCCCTTTTTCTTCTCCAGGAGATAGCGAATAATCATACCCGCAAAGGTCGTTTTGCCCGTCCCACCTTTTCCTGCTACGGCTATCGTGAAGCTCATACAGCTTTATGCCGCCTCCTTCTTTTTCCGGCGCAGCCGCTCATGCGCCTTGGGAAAGGCCGCGCTATCGGTATGGGGCAAAAACATCGCCGCCATAAACTCACTCATGAAGCCGACATGATTGCTTAACTCCAAATTCGTCATCATGAGAGCGATCCGTTCCGTTTCCTTTAAAAGATTCCGGGAGAAAGAGAGCAAACGCGCGCCCAGCAGGGAACCGTTTCCCACAAAGATAATCTTCTCCACCTCGATCTCCGGCAATAAACCGATGAAGATGGCCTTTTCGATGTCGAGGTGTCGTCCGAAGCCGCCGGCGATGATAAGTTGTTCCAAGTTGCCAAAACCCAAACCAACGCTTTCGAGCAGCACCTTGCAACCGGCATAGATGGCGCCCTTGGTGCGGATCAGGTTTTCAATGTCGATTTCCGTCACCACAATGTCCTGCTTGATCTGTGTTTCATCTCTATAGGCCAGGACATATTCGTAACCATCGTCGCCCTTACGTACACGTTTGGTTGGCGCGTCACTGCGGAACTTGCCCTTTTGATCAATTAGATCCGCCTCCATAAGCTCCGCCACGATATCGATCAGGCCCGAACCGCAAATGCCAATCGGTTTGACCAGCCCGATGGTCAAGAGCATCGGTTCGCAAGTGCGAGGATTGATGCTTACTTCTTCGATAGCGCCGCGGGTGGCCCGCATACCGTATTTTATGCCCGCCCCCTCGAAGGCAGGCCCCGCCGAGCAGGAAACGCTGGCCAGCCAATCCTTATTTCCCAGGACGATCTCGCCGTTGGTGCCGATATCCATATAAAGGGTCAAGGCTTCCCGCTGAAAAATACCGGACCCCAACACCCCCGCCACAATATCACCACCCACATAGCTTGCAACCATGGGAAAGGCATACATATGGACATGTCCGCCTATATTTATCCCCAGGTGGACGGCACGGACCGGCGGGATAAAATTTGCGGTAGGCACGTAGGGCGCCTCGCGGATGTACTTCGGGTCCAATCCCAGAAGCAACTGCGTCATGGTGGTATTGCCGGCCATGACCAGATGGGATACCAGCTCCCGCTCAATACCGCTCATCTTCAAGAGCTCTTCGATGATGCCGTTGATCGTTTCCACAACCGTTTCTTGCAGTTTCTTGAGGCCGCCCGGTCTTCTGGCATAAACAATGCGGGCGATCACATCCTCTCCGTAACTTATCTGGCCGTTGTAATTGGAAGCCTCTGCCAAAGCAAAAATCTTGGAACCATCGCAGTGACCGTCGGGACAGGCCACCACTTTACATTCGTTCAAGTTGAGGATCTGGCCAAAAATCGTCGTGGTGCCGATGTCGAGAACAATGGAATAGTTTTGGCGACGATTGTCGCCGACCTCGATATTGATGAGTTTACAAGCTTTTTTGGTCAGAACCAGCGTCACGGTAACCTTCCAGTCCGCTTCCCGCAACACCTGGCTCAACTTCATCACCACGCGAAAATCCGTGGAGAAGCCTTCAAGACCGTGCTGTTTCTGAATGGCACGGGTCAGACGGGTCAGGTCGCTGACATTGTCATCGAGAGAAGGAGGTGTAAGTTCCACATACCTTTTAAAAACGGTCGGGTCCACATCCCAATCCTGCACCAACTCGTAAATGTCCTGGGGAGTAAGGAGATATGACGCCAGGCCACGATCGCCTTTCAGCGCCAGGGCTGATTTGTCCACCTGCGATTCCAGGGGGATTTCCACATCGACGTCAGCAACCACGGAACTAAGGCAAGCCAGCCGGAAGCCATCGCCATGCTCAGCCGCTGACAGCTTGGCATGCGGCAACGCGCCAACCGCCCCGCCGATGATCTTGACCTTGCATTTCCCGCAAGTGGCATTACCGCCGCAGGATGCATTGATATGCACCCCCGCCTCCATCGCCGCCTGCAAAAGGTTTTCCCCTTTATCAACGGAGATTGCTCTCTCGCTGGGATGAAATTTTACCCGATATTTTTCCATAAGTTATTATAAAAAAAACAAGAGGGGCGCCGACGCCCCTCTTGCAAATTTAAAACAATCCTTTCACTTTGCCTGTTTCCACATCCACGTCTATTCTTCTGTAGGCGGGATCGGAAGCCGTGCCGGGCATCAGTTTGATTTCCCCCGCCACCGGCACCAGGAATTTCGCACCGCCGTAGATGAGGATATCCCGGATCGGCAAGGTCCAGCCCTTGGGACGGCCCTTCAAGCTCGGGTCATGACTGAGACTTAAATGACTTTTCACCATGCAGGTGGCAAAATCCTGAACCGACGGATCGGCCTCGAATTTCTTGGCCTTCTCCAGAGCAACGGGCGTATAGGTTACGCCGTCGGCGCCATACACCTCTTTGGCAATCTTCTCAATCCGCTGCCGAAGCGGCAGGGCATCCTCATAGAGAAATTTAAAATTGGTTTTTTCTTCGCAGGCGTCAATGACGGCGTCGGCCAGCTCCAGGGCACCCTCCCCGCCTTTAAGCCAGTGTCTGGATAAGGCCACCCGGGCGCCGGCCTGCTCGGTCAGGGACTTGAGCAGCTTGACCTCATTATCCGTATCCGTGTGGAAACTGTTAATGCAGACCACCGGGTTGATGCCTGCCTTCTTCACCGTTTCAATATGCGCCTGGAGATTGGCAAAGCCGTTCTCCAAAAGCGCAAGGTTCTCACTGGTATAAGCCGCATCCAAAGGTTTGCCCGGCGCCACCAGCGGTCCGCCGCCGTGCATCTTCAAGGCGCGGACGGTGGCGACGATCACGGCACAATTGGGAACGAGCTTGCTCAGGCGGCACTTGATGTTCCAGAATTTCTCGAAGCCGATATCGGCGCCGAAGCCGCTTTCCGTGACCACATAATCGGAAAGCTTCAAAGCAACCTGATCGGAAATGATGGAATTTTGCCCGACGGCAATATTGGCAAAAGGACCGGCATGCACAAAAACCGGCTGGCCTTCCACAGTCTGGAGGAGGTTGGGGTTAATCGCCTTAACCATCCAGGCCGTCATGGCGCCCGCGACGTCCATATCTTCCGTAGTCACGGGTTTGCCCTGTTTGCTGTAAGCCACAACAATCTTCCCCATGCGTTCCCGCATATCCCTGAGGCTGGTAGAAACAGCGAGGATGGCCATGACTTCCGAACTGACGGTGATGGCAAAGCCGGAGTTCATCATGAAGCCGTCCATGTGGCCACCTAAACCGATGATGATTTCGCGCAGCGCCTGGGTGCTGAAATCGATAACCCACTTCATCTGTACATTACGGGGATCGATATCCAGTCTTCTTAATCCCTTGCTTGCCAGCATTGCATCGTCGTAGTTGAATTCATGCTGGATACGGGAGGTCATGGCGGTCATGGCCAGATTGTGAGCATTCGTGACGTTATCGATATCGCCCGTCAATCCCAGGGAGAGGGGCGTCAGCGGCACACACTGGGAAAGGCCGCCGCCGGCGGCGCCGCCCTTCACATTAAAGG
>JBAQLR010000132.1:0-139254 GCA_049302035.1 Syntrophales bacterium
CATGAAAGGGTCACAAAAAGGTGATTTAGGGGTGTGGAGTTACCCACAGCCAACTCTCCGTCTGCTCTATAAAGGCTGCTGCGAGTTGGCTATGGATAACTCCCAGGGGTTTAGCTTGCCAGACTGAGCTTGGTCCAGGCTGCGATGTTGGCAGAAGTGATGCCGGGCAATAAAAGGCATGAACGTCATTATCGTTCTTTGAAAAATTGAGACAGAGGAGTTTTAGGCAGCCAAAGAAATTATCTTGGCCCATTTGCCTTGGATGGTTGAGACAGTCGCAAGTTCCGGTAAATGGACCGGTGGCTTGCCGAGGAGCGACATGTGGGGGCGCAGGAAGTTGTAGTGGGTCACAAACAGGGTGGTTAGCGCCACGGCACCGTTGTTGCTGTTAAAGTCGGCGGCTGGTCTGACGTGATATTTGTAGGTTCTGTTTAGGCGTTCGATGAGCTGTTTAAAGGCTCTAAACTCCTCTGACTCGGCATCAAGATTTTGGAGCCCGATGACCTTGCGATGTTGAATAGGGGGACAATCCTTTTCCTGGGCATTAAGGAAAAGGATGCCGGCGGGATAGGCTGGATTACCGTCACTGACGAAAGTGATCTCTTGCCCCGGCGTTGCGGTGCGGCGCGCCTCATTCATGGCAATAACGGCCGGTTGTGTTCCCCGGTTATCGGCCACGTGATAGGCGGTGATTTTCAAGTTCCGAGAGGAGATGGAGAAAAAGACGTATTGCTGTTTTCCCAGGACCTTTATGTATGTTTCATCGCCTGCTGAGATGTCATCGATCTGGCCTTTATGGGCCAGGTTGAAACTGTGGCAATAAAAAGCCGCGGCCGCGCCATAGTTTAGAACCGTCTGATAAGAGACTTTGATATTGAAGACGGACTTCAAGATAGCAGCGGTTTTCCTGGCTGGGACGGCGAAGGAGACATAGAAAGCCAGGACCAGACCGAGGACATTCTCGGAGTTATGTATTTTGGTGAGATCGACAGCCGGTTTTGCGGGAGCCGAATGGACAAGTTCCTGGGGCTTATAATGATACTCCCGGTACTGATAGCAGAGCTTGAACTGAGAGGATCGTTTCTTTTGTATGGCTCGCTCAGAGGGATTGAGCTTGGCAAGCGCCTGGAGGCGATGCTGACAGTCATCGTTGCAACACTTATAGATCGTGACCTCTTTCCTGCTCTTCCAACGGAAAAGAGCATAGCCGCAATAGGGGCAGAAGTATTTTGACTTATCGTTTTTGCGGAATCTCTGCTCAACCTGGAAGAGGTGGCTACAGACTTTGCATTTAAGCTGAGATTTCTTTTTGCCGTCGTTGAAGTAGAGATATTCCTGGGGGGCATTGCAGACAGGACAAACTATTTGTCTCGGCACTGCTTGCGATTCACCCCGGCGCTTAACCGGTTTAAGAGGTTTACCGTGCTCTGCCTCGTACAAAGCTAAAAGCACCTTATAGTTTTTCGGTTCAGGAACTTTCCTGAGAATGGGAGGTTCTGTTAAGGGCGGTTTGGGATCGACAAAGAAGTCCCGGTAATTAGGATGCTTTTCGTGGAAGTCATCCTTGGGTTTTACTTCCGGATTGCGGTCTTGGAGAACATCAACAAGGCCTTTGGTAATTTGCTCTATCTCACTTTTTGTGAACTTGGAACATATCCAGATGATGAAACGGGCTATTTTGGTCATATGAGCTTGCCTCGATGTTGTCGCCAAACTTCATTAAACCCTAATTTTTAGGGGGGAGGCAAGCTCTTTTTAACTAACTCAGCAATTATGAAGGATGTTTTGCTTTATAAGTATGAAAATTTTGACAATACGATTATTGTGCAAGGGAGGAAAATATGACCGAGCCCATTCTGCCACCCCTAAAACCGATTCCAATTAAGGATCGCATCTCTGTGGCCTACATAGAGAAAGGGAATCTGGACGTACTGGACGGGGCGTTTGTGGTGGTGGACAAAACCGGTGTCCGTACACATGTTCCTGTCGGCGGCGTGGCCTGTCTCATGCTGGAACCGGGGACGCGTGTTTCCCATGCGGCGGTGACTTTGGCCTCTCGTGTTGGCTGCCTGCTTGTCTGGATCGGTGAGGCGGGGGTGCGGCTTTATGCCTCCGGTCAGCCGGGCGGGGCGCGGGCCGACCGCCTTCTTTACCAGGCGAAACTGGCCTTGGACGATACGGCGCGGCTCAAGGTGGTCCGCAAAATGTATGCGCTCCGGTTCAAGGAAGAACCGCCGGAACGCCGGAGTGTGCAACAGCTTCGCGGTATCGAAGGGGTGCGGGTGCGGAAAATGTACGAACTTCTTGCCCGTCAGTACCGTGTGGACTGGAAAACCCGGAACTATGACCATACCGAATGGGGGAGCGGCGATGTTCCTAACCGCTGTCTCTCTTCCGCCACGGCCTGTCTATACGGCATTTGTGAAGCGGCGATTTTGGCGGCAGGCTATGCCCCGGCTGTCGGCTTCATCCATACCGGCAAGCCCCAATCTTTCGTGTATGATATCGCCGATATCTTCAAGTTTGACACTGTCGTACCGGTTGCTTTTCGCATAGCGGCAAAAAAGAATTGCGACCCCGAGCGGGAAGTCAGGCTGGCCTGTCGGGATAGCTTCCGACAGACTCGGCTTTTGCACCGGATTATACCGAGTATCGAAGAAGTATTGTCGGCCGGTGGGATGGAAGTGCCAAAACCGCCTGAGGAGGCGGTGGAGCCGGCCATACCCAACAAGGAGGAGCTTGGTGATGCTGGTCATCGTGGTTGAGAATGTTCCACCCCGGCTGCGGGGACGGCTGGCCATCTGGCTTCTGGAAATACGAGCCGGAGTCTATGTGGGCAAGGTTTCGCGTCGCGTGCGCGAAATGCTCTGGGATACCGTGGGAAAAGGGATTGCCGAAGGAAATGCGGTGATGTCCTGGACCACGAATACTGAATCGGGCTTTGATTTTCTGACACTCGGCGCTAACCGGAGGATGCCGGTTGAGATGGATGGGATAAAGCTGGTCTCTTTTTTACCTGGGAACGACAACGAGAATGGTTTAAAATGCTGAATTTATCTTGCGAATTTTCGGTAGATTTATGTTCTCTGAAAATTGAATAGAAAATCAAAGGGATAGAAGAAGTGCGTTCCCCACAGGCGTGGGGATGAACCGAAAAAGGCAAAAATTTATGACCCACTGAAGGCGCGTTCCCCACAGGCGTGGGGATGAACCGGCCGCACCTTTCTGCCTGACGTTATTCCTTTAGCGTTCCCCACAGGCGTGGGGATGAACCGCGTGCCTGTTATTGCAGTGCCTCCTGTCCAACGCGTTCCCCACAGGCGTGGGGATGAACCGAGACGGGGCGCCAGGTGGAATTGGTTGACAGAGCGTTCCCCACAGGCGTGGGGATGAACCAACTAATTATCGAACAGGAGGGGCAGTTCTGGAGCGTTCCCCACAGGCGTGGGGATGAACCGAACTGATCATCGAACAGGAGGGGCAGTTTTGGGCGTTCCCCACAGGCGTGGGGATGAACCGCCGCATCCCCTGGCCCAGAAAAGAAAGCCACCGCGTTCCCCACAGGCGTGGGGATGAACCGTCTCTCCATCAATGTCGCAGAGCTCAGTTATCGCGTTCCCCACAGGCGTGGGGATGAACCGGCATAAGAGAATCGAACGAAGAAATATTGAAAGCGTTCCCCACAGGCGTGGGGATGAACCGGTGCTGCTCCCCAAGCCACCGCTCCCGCAGCCGCGTTCCCCACAGGCGTGGGGATGAACCGCATAACCAATCCATCGAACTCGCGCCGCTCGAGCGTTCCCCACAGGCGTGGGGATGAACCGGAATTCCGGGGGATCAAACGCTAAAAAATTTTGCGTTCCCCACAGGCGTGGGGATGAACCGCGGAGTGTATGAACAATGGCAATGCGTAAGCGGCGTTCCCCACAGGAGTGGGGATGAACCGGTAAAGGCTACCACGAGATCGATCATCCACCCGCGTTCCCCACAGGCGTGGGGATGAACCGCTCGATCATCCGTTCCTGGCTGGTGGAAATCAGCGTTCCCCACAGGCGTGGGGATGAACCGGAGATAGCAATGGCAAACAATAATGATGAGGGGCGTTCCCCACAGGCGTGGGGATGAACCGAAACCGTCCGAGGAGTGCGACGAATGGGACAAGCGTTCCCCACAGGCGTGGGGATGAACCGCTGCTGGGGATCATCCTGATCGGTCAGACGGAGCGTTCCCCACAGGCGTGGGGATGAACCGAGGGGCAGGTTATTACGGAACGGTCCTGGAAGGCGTTCCCCACAGGCGTGGGGATGAACCGGTGGCGATTGCTTTGTCGTAGTCGATAGAAGCGCGTTCCCCACAGGCGTGGGGATGAACCGTCTTTTGACAAGATCGGCTATCCCTGCACCCGGCGTTCCCCACAGGCGTGGGGATGAACCGCAAGCGGAATGATTAAAACCGCCGACAACGGGGCGTTCCCCACAGGCGTGGGGATGAACCGGACTTATCCAGACGGATTAAGCACGGTGCCCGGCGTTCCCCACAGGCGTGGGGATGAACCGATGGCAATGGTGTTCCTAGGTACAATTCCAAAGCGTTCCCCACAGGCGTGGGGATGAACCGTTGGTGAGTTGACGGGTCTCAACTACCGACGAGCGTTCCCCACAGGCGTGGGGATGAACCGATCATGCGTGCTGGGAAACATGATCCGGGTAGGCGTTCCCCACAGGCGTGGGGATGAACCGGCCGAAGCCGTAGACCTGATCGTGGTCGCTGGGCGTTCCCCACAGGCGTGGGGATGAACCGGAGAAACCCCCAAAAACAGGTAAAATCCGTCTGCGTTCCCCACAGGCGTGGGGATGAACCGATATACGAGCTACAAATAAAATTGTCAAATGAGCGTTCCCCACAGGCGTGGGGATGAACCGGGGAACGCGTCAATTACACGTCCTGACTAGCTGCGTTCCCCACAGGCGTGGGGATGAACCGTTTCACTCTTGCGGCTTTTGTTGGCTTTTATAGCGTTCCCCACAGGCGTGGGGATGAACCGCGATGAAAGACAATCGGGATAGTTCTTCCTCGGCGTTCCCCACAGGCGTGGGGATGAACCGCTCATGGGAACCCAGGGCCAGGCAGTTATTGCGCGTTCCCCACAGGCGTGGGGATGAACCGGCCCCTGCCTCCGCCGTGACATCGATGAATATACGTTCCCCACAGGCGTGGGGATGAACCGGTCCGCCGGGGGACGCTGTGCATCGACAAAACACGTTCCCCACAGGCGTGGGGATGAACCGCCCGTGGCTTCGACCTTCAACGGCGCATCCGGACGTTCCCCACAGGCGTGGGGATGAACCGGAAATCGAAACCAGCAAAGCCTGGGGCGAGAGGCGTTCCCCACAGGCGTGGGGATGAAGCGGAAGGCAAAAATTCAATTTGACCTTATTTAGTGTTCACGAGAAAATTAGATTCGAAAAAATAACGTCACTTTGCAATTGACTTCTTTTATTGCCTTGTGACATAAGTTACACATATCAGATCGGGAGGGGTTTATGTCAATAAGCGAAAATTTAGTGCACTTGGATGATGCCAGTTATGAAAAACAGATCAGCAATTCAGAACGTCCTGTTTTGATAGATTTCTGGGCGCCCTGGTGCGGGCCATGTAAGGCTATTGGGCCTGTCATCGAAGAGCTGGCCGAAACGTTTAAGGACCGGGCGGTTATTGCCAAGATTAATGTAGATGAAAACCAGAAAGCAGCCTTGACTTATGGGGTTAGAAGCATCCCCACCATTATCTTATTCAAGGGTGGCAAAGTTCTGGAGACAATCATCGGTGTGGTGCCCAAAGCACGGCTGGAAGAACTTATTAATACGGCTTTGTCAAATAATTAGCCGAGAGAATGATATTTCTGCAAATATTAAAATCCCGACATTATCCCAACACTTTAGGGAAGGAATTGTGTTTTTGAAAAAAACGACGCTTCTTGCGGCATTGATTATTCTGACTTCCGGGTGTGCCTTGTGGAACAAGCAGGCCGCAGCCCCGAGCAGTCCCGAAATAATATATGCGCGGGGATACAAGGACTACCAAAAGGGCAGCTACGAAAGGGCCATTGAAAGTTTTCAAAAGCTTAAAGAGGAATATCCTTTAAGCGATCTGGCGATCCGCGCCGAGATTGGCATTGCCGATGCGCGTTTCAGCACGGAAGAATATGGGCAAGCGGAAAGTGCTTATAACACTTTTGCGAGCCTGCATCCGACTAACGAATTTTTGCCCTACGTCTTGTATCAAATCGGGATGTGCCAATACAAGCAGCTTCTCGGGATCGACCGTGACCAGACTGCCACAATGAACGCGTTGCGCGAGTTCGAAAAATTGATTTCCCGCTTTCCCGACAGTCAATTTTCCATCCTTGCGGAAAAAAATGTCCGCCATTGCAAGGAGTTGCTTGCTGAACATGAGTTCTACGTAGGGAGTTTATATTTTAGAATGAAACAATATAAAGCGGCAATGCGGCGTTTCAAAAACATAGCAAAAAACTATTCCCATCTTGGGCTTGATGAGAAATTACAATTTATTATCGCGGAAACCCGTAAGGGGTTGGCTAATACGGAAGACAAGGCCAATATTCAATAGTTTGCCTGGCAACATCCATATTTGTATCTTTATCTGTTGACTATACCCCGACCATATAATAAGCATGCTTCACTATAAAAAAGCAGGGTATTTTAGAATTTGGGCAAGAAATATTTAATTCAAACGTTCGGCTGTCAAATGAACGTTCACGATTCCGAGCAGATGGGTCTTTTGCTGGAAGGGGCAGGTTATGAGGCTACATATCTGGCTCAAGAGGCTGATTTGATAATACTTAATACTTGCAGCATCAGAGAGAAGGCGGCACAAAAAGTTTATAGTCAACTGGGGCGTCTGGATGCTGTTAAGCGAGAAAATCCTGACCTCATCATCGGGATCGGCGGTTGTCTCGCCCAGCAGTTGGGAAATCAGTTTTTTAAAAAAGCGCCTTGCCTTGATCTGGTTTTCGGTACACAGAATATTCAACGTCTTCCAGAACTGCTGAAAACTGTAGAAAAGAACCATATTAAAGTGGCAGATACGGCGGTTGCAAAAGATGGCTGTATCGATAACATTCCTGTTATGCCAAAGAAAGGACAAGTTAGCGCTTTTGTTACGATTATGCGGGGCTGTAATAATTTTTGTTCCTACTGCGTAGTGCCATATTTACGTGGCCCTGAAGAAAGTCGGGAATTGGAGGACATAATCCAGGAAGTAGAGATGTTGGCGAATCAAGGTGTTAAAGAGATCACGCTGCTAGGGCAAAATGTTAACTCTTATGGAAATAACCGGTATCGGAGAGTTCATTTTCACGACTTGATTCGCAGCATAGCAGATATAGCAGGAATTGAGCGGATCAGATTCACTACTTCACACCCCAAAGACCTCTCTTTAGAACTGATGCGCTGTTTTGCCGATGTAGATAAAATGTGCAAGCATATTCATCTGCCTGTCCAGTCTGGTTCTGACAAAATATTGCAGGCCATGAATAGGGGTTATGGCAAGGAAGATTATTTGCGGAAGGTAAACGCCTTGAGGGCCATCTGCCCGGAAATAAGCCTGACTTCAGATATCATCGTAGGTTTTCCCGGCGAGGGTGACGCGGATTTTGATGAAACAATCGATTTGATGGAGAAAGTCCGGTTTGACGCCCTCTTTTCATTTAAGTATTCGGAGCGGGCGGGAACTGCCGCGGAAAAATTGGAACACAAAGTAACCGAGAGCATCAAGAGCAGGAGATTGAGAAGGCTCCAGTCGCTCCAGGAACTTTATACCTTGGAAAATAACCGGAAAATGCTGGGAAAAGAAGTCGAAGTTTTAGTGGAAGGGCGCAGCCGCAATGCCGCAGACGAAGTAATGGGCCGCACCCGCACCAATAAAATTGTCAACTTTAAAGGGGGTTTAGACCTGGTTGGCAAAATGGAATCGGTGATGATTATTGAGGCTTATCAGCATTCACTGCGAGCCGAGCGCTTATTAGATAAGGAGCCATGCCAATGTTTATAGAAGTCAAGGTATCGGGGCTGACGATAGATCCTCAGACCAACACGCCTATCGTAATCCTTAAAGACAACGAGGGAAAGAAGATAATACCGATATGGATTGGACTGTTCGAAGCCAGCGCCATTGCCACAGAACTTGAAAAGATAGCCTTTGCGCGCCCCATGACTCATGACCTGATAATGGAAATCATGAGGTCGCTGGAAGTTGTCGTGTCCAGGGTGGAAATAAATGATCTTCGGAATAATACTTTTTATGCTAGCATCTGCTTTGCGCATGGCAGCAATAATTTTGTCGTTGATGCCCGTCCCAGCGACGCTATTGCCATCGCATTACGTTCCAGTGCGCCTATTTTCGTGGATGAAGGCGTCGTCAATAAATCGCGTGACATCGATTTTGGTACGAAAATAAGCGATATCGACAGTGTTACCAAGGAAAAATTGAAGGATTTCCTGGAAAATCTTTCTCCCGAGGATTTCGGTAAGTACAAAATGTAAGAAAGATAATTATAGTAACGCTGTGACAGTGACATCTTGCAAAGACACGTCATCTGTAGATTACTAGACGCCGCTAATGGAACAGGACATCAAAGACTTTGCCAACCACATGCAAATCGAAAGAAACCTTTCGGGGCATACAAGCAAAGGCTACATTTGTGATTTAAAGCAGTTCATGAATTATATTCAAAGTGCTGTGGAACCACATGGGCAAGAGGCTTCTGCTGCAGCCGTGGATCACATCCTGGTGAGGGGGTTTTTGCGCTCTCTTTATGTAGCAAAGTTAAAGAAGGTGACCATCGCACGAAAGCTGGCTGCCGTCAGAGCTTTCTACAAATACCTTTTACGGGAAGGCCGCATAACCAAGAACCCCGCCGAGCTAGTGCATACGCCCTCCCCGGAGAAGCACGTGCCGCGGGTTCTATCAGTTGATGAGATACTTCTGATATTAAACCTATCATTTCGTGATGAACCGCTTGAGCTCCGCGACAGGGCCATTATGGAGGTGTTTTATTCTACGGGCATTCGTTTGAGTGAACTGGTCGGAGTAAACATCACGGATATAAATTTTAGTCAGGGCTTAATAAAAATTCGTGGAAAAGGTAGAAAAGAAAGGCTTATTCCAGTGGGTAGAGCGGCTTTAGCGGCTATCGAGCTTCATTTAAAAGGAAGGGCTGGCCACTCCGTGGAGAAAGCAGGCGAGGGCTCAGCCGGGCCTCTTTTTTTGAACGCACGGGGGCAACGTTTAACCACCAGGAGCGTAGCCAGGATAGTTGATCGTATCGTGGCAAGAAGCGGGATAAATCGCAAGATCAGTCCGCATGCCCTGAGGCATTCTTTTGCCACCCATATGATGGATGCTGGAGCTGACCTGCGGGCCATACAGGAACTTTTGGGACATGAAAGTCTTTCCACAACTCAGAAATATACCGCCGTGAGTATTAGCAGGTTGATGGAGGTTTACGATAGGGCCCATCCGAAGGCCAGGGGAGGAGTAAGTGATGAAGATCCGGGGGACAACAGTGCTGGCAATACGTCACCAAGGTAAGGTGACGGTAGCCGGCGACGGACAGGTAACGCTTGACACGACAATCATGAAGCATCATGCCCGCAAAGTGCGCAGATTGTATCATAACGAAGTGATTGTCGGCTTTGCCGGCGCTACCGCCGATGCGTTTACGCTTTTTGAACGCTTTGATCAGAAGCTGGAACAATACAACGGCAATCTTGTCAGGGCGGCGGTAGAATTAACAAAGGACTGGCGTACCGACCGCGTCTTAAGGCATCTCGAGGCTCTCATGATTGCCGTAAACAGAGATGCCTTCTTAACTATTTCCGGAAGCGGAGATGTCATTGAGTCCGATGATGAAGTCATGGCCATTGGTTCGGGTGGCCCCTATGCGTTGGCGGCGGCGCGCGCCTTGGTAAGACATTCGCAGTTGGGAGCAACGGACATTGCTAAGGAAGCCTTGAAGATTGCCTCGGAAATATGTATTTATACTAATGATCAGTTCACGATTGAAGAATTGGATATTGCAATCTCAGAGTGACATGTTCGCAGTTTATTTCGTTAGATGTTGCTTTATGGAGGAGCAATGATGCCGCAGAATGAATTGACGCCACGACAGATCGTGGAAAAGCTCGATGAGCATATTATCGGTCAGGGAGAAGCCAAAAGGGCGGTTGCCATAGCCCTCAGAAACCGCTGGCGGCGTCAGAACGTGCTCCCGGAGCTTGCCGATGAAATATCGCCAAAGAATATCATCATGATCGGCCCTACAGGAGTTGGTAAAACAGAAATCGCCCGTCGTCTGGCGAAACTCGACAACTCTCCGTTTCTGAAGATAGAGGCCTCCAAGTTCACCGAAGTCGGGTACGTAGGCAGGGACGTGGAATCCATGATTCGCGACTTGGTCGAACAGGCCATTAATATGGCCAAATTGGATGAGCAGGAAAACGTCAAAGCCAAGGCGGCCGAGGTAGCAGAGGAACGTTTACTGGATATTCTGCTTCCGCCACGGCCAGTTGAAAGAAAAGTTGAAGAAATGATGAAAGAAGATGATATAGAGGATCTCCCGGCAGAAACATTGCCTATAGACAACACGCGGGAGAAATTGCGCCTTCTCCTTCATGAAGGCAAGCTAGACCAGCGTTTCGTTGATTTAGAAGTCGCTGATGTGCGTAACAGCAGCCCCATGATTGAAATATTTACCTCCTCGGGGGTTGAGGACATGGGACTTAACATTAAGGAAATGTTCGGCAATATTTTTCCGCAGAAAAAGAAGATAAGGCGGATGAAGGTAGTTGAAGCCATGGAAGTCCTGGCTCAAGAAGAAGCCTTGAAACTCGTGGATATGGATAAGATTACAAAAACGGCGATCGAAAAGGTCGAGCAATCGGGAATTATCTTTCTTGATGAGATCGATAAGATTGTGGCCAATGATTCGGCGCATGGTCCAGATGTTTCCCGGGAGGGGGTACAGCGTGATCTCCTGCCTATTGTGGAAGGTTCCAATGTAAACACCCGTTACGGTATGGTAAAAACAGATCACGTCCTTTTCATTGCTGCGGGTGCATTCAGCGCCTCCAAGCCCTCCGATCTGATACCGGAGCTTCAGGGACGTTTCCCCATCCGGGTGGAAATGGACCCCTTGGGAAAAGAAGAATTCATTCGCATCTTAACGGAACCGAGCAATGCTCTTATTAAACAATACAGGGAAATGCTTGCTACGGAAGGGGTGGTGCTCGACATCAAGGATGACGCCATTGCCGAGATTGCCGACGTGGCCGCACTGGTGAATGAACGAACTGAAAATATAGGCGCCAGAAGGCTTTACACGATTATGGAAACACTCCTCGATGAGGTATCTTTTGATGCGCCGGATTTAATCGAAAAAAATATTACTATCGACGCCGGCTACGTTAAGGATAAGCTCTGCGATATAGTGGAGGATGAAGACTTAAGCCGCTACATACTGTGATTGGTTGATCACTGTATTTTGGGTTAGGTGATGATTATGCATGATTTAAAGCAACCGATGGAACGTGCGGAAATCCTGCTTGAAGCTTTGCCCTACATCCGTCGCTTCTATAACAAGACGATAGTCATCAAATATGGCGGACATGCCATGATTGACCAGGAGTTGAAGGAGCTTTTTGCCCGGGATATCGTCATGATGAAATACATCGGCATCAATCCCGTCGTTGTGCATGGCGGAGGACCGCAAATCGGCAGTTTCCTGGAAAAAGTCGGCAAGGAATCGCAATTCGTGCAAGGGATGCGGATTACCGATGAAGAAACGATGGATATCGTGGAGATGGTTTTGGTTGGCAAGCTAAATAAGGAAATTACCGGCCTGATCAACCGTAACGGCGGGAAGGCGGTGGGATTGTCCGGAAAGGACGGTCAACTGACACAGGCGGAAAAATATTACTTAAGCGCCGATAAGGCCAAAGACATCCCGTCGGAAATTATTGATCTGGGGCTAGTCGGTAGAGTAACAAAGATCAATGCCGAGTTGCTTATTACCCTGGAAAAGGCAGGCTTTATTCCTGTTATCGCTCCCACCGGGGTAGGACCTGAGGGCGAGACCTACAACATCAATGCCGATCTCGTTGCCGGCGCCGTCGCAGCAGCTCTGAAGGCAGAAAAGTTGATTTTGCTTACCGATGTGCAAGGTGTTTTGGACCTCAATGGCTCACTCATTAACGCCATGAACGAAGGGGAAGCGGAAAATTTCATAAAGTCCGGCCTCATTGTCGGAGGGATGTATCCCAAGGTCAAGTGCTGCGTAAAGGCCTTAAAAGCTGGCGTTAGGAAAACGCATATTATCGATGGTCGCCTGAAACATGCCATCCTTTTGGAAATGTTTACGGATCAAGGTATCGGTACGGAAATAACTCGCGAAGCGCCTGACGAATAATAACCGAGGTTACGATCCTAAAATGAAAAAGGACCTGTTAAGCATCTATGATCTTAGTCGTCCCGACATAGACGAAATATTCCAGCGTACCTCTTGCCTGAAGGAGGCTCTGAAGAAGGGAAATGTCTGCCATACGCTTGCCGGAAAAACCCTGGGCATGATTTTTGACAAGGCATCTACAAGAACCAGGATTTCCTTCGAGGTTGGAATGTATCAACTGGGTGGTTTGGCAACATTCTTGAGCAGTCGCGATACGCAACTGGACCGTGGTGAAAGTATTGCCGATACCGCCAGGATCATGTCCCGTTATTTAAACGGCGTGATGATCCGAACGTATAAACAACAAAAGGTGGAAGAATTTGCCGCTTACGCCACCATTCCTGTAATTAATGGTCTCACGGATCTGCTGCATCCCTGCCAGATATTGAGTGATTTGTTTACCATCCGGGAAAATAGAGGCGCCTATGAAGGGCTGACGGTCGCCTATGTAGGCGACGGCAACAATATAGCGAACTCATGGATAAATGCCGCCGTAAGGCTCCCCTTTAATCTCTCTTTAGCCTGTCCCGAGGGATACGCTCCGGACAGTTTAATATTGGAGCGGGGCCGGGCGGAGGCTGCGGGAAGAATCAGGGTTTATCGCGATCCTTTTGACGCTGTTTGCAACGCTGATGTGGTGTACACCGACGTTTGGGCTAGTATGGGACAGGAGGCCGAGCGAGAGGAAAGGGCCAAGGCGTTCCGTGCCTATCAGGTAAACAGGGAGTTAATGGCCCATGCAAAAGATGAGGCGCTCTTCATGCATTGCCTCCCTGCCCATCGGGGTGAAGAAATCACGGCTGAGGTAATTGATGGCGAGCACTCTGTAATTATGGATCAAGCGGAAAATCGCCTGCATGTGCAAAAGGCTATTCTGGAAATACTGCTGAAAGACGGAGGTAACTGAGATTGTGCAGCAAGCAATAAAGAAAGTTGTTTTGGCCTATTCAGGCGGTCTCGATACATCGGTAATTTTGAAATGGCTTACTGAAACCTATGGCTGCGAAGTGATAGCATTTGCCGCCGACATCGGACAGAAAGAGGAACTCCAGGGCCTGGAAAGTAAAGCCCTGGCAACCGGTGCGAGCAAAATATTTATTGAGGATCTCCGGGAAGAGTTTGTCCGGGATTTTGTTTTTCCCGCTTTGCGCGCCAATGCGGTCTATGAAGGCACCTACCTCCTTGGCACTTCTTTAGCCCGTCCCCTGATTGCAAAAAAGCAGATAGAGATCGCCCGTCAGGAGGGCGCCGATGCCGTTTCGCATGGTTCGACAGGCAAGGGCAACGATCAGGTCAGGTTTGAGCTTAGCTACATGGCCTTGAATCCTCAAATTAAAATCATTGCGCCCTGGCGAGAGGAAAAATGGCGTTTTGATTCCCGCGAGGCCATGATAGATTACGCCCAGCAGCACGCCATACCCCTCACTATTACTAAAAGCAAGCCCTACAGCAGTGATCGCAATCTTCTCCATGTTTCACACGAAGGCGGTATTTTGGAAGACCCATGGCAGGAACCGCAAGAGGATATGTTTACCACGACTGTAGCGCCGGAAGCGGCTCCTGATAAAGCTGTCTATGTGGAAATAGATTTTCTTAGGGGAAACCCGGTGGCGATAAATGGGGATCGATGCAGTCCCGCCTTGCTCCTTGACCGCCTCAATGAGCTGGCTGGAGCCAACGGTATCGGGCGGGTGGATATGGTGGAAAATCGTTTCGTGGGGATGAAGTCGCGGGGCGTTTATGAAACCCCTGGCGGCACTGTGCTGTGGATTGCCCACCGTGCGATAGAATCCCTTGCCATGGACCGCGAGGTGATGCTGCTTAGGGACAGCCTGATCCCCCGCTACGCCCAACTGGTTTATAATGGTTTCTGGTACGCGCCCGAAAGGGAACTCCTGCAAAAATTAATTGATGAAACACAGGAAAAAATTGCCGGTACAGTGCGTTTGAAACTATACAAGGGAAATTGCGCAGTGGTGGGGAGAAAATCTCCCTATTCCCTCTATCGCGAGGATTTTGCTACCTTCGGTCCGGATCAGGTTTATGACCAGAAGGATGCAACGGGATTTATCAAAATCAATGCGTTGCGATTAAGAATAAAGGCTCTGGATAGAGATGCCAGCAAAAAAGTCTAAAACAGCGTCTGCCGAGGTAAAACGCATGGTAAATAGAGAAAAGCCCTGGGGAGGACGCTTTCTGGGCCAGACGGACAAGGAGGTGGAAGCCTTCACTGCCTCCATCCACTTTGATAAACGGCTTTATCGTTACGATATTCAAGGAAGCATCGCCCATGCAAGAATGCTTGCCGAGCAGGGTATCCTTTCTGCGGAAGAGGGAGAAACGATTGTCTGTGCCCTAGAAAAAATCAGCGTGGACATGGATGAAGGCATTTTTGAGTTCAGACCCGATGATGAAGACATTCATATGGCTATTGAAAAGGCCCTGATCGACAGGGTGGGCGATACGGGCGGGAAGCTGCATACGGCCAGAAGCAGAAACGATCAGGTAACTTTGGATATGAGGCTGTACCTGAGAGAAGAAAATCGACAGATTATCGAACTTTTGGGGCAGTTGAAGCAAACGCTGTTGAAACTTGCCCAAAAAGAAATTAAAACAATCATGCCGGGCTACACGCATATGCAAAAAGCACAGCCCGTGCTGCTGGCTCATTATCTTATGGCCTTTTGGGAGATGTTTGCAAGAGACGAAGCACGCCTGAGAGATAGCGAGAAACGTATTGCCGTCATGCCCCTGGGCGCCGCCGCTCTGGCGGGGACAGGGTTGCCGATTGATCGGGACTATACGGCCAGGCTGCTGGCGTTCCCGGCCATCTCGCAGAATAGCATGGATGCAGTTTCCGATCGTGATTTTATTGTTGAGTTTATTGCCGACGCCTCCCTGGTCATGATGCATATGAGCCGGTTTGCCGAAGATCTGATCCTCTGGGCAACAGAGGAGTTTGCTTTTGTCGCTATTGACGACACTTTTACCACCGGCAGCAGCATTATGCCCCAGAAGAAAAACCCCGATGTCGCCGAATTGCTCCGGGGGAAAACGGCACGGATCTATGGAAATCTGATGGCTTTGTTGACGCTCCTGAAGGGCTTGCCGATGACCTATAACCGTGACCTCCAGGAGGATAAAGAGCCTTTGTTCGACACAGTGGACACGGTAAAGTCATGCCTGCATATTTTTACGGCCATGATCGGCCGTTTGACTTTCAATCGCTTAAAGATGCGCCGTGACGCCAAAGGTGGATTTTCCATAGCGACGGATGTGGCGGAATACCTGGTAAAAAAAGGGGTGCCTTTCCGTACGGCGCACGGCGTGGTGGGAAAATTAGTGGCCTACTGCATTCAGGAAAACAAGACAATAGAATCACTGACGCTGGCGGAATTTAAGTCCTTTCACATTAAATTCGGTCGCGACTTACATAAAATCCTTACTGTCGATAGTGCTGTAAAGGTAAGGGATATAACCGGGGGTACTTCAGGCCGCACCGTCCGGAAAAGACTCAGAGAACTGGAAAAACTTCAAAAGGAGAGGGGCGATGTTATATAAGGTGAAGCGGCAAGGCCTTGCCAGCTTTATGGCGTTGCTGATCATACTGTTGACGCTGGGCTGTGGGAAAATGGGCGATCCTGTTCCACCGGAACATTTGCAACCAAGGTTTGTCAAAGACTCTCCGAAGCAAAGTAATGACAAGCAGGTTGATTCGACCGATATTTGCGGGCCGGAAGCGGAAGGTGCGTGCAATAAAAAGGACCGGGGCATATTGGAGTTAAACTGAAGGACTACTGATGCATTTTTTTCATTACGTAAATGATGATTTTTATTGCGAGGAAGTACCCATCGCCGAGATTGCTGCAAAGACGGGAACGCCTTTTTATTTGTACAGTTATAGAACTATTACCCAGCACTTTCGGGTTTTTGATGAGGCCTTTGACAATTTACCGCACCTTGTTTGCTTCGCGGTGAAGGCAAATTCTAACTTGGCAATACTTAGAATTATAGCAAACTTAGGCGGTGGCGTAGATATTGTTTCCGGCGGCGAGCTGTACCGTGCCCTGCAGACAGGCATAGACCCGCAGAAAATAGTATATTCAGGCGTAGGAAAAAAGCAGAGCGAAATTGAATACGCCTTGGCAAGCAATATTCTCATGTTTAACGTCGAGTCGGCGCAGGAACTGGTGGTGATCAACGCCTGCGCCGCAAAAAAGGGTGTAAGAGCGCGGATTGCTTTGCGTGTCAATCCCGATGTCGATCCCCAGACCCATCCGCACATCTCTACGGGTCTTAAAGAAAATAAGTTCGGTCTGGCAGTGGAAAGCGCCCTGGAACAGTATCGGTTGGCAAGGACATGCAGCCACGTGGAAATAATCGGTATCAGTTGCCATATCGGGTCGCAGATAACCCAAATGGCTCCCTTTCTGGAGGCCTTTGGCCAGGTTAAAAAAATGGTGAAGCTTCTCCAGCTTGACGGGATAGAAATCAAGTATGTCGATTTGGGCGGCGGCCTGGGGATTTGCTATAACCAGGAGGAACCGCCCCACCCGGACGACTATGCCCAGGCTATATTTACTGCCAAAGATGAGCTTGATTGCACTTTCATTTTTGAACCTGGCCGGGTTATTATCGGCAACGCTGGTATTTTGGTGACTGAGGTGCTCTATACTAAAGATAGCAACGACAAGAGATTCCTGGTAGTGGACGCCGGGATGAATGACTTGATTCGTCCAAGCATCTACAATTCCTATCACGAAATCAAACCCCTCCGAAAAAAGTATGGGGAAGAAGTGATTGCGGATGTGGTTGGTCCGATATGTGAGTCAGGCGACTTTCTCGCCAAGAAAAGAAAACTGCCCGCTTTTGCGTCTGGAGAATTAATGGCGATCATGAGTGCCGGCGCTTACGGCTTTACCATGTCTTCTAATTACAATTCTCGTCCCAGGGCGCCAGAGGTACTGGTAAAGGATCAGAAATATTATTTGATTCGTAAAAGAGAAGATTATCAAGATTTGATTCGTGGTGAGGAAGTGCCGGATTTTTTACAGTTTGATAAAGATGAGTAGTAAGACAATTTATTTTTCAGGGAGGGTATATGTTTAAGGGCGCAATCGTGGCAATAGTGACGCCTTTTAAAGAGGGTAGGGTTGATGAGGAGGCATTGCGAGCCTTGATTGAGTGGCAAATAATCAACGGAACCGACGGCATCGTCCCTTGCGGCACGACAGGCGAGTCGGCAACACTATCCCATGAAGAACATGATCGGGTCATCGAAATAACCATAGATGCGGTTCGGAAGCGCGTGCCTGTAATAGCTGGAACGGGTTCCAACAGTACCGCAGAGGCGATCAGGCTAACCAGGCACGCCTATGATGCGGGGGCAGATGGTGTTCTCGTTGTTTGCCCTTATTACAACCGGCCTACGCAAGAAGGAATGTATCAACATTTCAAGGAAATCGCTTTTCAGGTGCCTATCCCCGTTGTCCTGTACAACGTGCCCGGACGCACGGGTGTTAACCTCCTTCCCGAAACCGTGGTGAGGCTGGCCAGTGTGCCTAACATTGTGGGAATTAAGGAGGCTTCCGGCTCATTAAAGCAGATCATGGACTTGATTCATCTTTGCCCGCCTGATTTTTACGTATTATCGGGTGACGATTTTATAGCCTTACCCATCTTATGCCTGGGCGGGAAGGGAGTTATTTCAGTTGCTTCCAATGTTGTGCCGGCCGATATGGCGGCGATGATCGACGCTTATCAGGCAGGCAATCTTACTAAGGCACGGGAGATGCATTACCGAATGCTTTCTCTTATGGACGTCTTGTTTATCGAAACAAATCCTATTCCGGTAAAGTCTGCTCTGGCCATGCTGGGCATGATTAATGATGAATTAAGACTGCCTTTAAGCAATTTGTCATCAGGCAATGAACAGAAATTAAGGAATATTTTAATTGGTTATGGATTGTTGCCAAAAAAGGAGTAATTTGATGTTGAGAGCCATAGTTACAGGAGCCGCCGGTAAGATGGGGAGCAGTATCATCAAGCTGTTGCACGCCACCGAAGGGATTGAGCTGGAAGGAGCGGTGGAGTGGCCGGGGCATGCGGCAATCGGCAAGGATGCCGGAGAAATTGCCGGCCTGGGGGCTTTAGGTGTCATCATTGAGCCTGATTTGCGGGGCTGTATCCACCGCGGCGACGTGCTGATTGATTTTACGTCGCATGAAGTTTCTTTAAAGAATCTGGAAATTGCCGCCGCTTTCAACCGCGCTATTGTCATTGGCAGTACAGGTTTTACTATTGCTGAAATGGAAAAAGTTGATGAATATTCCCAAAATGTACCATGCGTTATCTCTCCCAACATGAGCGTCGGAGTTAATGTCATGTTTAAAGTGCTGGCGCTGGTGGCGGGTATTCTCGGGGATGATTATGATGTAGAGATCATGGAAGCCCATCACCACTTAAAAAAGGATGCCCCCAGCGGCACCGCCATGAGGATGGCCGAAGTCATTGCCGCCAGCCTGGGCCGAGATCTGGAAAAGGTCGGCGTTTATAGTCGGCGCGGTATCATCGGGGAAAGAACCAAAGAGGAAATTGGCATTCAAACACTACGGGCAGGAGATATTGCGGGTGACCATTTAGTGATGTTTGGGGGGCAGGGGGAAAGACTGGAATTTATTCATCGCGCCCATAGCCGGGAAAACTTTGCGCAAGGAGCCGTTCGCGCCGCAAAATGGGTAGCGGGCAAAGAAAATGGCCGCTATGATATGCAGGACGTATTGGGATTAAGAGGATAGGGCAGTTGACAACAACTCCAGCTGACGGCAGCATAGTTTTCATCGGTATCGGTTCCAATCTTGATGGACCAATGTTCCGGTGTCAGGAAGCCATTGGGCATATTAAGGCTATAAAGGAATGTTTTTTTTTGCGGCATGCGTCTTTTTACCGGACTGAGCCGGTAGGCCATGTAAACCAGGATTGGTTTGTGAATACGGTGCTGGAATTAAGAACGACGCTGAGCGCCAGCAATTTAATGCTGGAGTTGCAAGGTATTGAGAGTCAAATGGGACGCGAGAGGCTTTTCAAATGGGGGCCGCGCCTTATTGACCTGGATATTCTTCTATATGGGCAAGAGGTCGTTAATGAGGCGGCCTTGATTGTGCCTCACCCGGAACTTCATAAGCGGCGTTTTGTTATGGAACCGCTTAACGAAATTGCCTCGTATGTCATCCACCCTGCCTTTGGAGTATCCGTGGCCGGCCTGATGCAGCGTTTGCATGATAATTCTCAAGTGGTGCGAATTACTGACAACCGAGGGACCTCTTGATGCGTTTTCTGATAATAATATTTTTCGCCTATCTGGCTTATCAATTTCTCAAGGGGTTATTGAACACCAGGGGGGGCCATTATGGTCAACAGCCTAAAATACGCCGTTCCCCCAGCGCCGGGGAGGACCTGGTGGAAGACCCCTATTGTCATACTTACGTGCCCATAAGCGATGCCTGCAAAGGGAACTTTGATGGCAAAAATTTTTACTTTTGCTCTAAAAAATGCCAGGAGGCGTATAATGCCAGCCGGGATAAAACAACCTAACGGGAGGTTTTATGAAATTTTTCATAGATACTGCTAATGTCAAGGAAATCGAAGAAGGTCTTAAGCTGGGGATGGTTGATGGCGTCACTACCAACCCTTCGCTTATCGCAAAAGAAAATAAGGGCTTCGACGTGGTTATTAAAGAGATTCTGGCAGTCGTTAAAGGACCTGTCAGCTTGGAGGTGCTGAGCTTGGCGGCGGAAGGGATGGTCCAGGAGGGCAAAAAGCTAGCTGCTCTGGGTGATAATGTCGTCGTCAAAATACCCATGACGATGGAAGGCCTCAAGGCCACTCGCATTCTTTCCCAGAGCGGTATTCTTGTCAACCAAACCCTGGTTTTTTCTCCTCTTCAGGCACTTATGGCGGCAAAAGCCGGTGCGGCCTATGTAAGCCCTTTTGTGGGCAGGCTAGATGATATTGCTCATGACGGGATGGAGCTTGTGGATCAAATTTTGACAATTTTCGCCAATTACGAGCTGACGACAGAGATTATTGTGGCTAGTGTGAGGCATCCCCGGCATGTTCTGGATGCAGCTCTCATGGGCGCCCATGTGGCCACCATGCCTCTGAAGGTTATAGCCCAATTGGCCAATCATCCCTTGACGGATAAGGGTATTGAGGCATTCCTTGCAGATTGGGAAAAAGTCCCCCACTGATAGTGAAAAGGTTGGGCGTATGATTGATTACTTAAAAAATTGTTTTGACAGGCTGATGCTGGTGGAAAAACATGGTCAGGCCATCATAAACCTCCCTAACGCCATAACTCTTTTAAGAATAGGCATTATTCCCGTGCTCTTTTTTCTTCTTCTTGACCCCGGGACTATGTGGAGCCTGATAATTGCCGGCCTGTTCATTGCGGCAGCGCTCACAGACCTTTTGGATGGCTATCTCGCCAGAAGGTATCAAATTATTACCAACTTGGGGAAATTTCTGGATCCCATCGCGGACAAGCTCATTGTCAATACTGCCATGATACTGCTAATAGCAATTCACCGCATTCCCGCCTGGATAGTTGCCATCATTATTATACGTGATTTCGTAGTTGACGGCATCAGAACAATTGCTTCTTCGGAAGGGGTTATTATCGAGGCAAGTAAACTTGGTAAAAGGAAAACCCTTTGCCAAATCTTCGCCATTTCGGCGCTGATTATTCATTATCCTTTTCTGGGAGCCAATGCCCATCTTGTCGGCATCGTTATCCTCTATATTGCCCTGTGGCTTACCGTTTATTCCGGGAGTGATTATTTGATCAAATTTTATCGTTACACGCGTACGAAGAAATAAAAGGCTACGGCAGTGGAGGCAAAAGTGGCGCATTCCTTTTGCAAGGAATTGCGCCATTTTTGCTTGATATAGTTAAATCGATACTTTACTTTTTATGGCACTTCCCGCAATTGTCCTTTTCCTGCGTCTTGAATGCTTTCGCGCCATTATGGCACTCGCCGCAGAACTTGCCGGAGTTAATATCATCCATCTTCATGACAGCCGCACCTTTTTTCATCTTGAAGATTTTGGTATGGCAGGCATTGCATTTAAGCCCTTTGTCAGCATGAATTTTACCGTCGAACGTTACCTTGCCTTCGGGTGTGTCCCAGCCAAGCGTCTTATTCGCCGGTACCGCCAGAGCGTTTCCAGCCACCATAAATACACCCAATATAACCGCTAACCATGACATGCTTTTCATCTTTCTTCTCCTTCAATTATTAAGTCGCGCTATTGTTCCCACCCAACCGGGTTAAATTTTCTCCAGCAATCAATATCTTAATCAATGTTGGTACTTGAGATGGTAGTGTTCATGCGTGCCCAGCCTGACTCTTTCATCAAAGTGAAATTTGTAATTCATACCGACAAATGGACTCCGGGAATTGTGACACTCCCGACAGATAACTTCCGTGGGTGGATAAACCAGACCAGCCTTTCTGGCAGTTTTCGTCTCGAAATTGGGAGCCTTTGGATCCATCACGGTTGTTGCGTACGAACCGCCATGGCCATGGCAGGACTCGCAGGTTACGCCGACCATCTCCGGCGTTTCTTCAATTGAAACAAAGCCGCCTACCATGCCATACCCCGTGGTGTGACACGGCAAGCAGCTTGTGTCAAGTGTGTAATCCTTTGCCGTGTCCAGCCCGGCAAGACGCTTTTCCTTACTCTTTTCACCAGGTCGAAGTACGTTGAAACTATTCGCCATCCGAGTTTTCTTCCAGGAAGCGTATTGCTGCGGGTGACATTCCTTGCACTTGCCAGGGCCGACAAAGGTCCCTTGAGAAATGTGGTCATACTTGCCCATGCTGAAGCAAATTATAGCGCCCGCCAGCAGTAAAACAAGCAACCCTGTAATAGGCAATGCACACTTAGGTAACGTAAACCCAGTTTCCTTCTCCTTTTCCTCCTCTGAAAAATCAACACCCTTCTTCTCTTCATCCGCCATACATCCCCCCTAGTAAAATGACACAGATGATTATTGAGCAACCTGAGGACCCCCCTCCTCGCGCTATTTTAGGCCATTTTAATTAAGCGAATTAAGATAGGCAATTAAATTATTCAATTCCTTATCGCTAATCCTCTGCCATTTAATATTTTTACTTTTCATTCTGCTCACCATACTTGGACCATGATTCCATAGGGAAGTGGCAAAACCGATGGGTGAAACTGTCCCTCTCAAAGTCGCAAGATTAGTACCATCTTTGGGCGCTTTTGGAGACTTGCTAGTATCGTGACAGACGCTACAGTGTTTTGTCTCAAATATTTTACCGCCTGCAACACTGTTGCCAGGGGCATCGAAGTAACGAATGGCAAAAAGATATGCGGTGATGTCTGCCATCTCCTTGGCAGATAAGTCCGGCAAATTGATGTTTTCATGCTGCATTTGTTTAAGCATCTTGGGAATGTGATTCCACATGAGACTTGCTAATTGTCCCACGGTGGAGGGAAAATTGCTCCTTCCCGGGCCTAGGTCAGGCCCGCTCTTTTTTCCTGTTTCCTCAGTGCTGTGGCATCGGCCACATCCTTTTTCGGAAAATGTCTTTCTCCCTTCTATCGGGTCACCCGAGGCAAGGACTACCTCTTGCATCTTGGCAGGTGTGCCGATAGTTCCGACATAAGATATAATATCAACAATATCTGTAAGTTCTAATTTAGGCCAAGTTAATGATCCTTTTTCCATGGCAATTTTCATTTTAGAAGCATGGCTCCACATCATTTGCACCCAGAGAATCGGATTGGTGTAATTCTTCCATATTGCAAGGTCAGGACCGATTGTCCCTCCCTTTCCCCCAATGCTATGGCATTCGGTACATCCTTTTGCCGCCAACACTTCTTTGCCCTTGGCGGGGTTACCCGGCACGTCAAGATAACGCATAAAATATATGAACGCAAAGAGATCAGCCATTTCTGCATTTTCAAATTTCTTGTACACGAACCACTTGGCGGACATCTTCTCCCACATTTCCGGTGCATGATTCCACATGACTGCCGCTAAACCGCTGGAGGAGAGGTGTGTTGAGGATGATTTGAAAAGGTCAGGCGCCATGACGGAGCTTTTTTCGCCCATGACATGACATTGGATGCAGCCCTTTTCCGTGAATACCTGCCAACCTTTGCGAGCATCACCAGGCACCAAATAGTTATTTTCGGCAAAGGCGGCGGGCTGTAAGAAAAGGCCACCTGCCAGCAATATTGATACTATCAGCAGACCGACAGTATTCTTAAATTTTGCTTTCATTGGCCGAACCTCCATTCTCGCGGATTTTCCGCTGACCTTCCTTGATGATAACGGTAAATACCATCGTCATAACGGAGCCTATGATGAGAAAGGCGATGCTGATGACAGAGGACAGGATGATGGCATGCGTCGGATGGTCATTGTTTACCACTGACCGGTAAATGGCAAAACCAAGAAAAGTGAAAACCCCTAATGCAAAAATATAGAAAAGAACCAATAAGAAGACTTGCATACAAAAAACTACTTTATTCCTTGCGGATGCCTCACTATTTTTCATCTGATCACCTCACCTCATATTCTCAAAAAATATCACAGCATATTCCAAGTTACAACTGGTTGAGCAGGAAAAATTTATGAAGGCGGCAAGTAAGTCTTCAATCTTTCGGTAACTCCCTCATGGGCCTCCCGGCCTTCTTGTACCTCCCATAGGGACACAATGGGGAAGAGCTTTGTGAAGACCATGTACATCATCGTAAACAGAGCAAAGCATCCGATGAATATGGCCCACTCTACCCACGTGGGGCTGTATGTCCCCAATTCATAGGGAAGGCGGGGGTGCATCAGTGTAGGGACGACGATGGTGTAACGTTCGAGCCACATGCCGATATTGACGGATATGGACGCGATGACGGTTCCCGTAACGTTTCGGGTTTTGCTGTTAACCAGAATAGCAAATGGTATGACAAAGCAGGTAACTACCATGGTCCAGAACTGGGGCGCATATTTACCGCTCATTTTCTCGAAAAATATGGACATTTCCAGGGGTTCGCTGCCATAAAACACGGTGATGTATTCACAAAAAGTGAAGTAGAACCATAAGCAGGTCATCACAAGGAGGAGGATACCCAGATAATTGAAATGGACTTCTCGGAAATAACCGTCGAGCTTGAAGAGTTTCCGGAGAACTGCCATGGCCACGATGATACCGGCAATACCGGAGAAGATGGCGCCAACGACGAAATAAGGCCCAAAAATGGAACTGTGCCACATGGGCTGAACAGTCATGGAGAACACGTATGATACCACGGTGTGCACGGAAACCGCGATGGGCAGTACCGTAACAGCCATAATGGAAATTCCTTTTTCCAGGTAATGAATCTGCTTTTCCGTTCCCGCCCAACCGAGGGACAACACCTCATACATATTTTTTTTGAGACCCGGTGGCATCCGGTCCCGGAGCAGGGCAATATCTGGAATGAGCGGGAGAAAAAGATAAAAAGAACTGGCAGTCAAATAAGTGGTAAGGCTTACCACATCCCAAAGCAGGGGCGATTGGAAACGACCATGCAGGATTACCATCATCACACGGTCGATGCGTCCTAAGTCAATAAGTATATTGCCTAAACCAAAAAAAAGCACCAGCACCGTGATTACCTCAGCGGAACGGGTAATCGTGCGGCGCCATTCCGCTTTGGAAATTCGAAGAATGGCAGAGATGAGTGTGCCCGCATGGCTTACCCCGATAAAGAAGACAAAATTAGTAATGTAAACGCCCCAAAATATCGGGCTATTCAAGCCGGTTACCCCTAAGCCGTACTTAAATTGTCTGAAATAGGCGAAGGCGGCAAAGAGGGCTACCAAAGACAGTATGGCAAAACCGAAGTAAAACCCTTTGCCTGTACTCAGGATCGGCTGGTATAATATCTCATCCCTGATTTTGATTGCATTGTTTTCCCTTCCGGATTCCGCGTCTGATTTTAAGGCTGCCACGCTAAGCTCCTTCTCTCAAGTAATATACATTAGGTTCCGTACCCAGGTCTTCCAGCAACCTGAATGCCCTGGGACCTCTGGCAAGTGTTGCAACAATACTTTCCTTATCGTTTAAATCTCCAAAACTGATTGCCCGACTTGGACAAGTCTGGGCACAAGCGGGCATATAATCATCCGCAGTCATCTCTCTGTTTTCCGCCTTGGCCCTGTCCTTTGCTTTCTGTATTTTGTGCGAACAAAACAGGCATTTCTCGACGACACCCTTTGGCCTCACGCTAATATCCGGATTGAGGGAGTTCATCATCTCTTTGGGCCAGGAGGGTTTATACCAGTTCATGGACTTAATGGTATAGGGGCACGCATTGGCGCAATACCGGCAACCTATGCAACGGCCATAAACCTGGTCGACGATGCCCTCTTTTGTCTTATTGGTAGCCCCGACGGGGCAAACCTTGATACAGGGAGGATTTTCACACTGCATGCAGGGCACCGGTATGATAGTCGATTTTATGTGCGGATATTCACCCTCTGTGTGTTCCACCATCCGCATCCATTCTATAGACCGGGATAGTGCGGCCTGGTCCGGACTTGGCGGCGGGATGTTGTTCTCGATTTGGCAAGCGACGATACATGCCTTGCACGCCGTGCACTTGTCTAAGTCTATAACCATTCCCCATCTAATCATACCATTCTCCCTATGCCTTATACACTCTTACCATGGTTTTATTCATCAGCAGCTCGCCAGTGAAAGGCTCTGTGTTATGAGTCAGGAGACGAGCGGCGTTCTCGCCGATACCTTTTGCCCACCTGCCGAGAGCCTTGTGCCCTAATCCCAATGGCACATTGACCACCTGCGGCATTGCCCCAGGGGTTAATTTGGCTCTGCATCTCATTTTATTAGCAGTCGATTCGACCCAAACCCAATCACCGTTCTCGATGCCTAATCTTTCCGCTTCATATGGGCTTATCTCAACCCATACACTCCACTTCTCTTTAACATACATGCTGCTTATGTCCTGTAAATAGGGGTCATTAGCATGTAGCGACCCTGCGAAAACCAGTGGCTGCAGTATTTTTAGATGGAACGGATAACCTTTATCACCTCCCGTCGGAGTGTTAATCTCCGGTTCCCAATGAGGCAAAAAAAGTAAATCTCCCTTCTCATCAATGCCAGATGATTTAAGTGCCTGTTGGCTGGCGTTTCCGGGCATACTACGCTTTGTCAGCCGCGCTTTGAGCGTCTGTGAGTAAAATTCAAACTTACGGGAAGGCGTTTCAAATACCCTGTCCCATTCTTCCGTATTATATGCGGGATTCCACCATCCTCCCTTTTCTTGCATTCCCTGCCAGAACTCAGCAAAATTCTTATAGCCGGGGGCTCTCCATCCTCTTCTTACCAGTTCTCTCAGTAACGCTTCATCCTTTTCCGGCGCAAAGATATCCCCCTTATTCATCTCATAAAGTCTTTTCATTGTATCGGACAGCGCTTCCTGTAAATCCTTCCAGGCAAAAGCCTTGGCGAAAGGACTTCCCATACCTTTCGCCAACTCGATGACAACGTCAGCCGTATCTCTGGTATTGCCGCGGGGCGGCACAACAGGCTTGCCGATTCCCACAACCGGGTATCCTTGCAATGTATAGGTAACATCGCTTTGCCATTTTTCAAGAGGGGTATGATCGGGCAATATAAGGTCGGCATATAGCGCCGTTTCATCCATATAGGGTGAAAAACTGACGGTAAAGGGAATCATGGCTATTGCTTGAGAAAAATCTTTTACCCGATCACAGGTGAACAGGGGATTGCAGCTGTGGAAGAAAAGAACGCTAAGGTTATACGGTTTTCCCTGCAACACACCTTGCGTAAAATCTTCCAAAGAAGTAACAGCCAAAGGAAATCTACCGTTGTCTGACCGGGCAAGAGGCTTAACCTGCAAGCCCCGTTGTGCCGCTGCATCGATTGCCGGCTCCGGCAGATCAAGGTTGGGCGCATTTTTGATGGTCAGGACGCCACCTGCCCGATCGATATTTCCCACCAAGGCATTAAGGGCATGAACGGCCATCTGCTGGTAGATATCCCCCCTGGTTCCGATTGCAAGGGCAGGGCCTTGAGTGGCAAATTCTTTTGCCACCCGTGATATTGATTCCACGGGGACACCGGTAATGTTCGCAACTACGGTGGGAGAATAATGCTGCAACACCAGCGTTTTATAACCCTGATGTCCTGCTCCGGATGGATCTCGCCAATCCTCGAAGCCAAAGGTATGTTTCTCTACAAACTCTTTGTCGAACAAACCCTCTCTGATTATGAAGTGCGCCATGCCCAGGGCCAGAACACCTTCCGTGCCCGGGTTTATAGGCAGCCAGACATCCGCTTTGGCCGCAGTAGTGGAATAACGTGACTCCACCTGTACGAGCTTGCCCCTTGTTTCCTTGCCCCTTCGCATGTAGCCGAAGGCGCTCATGGTCTGAACTGGCGACCAAGAGGATTGGAGGAAGTCCGATCCGAACGACACAACATAATTTGCCAACGCCATATCGTAAACGACATCACTCTCGGTGCCGTGCATCAGATGATGCGCGTTTACAGTGCCATGATCTAAACCACTGTGGATATTTATGTAATTAGGTGAGCCGAATTGATGGAAGAACCTTTTCCAGAGCGTTTTGGTGAGACTGCCTGTATCCCCATCCATAATCGCCAAGGCCTGGGGAACTCCCTTGGCCCTGATTTCCTGGAGCCTGTTTACAGTTAGTTTGATTGCTTCATCCCAACTGATTTCCCGCCACTTACCCGCACCACGTTCGCCTACCCGCAGCAGAGGTTCCCGAATGCGGTCGGGATCGTTTAAGCTCAGTAATCCCGACTGGCCTTTGGGACAGAGCTTCCCCCGGTTAACGGGATGGAAAGGATTGCCTTCAATCTTTGTAGGCCTGTTGCCGATCATCCTTACCCGGATCCCACATCCTCCTGGGCATTGTCGGCATAATGACGTTACCCACGTTTCCGGCCCATTGGGCACCTCTACCCAGTCTTCTCCCCAAGCTGCGTTAAATGCCTTGGCAGCAAAATCCGGGGCAAAAGCCAGGGCACCGCCACCTGCAGCGATTCCAAGCGTCGTGATGAATTCTCGTCTAGTAACACTTCCCATCGTTCACTCCTTATGCTTTCCACCCTGAAGAATAAGCGTCAAATGCGGCAAGCTTGCCCAAGACGGCGGTTATTTGTGGCAAATGACGCAACTCGTATCCATTTTATTCTTTTCATGACAGGAGATGCAGTAACCCATACTAAGATTTACCAGCGCCCTGCCAGGCGGACTGACCATTTTGCCCATGTTTCCATGGCATTGCTCACAGGCCAATTTGCCCACCGTTACATGCCTGTTATGGGAAAAATACACATGGACGGGATTCTTGTTAAGCCTTACCCAACTGACATTCTGTTTTCGCCTGATATAATAGATCAGCTTTTTCTCTTCGGGACTTTTTGACAGCGGTTCTTCACTATGGCATCCCACGCAAACCTCGATGCCCGGCAGGCCGGCGGAAGCAGAATTGAGAACCCCCGTATGGCATTCCTCGCATTTGAGTATCGCAGTGTGCACCTTATGGCTATATTCTATGGGTTGGCTGATTTTTGGCAGAAAAAAATTATACCAACGGAAAATCACAAAACCGATTACCAGAAGGATAAATATGCCAAGCAGTGTTTTTCGAGATTTTGTCATTTTGCAATCCCTCTATTCTTTCTTGATCTTTGTGTTACAGTAAACAATGGAGCATTGCCTAGGATCGAACATCTGTACAATGTTGGTTGTTTTATGACGTAATATGAGAAGACTATCAATAGAATTGTTAAGTTAGTATTTTATCGAATCTGTGAAGGGGAATTCACAACCGTAAATAACTGCCCGCTAATTTAAGCGGTTAAATATTGATCGAGGATATTAAGACATTCGATCATTTTCAGTCCCTCTTTTGTGAGAAAGTACCCTTTGCCCTGACTCTGGTCGATGACGGCCGCCTCTTTCAGTATTTTGAGATGAAAGACTACTTTAGTATGATCTTCGATCCCTAGCTTTCTGGTAATTTCCATGAGACGAATTTCATCGTTATCTTGCAAAAGCTTTAGTATATTTCGGCGAATGGGGCTGGCCAGAGCGCTCATGGTACGATCTATATCCAGATTTTTCATCGTCTCGGCGAATTTTGCCTCCTCAAGGACACGTCTGATCGTTAATAAAAGGCCTTCAATTTTGAAAGGCTTCGCGATGTACTCACTAGCACCTCGCTTAATTGCCTCTACCGCATTATCTACGGACGCAAAGGCTGTAATCATGATCAGTTTAATATTAGGCTGTAGTCTCTTTATGTCGAATAGTGCATCGATGCCACTTTTTTGGGGCATCATGAAATCGATGAGCCCGATATCAAACTTCTCTGATCTGAGCCTGTCGTAAGCCTCTGATGCCGATACCGCACAAGCCGTTTGGTATCCGGCTTCTTCCAGTACCTCTGTAAGGTGTCTCCGGAACTCCGCATCATCATCAACAATAAGTATTTTTTTCATAGGATGTCCTTAGTGGGAATTTTTATTATGACTGTTGTCCCTTTTCCAGCCTGACTTGTTAATTCGATAAACCCCCGGTGCTGCTTGATAATACCATAACTTACGGAGAGCCCAAGACCGGTGCCACAGCCAACATCTTTGGTGGTAAAAAATGGTTCAAAGGCGCGGCTTTGATCTTCTGCTGATATCCCGCAGCCTGTGTCCGTTATGGCCACTTCAACTAGATCATCCCGTAACTTCGATTTTATTAACAATTTTCCACCGTCCGGCATAGCTTCGATCGAGTTTGATAAGCAGTTAATCAACACCTGTTCCAGCTTCACAAGATTCCCCATAATCTCAGGCAAGGGACGCAATTCCTGACGAATTTCAATTTTACAGAGCTTATGTTGCAAGAGAGCAAGTGAGCTCTTGATGGCATCGTTGATATTGAGATGGTGAAAGTCTTTTTCAGCGTTACGGGAAAATTGGAGCAACTCCTGAGCGATCGAAGATGCTCGATCAATGTTTCTTTCCACGTCATTCAGTCTCGCGATGATGCTTTGCTCAGCTCCTGCCAAAGTGCATTTGTGTTTCAGCATCTGAATTCCCAATGAGGCGTTCGTAAGGGGGTTGTTAACCTCGTGTGCTATGCCTGCTGCAAGCTGGCCCAGAGAAGATAATTTTTCAGCTTGCACGAGCAGCTTCGCCTGTTGTTCCGCTTTTCTCCTGCTTTCAATGTCAAAAATATTAAGCGCCTGAGAAATAAAAAGGGTTATGAAGACTGCCGTAATGCTGCGCAACAGCTCTATCGGAAGGGGCAACAACGGCATGGTAAGACCGGTGAAAAATATGCCGGCAAAGGCAGCATAGAAAATAAACGCAATCCCGGCAAAAAACAGTTTCCGCGACATCGACCGGCTGATGTTTTGGAGTTGTCGCGAGTGAACAATCAGGCCATAGGACGTCAATATCCCTCCCACAAAGCCAAAGGTATATCTTGCTCCAATGTCGGCACGCTTCAGTAATTGCATGTTGATTAACAAGCCATGATTCAGGAGATAAAAGAGCCACAGCAAAAAAAGCGTAAACGATATCGGCGCGGTAAACTTCATGACCATGCGATTATTCACAACGCGCAGCAGAGAGAGGCCAAACTGCATTAAAAAGAGAAAGGAAAACATGAGCAACACCGCTGATAGAGCCTGTGCAGCGAAAATCTGATGGTAAGACAAATGTTTGCCTTCGATCCACATGCCCAGATCCAACCACTCATGAGCCCCGTGCAAAAAACCGAAGGTAGAGAGCATCCAAAGGCTCTCCCCCAGCTTCAGATCACTTCCCTTCATATCCTTGGCCGCGATGGATACCCCCAAAAAGAGGAAGGAAGCGCCATACAGCAGGTAAAGAAAGTAGATCGGTGTGATGTTATCGAATAATTGCAGGATAATCATGACCTGTCCTGAGCCGACAAAAATACACCAGGATAAAGAACAGTTTGATTGTATCATAGAAAAGATCATGATGGGGAAATTCATTATTTAGAAGAAATTTCTATTCCCTTACTGGTTCCCGACGAGTTGGAATTGAGGAGTAATCGATGTAAACATAACCGCCGCTTGACACCAACCATAAACGAATTTCTTGCTGGTTGTGGAAAGTTGCTTCTTGACATGGGTCTGAAGTTGTGATTATGAAGCGACGATTTTTCGACTTTGCGTTACCGAGTGAGGGAAGACAGTGATACAGATTGATTACTCTTTGCTTTTACAGATTGTAAATTTCGTCGCATTGATTTTTATCCTTAATTTCATCCTTTACAGACCCCTGCTGAACGTTATTGACAAAAGAAAACTCATCATCGAACAAGGGCAGGCAGAAATAGATCGATTGGAGCAATCTGTGGCGGAAAAGATAGCCGTCTATGAACAGAAAGTTCAAGCCACACGGTTGGAAGCGCTGGTCAAGAACAAGGATGTGATAAAAGGGGCTACGGAGCAGGCAAAAGTTATTCTTGCCGAGGCAGGCAGTAAAATGGCAGCTATAACGGAAGAGTTCCATATTAACATCCAGAAAGAAGCGCTTGCCGCCAGACAAATTTTAAGCGAGCGCTCCCGGCAGCTTTCTCTCGATATAGCGGAAAAGGTGTTGGGAAGGAGACTCCAATGAGAGGAAATTATTGGAGATGGTTGGTATGGCGCGTAAAGATCAGTAAGCTGGTTTTAGCGTTCGTCGCCTTAAGCCCGGCTTTAGTTATCACCCTGGGCATGAGTTTTGGCTACGCTTCCACAGGCGAGGAAGCAGAAGGCACCAGAGACTGGACAAATTTTGCCTGGCGCGCCTTCAATTTCGTGGTATTGACCGGCCTTGTTTATTGGCTTATGGCTGAGAAAATTAAGATTTTTTTTCATGGCCGACAAGAGGAAGTAAAAACTGTGCTGGCGGACTTGTCTATTTCCAGGGAGCAAGCGGAAAAAAAATATGCTGAATATAGTGCCAAATTGGAAGAAGCTACGGAAGAGATTCAGTCCATGGCAGAGACGATCAGACGTCAGGGCTTGAACGAGCGGGAGAGGATTATCGCTGCGGCGCAAAAGATGGCGGGGAAGATGACGGAAGACGCCCACAAGCGCATGGAGCAGGAAATGAAAATAGCTCGTCAGGAGCTGCGGGCCGAGGCAGCGCAGCTCTCTTTAGAGATGGCCCGGCAGATCTTGCAGCAAAACATTACCGTGGCCGATCATGCTGTAATGGTGGAAGATTATATCGACAAGGTGGTGAGCAAGCATTGAAAACCAGTAATGTGACCAGACGGTATGCCCAGGCCTTTTTCGATGTGGCGGGCGAAGCGAAGCGTTATGAAGATTGCTACCGCGAATTGGAACTTTTTACCTCAGTCATGAAGGAAAATCACAACCTACATGAATTGCTTATAAATCCTGTCTTTGATAAAGACGACAAGCTAAAAGTTATGGATATGGTGTTGCGGAGACTTGATCTTTCCTTGCTGACCGCAAACTTTATCAGGCTTTTGGTAAGCAAGCGCCGCATATCAGGCATCGTGGACATTTTGGAAGATTACCGTAAGCTCATGGATGAGGCGATCGGGATTGCAAGGGTACAGGTAAAAACAGCCTTCGCTTTGACAGTTGAACTGGCGTCGGATTTGCAGCGGAAAATTGAGTCTTTAACGGGGAAAATAGTAGAGATGCAGATAGAGGAGGACCGAACGCTGTTAGGAGGCGTTGTGGTAAGAATAGGCGACAAGCTTTATGATGGCAGCGTGAAGGTTCAATTGAATAATATGATGCGGCTCTTAGGGGAGGAAATATAGGGCATGGAGATGATAAGGGCAGAGGAAATTAGTCAGATTATTTCCCAACAGATTAAAGATTATGAAAAAAAGCTTGATGTCAGCGAAACGGGCATTGTTCTCTCGGTGGGTGACGGCATTGCGCGAGTGTACGGGGTAGAGAAGGCAATGGCCATGGAGTTGCTGGAATTTCCCGGTGGCATCCTCGGCATGGTGCTTAATCTGGAAACGGATAATGTCGGGGTGGCTATTCTCGGCGAAGTTACGCATATCAAGGAAGGCGATATCGTCAAAAGGACGGGGAAAATAGCGCAAGTGCCTGTGGGTGAGGCCATGCTGGGACGTGTCATCGATGCTACCGGTGCGCCGATTGACGGCAAGGGACCGCTCGAAGCTACTGAATTCCGCCGTATTGAGATGATTGCCCCTGGTGTTATTCAGCGTCAGCCAGTTAATGAACCCATGTATACCGGCCTTAAGTCCATTGATGCCATGACGCCTATCGGTCGGGGGCAGCGGGAATTGATCATCGGTGACCGACAAATCGGGAAGACAGCCATCGGCGTGGATGCCATTATCCGCCAGAAGGATACAGGTGTAAAATGCATCTACGTGGCCATCGGTCAGAAAATATCCACCGTAGCGCAGGTGGTGGAAAAACTGCGTAAACACGATGCGTTATCCTATACTTGCGTCGTTTCCGCCTGTGCCAGTGATCCGGCCACGATGCAGTATATTGCGGCCTATGCCGGCTGCAGCATCGGCGAATATTTCCGCGATAAGGGCGAGGATGCTTTGATCATTTATGACGATCTTTCGAAGCAGGCAGTGGCTTACCGGCAGATTTCGCTGCTGTTGCGTCGTCCTCCCGGCCGGGAAGCCTACCCAGGCGACATCTTTTACAATCATTCACGGTTGCTCGAGCGTGCGGCCCGGGTCAGTAAAGAATTGGGCGGCGGTTCACTCACCGCCTTGCCCATCATTGAGACGCAGGCGGGCGATGTTTCCGCCTACATTCCTACCAACGTCATTTCCATCACCGATGGGCAGGTTTACCTGGAGCCGAGTCTGTTTTATTCCGGCATCCGCCCGGCTATCAACGTCGGTTTGTCTGTTTCCCGGGTCGGTGGCGCCGCACAGGTAAAGGCCATGAAGCAGGTTGCCGGCACCTTAAAGCTTGATCTGGCCCAGTACCGTGAATTGGCGGCTTTTGCCCAGTTCGGCAGCGACTTGGACAAGTCCACGCAGGCTCAGTTGGCAAGAGGCATGCGCCTGGTAGAAATATTGAAGCAGCCACAGTTTCAGCCTATGTCACTGTCGCAACAGATAATTATCCTATTTGCCGGCACGCGGGGTTATCTGGACAAACATCCTGTTGCGGCTTTAAAAGATTACGAGTCTCAGCTCTTAAGTTTCATGGGCAGCAAATACGGAGAAATCGGTCGGGAGATTGATGAAAAGAAAATTATCAGTCCAGAGCTTGAGCAGAAATTAAAGAATGCGCTTCAAGAATTCGATACGGTGTTCGCCGTAGCCTGATCCCTGTTTTACTACGTTGCCGTAATAATTATAGAGGAGTTAACTTTAATGGCCGCTTTAAAGGACATTAAACAAAAAGTTGTCGGGGTCCAGAAAACCAGGCAGATTACCAGAGCCATGAATATGGTGGCCGCCTCAAAGTTTAAGGCTTCGCAAACCCGGTTGGAGAATTTTCGGCCCTATGCCCTCAAGTTGATGGATGTTCTAAAAAGTTTAGGCCCCCGTGTGGAAGTTTCTGCTCATCCCCTGCTGGCGGTGCGAGAGGCAAAGAAGGTTTGGGTGCTTTGTCTTACCTCCGATCGCGGCCTTTGCGGTGGCTTTAATGGTAATCTCATTAAGGCTGTGGAGAGGTTTATCGGCGAAAAAACTCGTGACGGGCAAGAATTATCACTGCTGCCCATCGGTAGAAAAGGGCGCGATTATTTCCGCAAGAAGGTCAAACTGCAAGCCGAGCGCATTGATGTTTTCGGCCGTTTTGACATCACAACGGCCGCCAGTGTCGCTCACGATGTTATTGAGCCATTTATTGCGCAGGAATATGATGAACTGTACGTCATTTACAACGAGTTTATTAATGTTTCCGTTCAACGGCCGGTCGTGGTTAAGCTTTTTCCGTTACCATTGGCGAGTGATCATGAGGAACTGTCTTTCGATAAAAGAATAAACTACATCTACGAACCTTCCGAGCCGGCCTTGGTGAATAAATTATTGCCTTTGTATGCGCGTATTATTATTTATCGGGCTCTATTGGAGACGTCTGCCGGTGAAAACGGCGCCCGGATGGTGGCGATGGACAATGCTACCCGCAATTGCGAGGAGTTGATCAATAGTCTGACACTAAAATATAATAAAGCAAGGCAGGCGGCTATTACGGCGGAGTTGATGGATATAGTGGGCGGCACGGAAGCGCTGTCCAAAGGATAAGCAAGTAATGTTGGTTATTAACTCCAGGTGAATGCCGGGTAGATGGCGAAACTAAGCCGAGTTCAAGGATGATCACAGCACGCTGGTCATTGTCATAAGGAGAAGGGTATGAATACAGGAAAGATTGTGCAAGTGATAGGACCCGTAGTGGATGTGGTTTTTTCGGGTGGCAGTATCCCCAGCATTCTTAACGCCATCGCCATTACCAACCCCAGCATTGATGACCGGGAGGACAACCTGATCGTAGAGGTAGCCCAGCACCTGGGAGATAATGTTGTCCGTTGCATAGCCATGGACATTACCGATGGGCTGGTCCGCGGCATGGAAGCCAGAGATACAGGCGCGCCGATCACTGTCCCGGCCGGACCGGAATGTTTGGGCAGGATTCTTAATGTTGTTGGTCGCCCAGTTGATGGTTTGGGACCTGTAGTCGCCAAAAATAGGACGTCCATCCATCGTACGGCGCCTTCTTTTATGGAACAGGATACCAGCGTTAACGTGCTGGAGACGGGCGTTAAAGTTATTGACCTGCTTGTGCCCTTCCCTCGAGGAGGCAAAATGGGTCTCTTCGGTGGCGCCGGTGTGGGAAAAACCGTTGTCATGATGGAAATGATTAACAACATCGCTATGCACCACGGTGGTATTTCCGTGTTTGCGGGCGTAGGTGAACGTACAAGGGAAGGTAATGATCTCTACCTGGAAATGAAGGAATCAGGCGTCATCAAACAGGCGGCTCTTATCTATGGCCAGATGACCGAACCGCCGGGAGCAAGGGCGCGCGTCGCTCTGACAGCTCTGGCAGTCGCCGAGTATTTTCGTGATGAAGCAGGTCAGGACGTGTTACTTTTTATAGACAATATATTCCGTTTCACCCAGGCTGGCTCCGAAGTTTCGGCCCTCCTCGGCCGCATGCCTTCGGCGGTCGGTTATCAACCCACACTGGCAACTGACTTGGGGGCGCTCCAGGAACGTATTACTTCCACGACCAAAGGTTCCATCACGGCGGTGCAATGTGTATATGTTCCGGCCGATGACCTCACCGACCCCGCCCCGGCGACAACCTTTGCCCACCTGGACGGGACGGTAGTTTTGTCACGCCCGCTCTCGGAGCTGGGCATATACCCGGCGGTGGATCCCCTTGATTCAACTTCCCGCATTCTTGACCCCAATGTGCTGGGAAGCGAGCATTATGAGGTAGCCAGGGCGGTGCAGTTGACCCTCCAAAAGTATAAAGACTTGCAGGATATTATCGCTATTCTCGGTATGGATGAACTGTCCGAGGAGGACAGGCTGACGGTGAGTCGGGCCAGAAAAATTCAGCGCTTTTTGTCACAGCCGTTCTTCGTAGCCGCGCAATTTACCGGCAAAGATGGTAAGTTTGTATCTGTCGCCGATACGGTGCGTGGGTTTAAAGAAATACTTGAAGGAAAACATGATGACTTGCCAGAGCAGGCCTTCTACATGGTAGGTGGCATTGAAGAGGTCGTAGAAAAAGCCAGATTGTTGGCCGAATAGCCGGAGGATAATGGATGGCGGATGAAATATTGCTGGAGATCGTTACCCCGGAGAAACTGGCCTTCAGCGGCATGGTGGAGCAGATAACCATACCAGGAAGCGAGGGACAGCTCGGTATTCTAAAGGGGCACACACCTTTCCTCAGCTTTGTAGATATAGGCGAATTGAGTGCGCTTCAAGACGGACGGCGCATCTTCTTCGCCGTAAATACGGGTTATGCAGAGGTGGCATCAAACAAAGTGACCGTGCTGGTGGAAACTGCAGAAAGCGCTATGGCCATCGATAAGGAACGCGCCCTCAGGGCCAAGGAAGCCGCTCTGGCCGAGCTAAGCCGGATGCACCACCCCCCGGCTGTTGCCGCGAACGACGAGTACGAAAAGATGCGGGTGGCCCTGTTGCGGGCAATATCAAGACTGAACGTTGCTAACCGTTCCTGAGCGAAGCATTCTGGCAATAGTTGGACTCTAATATTACCGGTATAGACACGCCGACTGTTAGTCCGTGTCATAGATAATTTCGACGATTTCGAACTTTCTCAAGCCACCTGGCGCCTTTACCTCGATCGCATCACCGGTTCTTTTGCCGATCATCGCCTTTCCCAGCGGTGCAGTCACGGATATCTTGTTTGCACTGAGGTCAGACTCAAGTGGCCCCACCAGTTGATATTTTGTCGATTTGCCGGTGTCCGTTTCTTCAATACATACCGTGGCTCCGAAAACAGCCTTGTCCGTGCAAACCGAAGTGAGGTCGATCACGTCGGAGAGAGCCAGATTATTTTCTATTTCCTGAATTTTGCCATGAATGTGGGATTGTCTTTCCTTCGCAGCCGAATATTCCGCATTTTCCGAGAGATCACCATGACCCCGGGCAACCTCTATATCTTTGATGTTCGCCGGCAGATAAACCGTTTTATACATCTCCAGTTCTTTTTTCAATTTCTCGAAACCCGACTTGGTAATTGGCATCCTGCCCATGTAATATCTCCGTAACATCAATTAGTTGGAGGCAATAGCAAAAATAACCTCCTTGTTTTCATGTGATTATCTAATCGAGAAAATGTTTACTGTCAAGGATGATTTAGTAAGCTATTGGTGAGTCCCTGCACGCAAGCCTTGATTGTTTTCTTCAAAATTGTTAAGTGTCTTTGCGATCATTGCTTACTGCGATTGCTGTTAGCGCAAGAGGGGTCAACCATAATGATTGATGGACATAACCGTAACATCAACTATTTGAGAATTTCCGTCACTGACAGATGCAATTTGCGCTGCAGCTATTGTATGCCCAAGGAAGGTCTTTCCGTGTTGGGACACGACGATATCCTTCGTTATGAAGAAATATTAAGGATCGTGGAAGTGGCCGTTGCTCTGGGAGTTGCCAAGGTACGCATCACAGGCGGCGAGCCGCTTGTAAGGCGCGGTCTGGTTGGTTTCATTACCAGGTTGGCGGCCATACCCGGCCTTCAGGACATAAGCTTGACCAGCAACGGCATCTTGCTGGAAAAATTTGCAGCACCTCTTTTTCAGGCCGGGATAAAGAGGATAAACATAAGCCTCGATTCCTTGAATGCCGCCAAATACGCCGAGATAACGAGGGGGGGAAATCTACAATCGGTGTTGCGGGGTATTGAAGCCGTTCATCAGGCGGGTTTTCAGCCGATCAAGATCAACGCGGTTGCCATCAAGGGTGTCAACGATGATGAGCTGCTTGATTTTGCACAGTTAAGCATCGATAAACCTTTTCAAATAAGATTTATCGAGCTGATGCCTATGGGACGAGCGGGCTTGTCCTACAAGGGGGAGTTCCTTCCCAATGAAGTTATTTTTGATATGATTAACAATGTCTATCCTCTGGAACCGCTTAAGGAAGAGGGCAATCTTGTTGCCGGGCCGGCCCGTATGTACCGGATAGCCGGCGCCCGGGGGAAAATAGGTTTCATTAGTCCCATAAGCCACAATTTCTGCGGCAACTGCAATCGTCTGCGCCTGACCGCAGATGGATCGCTACGAGCCTGCCTGCTTCAGGATAAAGAAATAAGCTTGCGTCATGGGCTGCGAAACGGTTACAGTGACGGGGTCTTAAAAGAGTTGATCGCCAGGGTAATTGCAGATAAACCAAAACAGCACGATATCAGCCACGAGGATCACCACCTGAAAAAATGCGTAAAAGAAATGTCCGCTCTCGGGGGTTAAGAAAATCAACAGGGGATACGGTAATGGCTTTCCGCAAGAAAAGAGAGGTATTTTACGATTATGAAGCTGTCCCCCCTCAACTGCCGAAGCTAGGCCAGCGCGAAAAGTCCCTTATCCTTGAGCTTTTAGCGCCCCGGCGGGGTGAGCGCCTCCTTGCGGTTGGTTTTGACGACGGCGCTCGATCAGTATTTTTCCGTGAATCAGGTTGTGAGGTCACCAGTATTGTTCCTTCAGCCCGCATGCTGGAATTGGCATGGCAGAAATTCGGGAATAAAGCAGCGATTGATATCGGCAAGGCGGAGGATCTGCCTTTCTCAGATGACGAATTTGACATTGTTTCCTTGATCTTGTCTTTAGAATTTACTTCCGATCCGGAAAAGGCCATTTCCGAGGCTATCCGGGTTTGTCGGGGAAGGGTTTTTCTGGGGGTGATGAACAAATATTCCCTCGCCGCGACAAAGCCCGTAATTAATGAATTAACAGAAGGGGAATTTCGTCAGGAAGCGCGCTTGCTTGATGTCGGTGCATTGCTGCGTTTGGTACGACATCATTTGCCTAAGGCAGACATCCAGTGGGGCAGCGTAATATTTTTGCCCCGTCTGGGTGAGGGCTTTGTTGCCGCAATTGACGGGGCCATCCCCCGCCGAAAAAACCCCTTTGGCGCCTTTCTGGGTATGTCCTTCAATGTCACTTACAATCTCCGCACGGTACAGGATATTATAGGTTCCCCCTTCCAAATCAAAGCGCCCACGGGCCATCCGGCGCAAGGGATAGTACGGGAAGTTACAGAATGATTCGGGCATTGGCCATAGAGCCTTCAGAATAATATCCCTTCCTCCCGGAAGCTGAATACTCTATTCTCTCCGATAATGATATGATCATGGACGACAATATCAAGAACCTTAGCCGTTTCCTGAATCAGTTTCGTTAATCTGATATCTGCCTCAGAAGGCCGGACGTGGCCGGAAGGATGATTGTGTACCAAAATGATCGAAGAGGACTTCTTTTTGAGGCTATATTCCAGAACTTTACGGGGATAGACGACGGCTTGGTTGACAATTCCCTCCTGGACAGTGTCCATGTCGATCATCCGGTTTTGCGCATCCAGATGAATTACGCAAAAACGCTCATCTTTAAGGCCGCCAAATTCCATGCGACAATAATCCAACAGTTCCGGGGTGCAGCCAATCCTGGTTTTTTCGCCGGCTTTTTCCCGCAGATAAAGAGAAGCAATTTCTTTTACCAACTTTAGCAGGATGGCCGTGTGAGGGCTGATGCCTTTTATCTTGGAAAGCTCTGCCGAGTCCGCATCCATAATTCCCTTGAGCGAGCCAAATTCTCTCAAGAGACTGCGGGCCAGGGGCTTTACGTCTTTGCGTAAAGTGGAGAAGAAAAGCAGCAGCTCCAATACCTCATAGTCCAGGAAAGCCGACAAGCCGGCGGCCATGAATCTTTGTTTCAGGCGTTGACGGTGTTTTTGATATGCAGGTGGATCGGCTGACGTAATTTTACCATTTGGAGGTTGGGCGCATTTATCCATAAATCACACAAAATAGTTGGGATAAAAGACTTATATTAAATATTCTTTTGCATCATTGCATCAGAGGAATAGAGTAACTATCTCGACTTACTTGACATACTAACAAATAAAATGCCATTTATAATTGAAGGTTGCCAAAATCAGTACGCAGTTAGGAGGAAGTTTCAAATTATGGGTCCGGGATCCGCAGCATTGCAGGTTGTGGTTGAAAAGGGTTGCAGCAAATGGCTAATATAATTATCGATGGCTACAACCTCCTTGGCCTGGCCCATAAAAATCTGGAAAAGGCGCGTCATGATTTAATCCAGCGCCTAAGAGAATACGCCGACATAAAAGGTCATGACATCACCGTAGTTTTTGACGGATGGAAGGGTGGACTAGCGTCGGAAACACATGAAAGGCGTCATGGTATAAACGTCATCTATTCACGCATTGGTGAAAAGGCCGATCAAGTAATTCAGAAGTTTCTGTCTGCACCCACGAAAAGCTGGATTGCCGTAAGTTCCGATCGGGAAATATATAACTTCGCGGAACAAAGATCAATTGCGGCCATTACGAAGGATGAATTTGAAGCAAAACTCGATGCCGCCATTACCTTCGGCTATCAAGGGGAAGCCGTTGAACCATGGGAAAAGGAAGAGGATGATGAATTACAGATACCCCGGAAAAAAGGCAATCCTCGAAGGCTGTCGGGAAAAGAAAAAAGAAGAGTAGAGGCGATGAAAATTCTTTAGAAAAAAGGGCTGCATCGTGATGATTGATAATCGCTGAATTAATTTTTACCTTAATACGGGCAGGAGAACTTAAAAAAACATTATGTCAAAAAACAGAGATTCGCATCACCTAGGCGCAGAAAAATACAAGAATATTATAGCCCGATGTACTGAAAGGATCAGCCTGAATCCAGATGACAAATTTGCGTACTTGGAGCGAGGCGATGCGCACATTCGTCTCGGCAACCCCCGAGAGGCTCTGGCGAATTATAAACGCGCCCTCGACCTTAATCAAAGCCTGGCCAAAGCTTATTATGGAATGGCGGCCGCTCATATTATGCTTGGAGCAAAAAGGCTTGCAATGGTTGAAATTGAAAAAGCGATTGAATTGGGGCATCGGGACAGCGAAAAATGACTTGTCTTTTTGCAACTTGTAGCTATAATCTGCGGCAATTCGTTAATTATTTGTCAACAGGTCTGGGGATTGATCTTATGGATGCCCTATATGCGCCCTGGCGCAGTGTTTATATCAGGTCGGAAAGACCTGGCGGCTGCATTTTCTGTGAGGGATCTTTGCGGAGCAGGGAGTTTATCTTGTGGGAAGGCAAAAAGACCTACGTCATGATGAACCGTTATCCCTACAGTTGCGGTCATCTTATGGTTATTCCCTGCCGACATCTGGATAAATTGCACGATCTGAACTTTAGAGAACAGCGGGAGATGTTTGCGCTGATTGATCTTTCGCTAAAGGTGCTGACGGAAATCATGAAACCTGATGGATTTAACATCGGGATGAATCTGGGTAAGGTGGCAGGAGCAGGTGTGGACGATCACATTCACGCACATATCGTGCCCCGTTGGAACGGTGATACCAATTTTATGACGGTAACGGGTGAAACGCGTGTCGTCTCTGAGGACCTGATCAAAACGCGCGACGCGCTCTTGCCCTGTTTTGCCAAATTATCTCTAGCGGAGGTTTAATGTGCGTATTTTATTAAGTATTATTATTATTATTTTTGTCTTTTTTGTTGTTTCTTTTTCGCTCCAAAATGCATCAGATGTGCATTTGAAATATTATGATTTTATTGATGTAATTTTGCCAATTTACGCCCTGATGTTCGTCGCATTTCTGGCCGGGATTATTTTTACCGCCTTGATGGGGCTGGCAGAAAGACTTAAACTGGCGAAAACCATGCGAGAATTGAACAAGACCGTACGTGACTTAAGAAGAGAACTGAGGCCCCGTGATGTATTGCCTGATGCCGACAACAAGATCGAAGATCTCAGCACGGATCAGCTCTGTTAAACTTTCCTGATCTACGCAAGAGGGGATGAGGCGCAATCGCTTTCATCCCCTCTTATCTTTTCCACAGCGTGCTTTAGGGCGGGGAGTATAATCGCCAGATTTTCACGCACCCCTTTGGGACTTCCCGGTAAATTTATAATGAGCGAAAGGCCCCTGATGCCTGTTACTGCTCTGGATATCATCGCATGCGGAGTAATTGCCGCGCTTCCACGCCGCATGGCCTCCGCCATGCCGGGGACCTCTCTTTCTATCACCTGCAGGGTGGCATCCGGTGTCACATCCCGAGGGCTGACGCCCGTGCCGCCGGTGGTAATAATGAGATCAAGTTTACGGGTGTCGGCATACTCCCTCAGGGCTTCAGCTATCAAATCCTTTTCATCGGGGACGATCCTTTTATGCGCCACCGAGATGCCCATGCCTTCAAGGATTTTAATTATTTCCGGGCCACTTTGATCTTCTCTGTTGCCTCGAAAACCCTTGTCGCTTACCGTTAGCACACCTGCTCGCAGAGTCATTCTATTCTTCACCTTTTTTTGACTCAGCAATGATTTTTTCCGCTATATAGGCCGGAACTTCTTCGTAGTGGGAATGTTCATAAGTAAATGTCCCGCGGCCGCTGGTCATAGATCTTAAATCGGGGGCATACTTGAGTATTTCTGCCAAGGGCGCGATGCCTTTGACTATTTGATGAGAACCCTTGCTGTCAACGCCTAGCACCCGGCCACGTCTGCTGTTGAGGTCGCCGATGACATCTCCCATGTATTCATCGGGGACCTCGATATCGATATGAACAATCGGTTCCAAAAGTGTCGGTTGACAAGCCAGCACACCTTTTTTGAAACCCATGGAACCGGCGATCTTAAACGCCATCTCTGAGGAATCAACCGTATGATAGGAGCCATCAACCAGGGATACCTTTACATCTACCATAGGATAGCCGGCAAGGACTCCCTCGTGCATTGCCTCAATAATGCCTTTTTCCACCGCCGGCCGGTACTGATTAGGGATAACACCCCCGACGATTTTATCCACAAACTGGAAGCCTGTGCCCTGGGGCAAGGGTTCTATGTCCAACCAGGCATCACCGAATTGCCCTCGGCCACCGGATTGTTTCTTATATTTCCCCTGCACATTTGTTTTTCCTTTGATGGTTTCCTTGTAGGGGACTTTGGGTGTCTTTAGATTAACTTCCACACCAAACTTACGTTTCATTTTTTCCACGATGACTTCAATATGCACTTGCCCCATGCCCGAAAGAATCATCTCTTTGGTTAATGTTTCTCGGTGAAAGAGAAGCGTTGGATCCTCTTCCATCAGTCGATGGATGGAAGAAACAATTTTTTCCTCATCGCCACGAGATTTCGGCTCGATCGCGAAAGACATAATAGCAGGGGAGGGGGTAATTTTATCTAAAATAATCGGTGCCTTTTCACTGCAAAGGGTGTCTCCCGTGGCGGTGTCCTTAAGCTTGGCCACCGCGGCAATATCACCGGCGAACAGCACTTCTGCAGGTTTCTGGACTTTACCTTCCAGGTAGAAGATGTTGCCGATGCGCTCGTTAGTATTCCGTGTGGCGTTTAACACGTTGGTATCGGAAGTCAACGTGCCAGAATAAACGCGAAAAATGGTCAAGCGGCCGGCAAAGGGATCGGCTATGGTTTTGAAGATGCGAGCGGCAAAAGGTGCATTTTCATCGGGCTGCCTGGATTCGCGTTTGTCTGTGCCAGGTATGGTACCTGTGATTGCGCCCCGTTCCACGGGAGAGGGGAGATAGTCGGCGATTAAATTCAGCAGCGTACTAACGCCAATTAGTTTGATAGCTGATCCGCAGATAAGAGGCGTAATAGATGCAGCGGCGAGCCCCTCTCTAAGTCCTCTTTTCATGTCATCAACACTCAGTTCGCCATCGCTAAGATAAATATCCATAAGTTGTTCATCACATTCGGCGATGTCTTCCATCAGGGTGGCTCGGTATGCTTCGCAATTATCCTTCATGTCGGCGGGAACGGCCCTGTATTTTCCATCCCCTCTATCATCGAAATAAAGCGCCTTCATTTCAATTAAGTCCACGATGCCGACAAAATTCTCTGCGGTGCCAATAGGCAAAAACAAAGGGGTTACCTTTTCACCCAGGCGCTTAGCGATGCTGTCAATGACATTGTAGAAATCCGCCCGCTCCCGATCCATGCGGCTTATCATGACTACTTTCGGCAATTTAAAATCTTTAGCGTACTCCCATACAACCTCAGTCTGAAATTCTACACCGCCGACAGCATCTATAATGACAAGTGCATTATCAACATTTTGAAGACAACTTTTTGTGTCATGAGTAAAATTGGAATCACCTGGAGTATCGATGATGGTAATCTTGTGTTTTTCCCATTCTACAAAGGTGACAGCGGCGCTGATGGAAACATGTCTTTTATGCTCTTCAGGCTCATAATCCAGAGATGAGGAACCATCATCAACCCGACCGAGACGATCCGATTTACCTGAGACATAGGTCATCGCCTCGCAAAGCGAGGTTTTACCAGTGCCCCCATGCCCGATGACAGCGATACTTTTAAGCGATTTGGAATCAAATTTTGCCATGAAACCTCCCTCATAACATTAATAGTCAAAAACACTTACGATGTCTAGCCCACAAGCATTTTTAATGTCAAGAGAATTTTCCCCGTCTTTCCCCCGTGCTTGTTGGCGGTTATGAGCAGCAGCGGGAAAAGGAATCTTGACATCCTAGTCGATTATGTTAGTGTTCCCCAGCTAAAATTCCGTAAAGTGCTAACTTTACCGGTCTTTGTAAGAGGAGGAACTGTGTTCGGCGGGCTATTGACAAAAATTGTGGGCAGTAAAAATGATCGGGAATTGAAACGCCTGGGAATATACCTGGCGGAGATTAACGACCTTGAAGCACAAATATCAAATTTGAGTGATGAGGAATTAAAAGCAAAAACTCCATATTTTCGCGAAAAACTGCAAAGTGGCACAGAACTCGAAGACATCGTCGTAGAAGCCTTTGCCGTGGCCCGTGAGGCGGCAAGGCGCACTGTCGCTATGCGGCCTTTTGACGCGCAGATTCTGGGTGGATTAGCGCTTCACGAAGGAAAGATCGCGGAGATGAAGACTGGCGAGGGAAAAACCCTGGCCGCGACTTTGCCCATATATCTGAATGCGTTAGCTGGTAGAGGCGTGCATGTAATTACGGTAAATGATTACCTGGCGAAAAGAGATGCCGAATGGATGGGACCTATCTATGACTTTCTCGGTCTCAGTGTCGGTGTTATTGTGCACGGTCTGGAGGATGAGGAGCGGCGTCATGCTTACAATGCCGACGTTACTTATGGCACTAACAACGAGTTTGGTTTCGATTATCTCCGCGACAACATGAAATTCAATCTTGAGGAATATGTGCAGCGTGAATTCTACTATGCCATAGTCGATGAAGTTGACAGCATCCTGATTGACGAGGCACGTACGCCTCTTATCATCTCTGGACTTTCCGAGGAATCCACCGATAAATATTATCGCATTAATCAGATCATCCCGCGTCTCAAGAATGACGTAGATTACACGATCGATGAAAAAAGCCGCACCGTTGTTCTTACAGAAGACGGGGTGTCGCACGTAGAAAATCTCCTTAAGGTCAGCAACCTTTTTGAGCCGCAAAATATCGAAATCTTGCATCATGTGAATCAAGCTCTTAAAGCGCATGCGCTTTTCAAGAGAGATGTTGATTATTTGGTAAAAGATGGCCAGGTTATTATCGTCGATGAATTTACGGGACGGGTTATGCCAGGCCGACGGTACAGCGATGGTCTGCACCAGGCTTTGGAAGCCAAAGAAAAGGTTAAGATCGAAAATGAAAATCAAACGATGGCCTCCATCACCTTCCAGAATTACTTCCGCATGTATAACAAATTAGCGGGGATGACTGGTACGGCCGATACGGAAGCCCCGGAATTCAAGAAAATATATAATCTGGACGTGCTTGTCATCCCTACAAATATGCCCATGATCAGAGTGGATCACACTGACATAATTTACAAGACAGAGAAGGAGAAATTTAACGCCGTTATCGCCGAAATAACAGAACTAAATAAGGTGAAGCGGCCAGTGCTGGTTGGTACAATATCCATAGAAAAGTCCGAACAATTAAGTACTTATCTGACTCGCCATGGGATAAAACATCATGTGCTTAACGCAAAAAACCATGAGCGTGAGGCGGAGATTGTCGCTCAGGCCGGACAGGCAGGCATGGTAACCATATCTACCAACATGGCCGGTCGCGGAACTGATATCAAGTTGGGGGAGGGCGTTGCGGAACTGGGCGGCTTGCACATTCTCGGTACGGAACGACATGAAAGCCGCCGCATCGACAATCAGTTGCGTGGCCGTGCCGGACGTCAGGGCGATAACGGATCGTCACGCTTTTATCTTTCTTTGGAAGATGATCTTTTACGCATCTTCGGTGCCGAAAGGATCGCAAATATCATGGACAAGATCGGCATCGAAGAAAATGAGCCTATTGAACATTCACTCATTTCTAAAGCCATAGAGAATGCCCAGAAACGGGTCGAAGGTCAGAATTTCGAAATGCGTAAACATTTGCTGGAATACGATGATGTGATGAACAGACAGAGGCAGGTAATATACGAACAGCGCAAAAAAGTACTGAAGGGAGAGGACCTGGCGACGGACAATGAAGAGATGCTGGAAGAGATTATTGCCGGTCTCGTTGACGAATATACCGACGAAAAAATTAATCCCGAGGACTGGGATATTAAAAGCCTGGGAGATGCCGTATTCCAGCAGTTTTCCACGAAATTGTCTTTGGTAACGCCGGATCAGCCTCCCAGCGTGCGGGGTTTAGAAGATGGAATTATCAGCGCCGTGAAGTCTCTCCTTGCTGAGAAAGAGCGGCAATATGGCCAACCGATGATGGATTATCTGCGGAAGGTGATTATGATCCAGGCGATAGATAATCATTGGAAAGATCACCTGCTTGCCATGGATCATTTGAAGGAGGGTATCGGGCTGCGCGGTTACGGTCAGAAGGAACCGATCCGGGAATATCAAAAGGAAGGCTATGAAATGTTCATGGCGATGGTGCAGCGCATTAAGAATGATACCATCGCCAAGCTGTGCATGGTGCAGGTCCAGCGCGAGGAAGAAATTGAAGACATCAGAGAGCATTCTCGTACACGGGATTATGCAATGAACCGCGGTGAAGAGGTAGCGTCCGCTAAAACTTCAAAAAGATCCGGCGACAAAACTGGACGTAATGAACCTTGTACTTGCGGAAGCGGAAAAAAATACAAAAAATGTTGTGGTAAATGATTGGACCGCTTAAATATTTATTATGTTGGTATTTAACTGTTGAGTATTTAACTTGCCAATCGGCGGCTTCTGTGTTAGAAGCGCGTCAATTCACACACCCTCGGATTGGCGGCGTGTTGCTTCGCTGAAGCTGACCGCCAAGTTGAAAGGGGTGGCGGAAAAAACACATTCAAGGAGAGAGTTATGGCGAGTATTTCAATGAAGGCGCTGTTAGAGGCGGGGGTTCATTTCGGTCACCAGACCAATAAGTGGAATCCCAAAATGAAGCCCTACATCTTTGGGGCGAGAAATAACATCTATATTATTGATCTTCAGCAGACGGTGGGGTTGTTCCAGATAGCCTATAATTTTGTTGTCAATATGGTGGCGGACGGTGGAGAGCTACTTTTTGTTGGCACCAAAAAACAGGCCCAGGAATCACTCCGTGAAGAAGCGGAAAGATGTAATATGCCCTATGTTAATCAGAGATGGCTGGGCGGGATGTTAACAAATTTTACGACCATTAAAAAAAGCATTGATCGTTTGAATTCACTGGATCGGATGTTTGCCGATGACAGCATAAAAGCCTTTCCCAAAAAGGAGATTCTGAAACTTCAAAAAGAACGGGCTAAGTTGGATAACGTCCTTGGTGGTATCAGGCATATCCGCGGCGTACCAAAGGGCATTTTTGTGGTCGATCCCAAGCGGGAAGAGATCGGCGTCAAGGAAGCAAGAAAGCTAAAAATTCCCGTTGTCGGTATAGTGGATACCAACTGTGATCCCGACGAGATAGACTATATCATTCCCGGTAACGACGACGCTATTAGAGCAATCAAATTGTTCGCCTCCAAGTTTGGCGATGCGGTGTTGGAAGGTCGTAAGCTTTTTGAAGAACGTCTGCAGGCGGAAAGCAACAAAGAAACATCGGCGCTTATGCCTGAAATTGATGATGCAGAATCCAATGTTCCGGAAAGCATCGAGACAAAAGACGGATTTTCCGAGAGAATTGCCGAGCCGGATAATAACGAGCAGGGTTAAACATATTTAAGGAGGCAGTGTAAATTGGATATTACTTCAGGGATGGTAAAGGAATTGAGAGATAAAACAGGCGTCGGCATGATGGATTGCAAAGAGGCGCTGGTAGTAGGCGGCGGGGATTTTGAAAAAGCGATCGATTATTTGCGCACCAAAGGCATGGCGGCTGCGACAAAGCGCTCTTCAAAGGCAGCCAAAGAAGGCATGGTTGCATCCTATCTCCATATGGGGGGAAGAATTGGAGTCATGGTTGAGCTGAACTGTGAAACAGACTTCGTTGCCAAAACGGAAGACTTTCGTACTTTGGCTAAGGACCTGGCCATGCATATTGCCGCGGCAAACCCGCTTTACCTTTCCCCGGAAGAAATTCCCGCCGCTGCTTTGGAGAGGGAAAAGGATATCTATCGTACTCAGGCAACCCAGGAAGGAAAGCCCGAAAAAATTTGGGAAAAAATTATCGAGGGGAAGCTGAAGAAATATTATGAAGATGTCTGTGTTCTGGACCAAAAGTTTGTAAAAAACACAGATATTACGGTGGGCGCAATGATAAAGGAGATGATCGCAAAAACCGGGGAAAACATCATTTTGCGCCGGTTCGTCCGTTATCAGTTAGGAGAGGAAATCAAGCAGTAATGAACCAGCCGGTATATAAAAGAGTCCTGCTGAAACTAAGCGGAGAAGCCCTGATGGGAGAACGCTCTTTCGGCTTGGATTATCGGACAGTTAATAATATCGCGGCGGAAATCAGGGAAGTGGTGCAATTGGGGACCCAGTTGGGCGTGGTCGTTGGTGCCGGCAACATTTTGCGGGGTGGAGAGGCCCATGCGCAGGGTATGGAGCGGACATCCGCCGATTACATGGGGATGTTGGGTACGGTCATCAACAGCCTGGCCCTGCAAAGTGCCTTAGAAAAAATTGGCGTCGAAACACGGGTGCAGACGGCGATAGAAATGAAAGCAATTGCCGAACCCTATATTCAACGCAAAGCTATCCGCCATTTGGAAAAGGGCAGGGTGGTTATTTTTGCTGCGGGCACAGGCAACCCTTTTTTTACTACTGATACAGCGGCTTCCTTGAGGGCGATGGAGATAAAGGCGGATGTAATAATGAAGGCCACCAAGGTGGATGGCGTTTATGACAGGGATCCCGTGCGTAACAGCGATGCTACTAAGTTTAACAGCATCAGCTACACGGATGTTTTGACCAGGGACTTGAAAGTTATGGACGGCACAGCAATCTCGTTGTGCCGTGATAACGGTCTTTTAATCGTGGTGTTCAACATGCATCAGTCAGGCAATATCAAAAAGGTTGTTTGCGGTCATCCAATCGGCACTAAAGTTGGTAATTAATATTTCATAGCCAGAGCAAGGGATTTGCGATGAAGGATTTATTAATAGAAGAATTGAAGGAGGAGACGCAGCGCGCGCTGCAGACCCTTGAAAAAGCCTTAAGCAAAGTGCGAACCGGCAGAGCTTCGCTTACACTTGTGGATGGGATTAAGGTCGACTATTACGGCGTTGCTACGCCCCTAAACCAGGTTGCTACTCTTTCAATACCAGAAAGCCGCCTAATCGTCATTTCTCCCTGGGACGGCAGCATCATTAGTGCTATTGAACGGGCTATCAATAAATCAGATTTGGGCGTGATGCCTTCGAACGATGGTAAAGTCGTCCGTCTTGCCATCCCTCCCTTAACTGAGGAGCGCCGGAAGGATCTCGTCAAGACAGTAAAGAAAATGGCAGAGGAGTGCAAGGTGAATCAGCGCAGTGCCCGCCGCGATGCCAACGAACAATTGAAAAACATGAAAAAGGCGGGCGAAATACCGGAAGACGAAATGTTCAACTACCAGGAGAAAGTCCAGAAACTGACCGATCAAGCCATTGAAAAGACGGACACCATACTGGCAGCCAAAGAAAAAGAAATCATGGAAATATAAGGCACATTTAATCTCATCGCTTGAGGGGAGCTTGTGGCTCCCCTTTTCTTTTTTGAGACCCAAATGCGGCTTGATAATGCCCCAAGCATATGCTACTAGTGCCGCATCTCGACAAATTAATGCTTTACCATCCTACCGATGACTATGGAAAAAATTGACAAAAAAAAATTGCCTCAGCATATCGCCATCATCATGGACGGCAACGGGAGATGGGCGCAGAAACACGCTTTTGGCCGCATTATTGGCCATCAGAAGGGAACGGAAGCAGTGAGAGATATCGTCAGAGCTTCTTGTGAACTTGGCATCAAATATCTAACGCTATATGCCTTCTCTGTAGAAAACTGGATACGCCCTACTCAGGAAGTTAATGCTCTTATGCTTTTATTAGAAAGGTACTTACGATCAGAACTTAATGAAATGCTTGAACGTGATATCCGTCTGGTAACTATCGGCAATCGGTTTGCTTTACCAGAACGAATAAACAAATCTCTTAAGGAAGTCATGGAAAAAACCTCCCACAATCGGGGAATGGTGCTCAATCTGGCCTTAAGCTATAGCGGTCGTGATGAGATTCTTCGGGGAATTAACACGCTTCTTACTGATATGCGCCTTTCCAAACTTCCCTCTGAACCCATCACCGCCGAAGTTTTCTCATCCTACCTTGACACTGCGGCCCTCCCCGATCCTGATTTACTCATCAGGACGAGCGGGGAATACCGGTTAAGCAATTTTCTTTTATGGCAAACGGCCTATACGGAGTTCTATTTTACCGAAATATTATGGCCTGATTTTGGAAGGGATGATTTGCTAGAGGCAATTATTAACTACCAGCAGAGGGAAAGAAGATTTGGCTTAACCAGTGATCAACTACCCAAGGTAGCGCCTGGATGAATCAGCATTTGCAGAGATGTCTAACCGGCCTGATTGGCACCCCCCTGCTGATTGCCTTTGTAAGTTTCACTTCGGAAAAGGTTTTTTCTCTATTCATTTTGTTACTTATTCAGATTGCCGTATGGGAATATAATCGGTTGGCTTTTGGCAGCGAAGGATATGGCAGGGAAAAATGCTCCATAGTTATCTTCGCCACTGCTATTGCCATTGCCTCATATTCATGCAATTTTGCCGTCCTGACCGCCGTGTTGACATTTTCCCTGCTTCTTTCCGCCCTTTTATTTCTTCTGCAAATCAAGGCGGCGGCAATTGAAATGTCAAACATGGGCAAGGTTCTCCTCGGCTTTATGTATATGCCCCTGCTAATTTCTTCTTTCATCTTTATGCGCCAAACAATACATGGGGTCCAATGGATCATTTTCACCCTGGCACTGGCTTTTTCCGGTGATATTGCCGGCTTATACGCAGGCAAACTATTTGGCAAGCGAAGCTTGCAAGTCAACTTGAGTCCGGGTAAGACGGTGGAAGGAACCTTGGGAGTGCTTCTCGGCAGTACCTTAGGCGGAATGGTTTTTCAACATTTTTTTTTCCAGGAATTACCACTCATGGACGCTGCCATACTCGGTTTCTTCGGTGGTATCATGGGACAGCTAGGAGATCTGTTCGAATCAGCTCTGAAAAGGAGCGCTGATGTTAAGGATGCCGGTCGCATAATCCCTGGTCATGGTGGTGTCATGGATCGTTTAGATAGCGTCAGTTTCATAGCACCTTTAATATGTTACTATCAATATTTGCTATTAAGATGAAATACTTAACGATATTAGGCTCAACGGGTTCCATCGGCGTTAACACCTTGAATGTGGTCCAGGGAAATTCTCAGCGCTACCGCGTGGGAGCCCTGGCAGCTGGCAGCAATCTTCCCCTTCTGCTGGAACAAATAGTGAAATTCCAACCTCGCCAAGTGGTTGTCAAGGAAGAGAGCCTGGCGGAAAAACTGGCGGCAGCGCTGCCAGGGTCTTCCAGACCGGAAATCCTCTGGGGTGAAAAAGGATACTGTGATGTTGCGGCAGCCGACGGCATCGACATGGTTGTTTCGGCTATGGCCGGTTCGGCCGGCCTGGTGCCTACTCTGGCGGCGATCAACGTCGGCAAGGACATTGCCCTTGCGAACAAAGAGATTATGGTGATGGCGGGAGAACTGATAACAAAAAAGGCCAGAGAAACAGGCAGCAGAATCTTGCCGGTAGATAGTGAACACAGTGCCATTTTTCAATGTCTCCTCGGGCAGCATCGGCAGGATGTCAAACGGATCATCCTGACTGCTTCCGGGGGACCTTTTCTGCATTTACCCAGAGAGCAACTGGGCAGCGTGACGCCCACGCAGGCCTTAAGCCACCCAAACTGGCAGATGGGAAAGAAAATATCTGTAGATTCGGCCACTATGATTAATAAAGGGCTGGAAGTCATTGAAGCACGTTGGTTATTTGACCTTGATTATAATCGCATCCACATACATGTTCACCCTCAAAGCATTGTGCATTCACTGGTGGAATACCTCGACGGGGCCATGCTTGCACAACTTGGCACACCTGATATGCGGACGCCCATTGCTTACGCCCTTTCTTTTCCGGAAAGAACGGCAGCAATGGGACAATATCTTGACCTACTTTCCGTGCGGACGCTGGAGTTTTTACCGCCTGATTTTGAGAAATTTCCTGGCCTAAAGCTTGCGTACGAGGCAGGGAGACGAGGCGCCACGACGCCGACAGTATTCAATGCTGCAAACGAAGTGGCCGTAGAGGCATTTCTTGGGAGTAAAATATCTTTCACGGAAATATGTAAAGTTATAGAAGATACTATTTCTCTAACAGCTTGTAATAATGGTGATAATGTGACAGTTGACGACATCCTTGCCGCCGATGCTTGGGCCAGGTTAACGGCGGGCGAAATTATCTGCAAAATAGGATTGTGAGCGGATTTGTATAAAAAGTGCCCTTTTTTTCTTGAGGACATGAATAGTCATGGGAGGCTAAATTGATAAGTATTATAGCGGTGATTGTGCTTTTAGGAGCGCTCATTTTTGTCCATGAGCTTGGCCATTTTCTGATGGCTAAGCTTACCGGGGTTGGCGTTCTTAAGTTTTCCCTTGGTTTCGGGCCTCGCCTGGCGGGCATGAAAATCGGGGAAACGGAGTATATGATTTCTCTTTTTCCTTTGGGTGGCTACGTAAAACTTCTGGGGGAAGCGGAAGACGATGTTATTTCCCCTGAGGAGCAGAAGCGCTCTTTTCTAAAACAGCGGGTTGCCAATAAGATGTTAATTGTGGTCGCAGGCCCTATTTTTAATCTACTCTTGGCTATAGCGATATTCTCCTTTGTTTATAGTTGGGGTTTACCTGTTTTGATACCAAAGATAGGCGAAGTCCAGGAAGGTTCAGCCGCCCGACACGCCGGTCTGCAAAAATCAGATACAATTCTGTCTATTGACGGGAAACAAATAAATACTTGGGCAGACATGGCCAAGCTGATAAGTGAAAGCGACGGCAAGGCCCTGCGCCTCGTTATCTTAAGAACCAAGAAGAACTATACCATCGATATAAAGCCTGAATTATTAAAGGCTAAATCCATCTTTGGTGAAGAGGTAAATTCCTATAAAATAGGGGTCTCTCCTTCGATGGAAACAAGGATAGAACGCCTAAATCCTTGGAATGCCGTTACAGAAGCTACAAAACAAACATATGCCTTATCGAAATTGACGGTGCTGAGTGTTTTTAAAATATTTCAGGGAATCGTCTCACCAAAAACGTTAGGCGGGCCAATTATGATTGCCCAACTAGCCGGCGCTCAAGCCAGGGAGGGCATGATACCTTTTCTGCTCTTTATGGCCCTTCTAAGTATTAATCTGGCCGTATTGAATCTATTGCCCATTCCTATTCTCGATGGTGGGCACCTCTTCTTTTATATAATCGAGGCCGTTACCGGTAAAGAAATACACGTTAGATGGCGCGAAAGAGCCCAGCAGATCGGCTTTGTGCTGCTCATCATGTTGATGATGTTTGTGCTTTTCATGGATATAGAGAGGTTAAACATCAAATTTATCCAAGACATAAGTAATTATTTCTCCAGATAGTTGCCCATTGTAAACTTGTTGCGCTAAATTAATTTCCTGCGGGATAGTCTGATATGCAGATATTGGCAATAGATGGCGCGGTGGCTACCCTGAGTGTAGCTCTTCTCGAAGGTCGAACCGTGCGTGCGGAGGTGTGCCTCAATACCGGCGAAAATCATTCTCTCCGTTTGCTGACGGCCATCAAAGATGCATGCGATCTTACTGACACAGATCTGCTGGACACGGATTTTTTTGTTTGTACCCGTGGACCGGGATCCTTCACGGGGGTGCGTATAGCTGTAAGCACCATAAAGGGCTTAGCAATGGCAGCCAATAAACCCATTGTAGGTGTATCCAGCCTTGAAGCTTTAGCCGCCACCGCCATTTCCTTCTTACCTTTCTTGACGGTGTATGCAATGCTGGACGCTCAGAATGGGCAGATTTACGCCGCAGCTTACCAGATGGGAGCAGATTCTCAATTGGAACCGTTCGTCGAGGAGAGGATTTGTGATGTCGGATCGTTTTTGTCTGATTTAACTTCCAGGGAAGGGGCCATATTCACCGGCTCCGGAGCGTTAAAATATGCGAGATTTATTAAGAATGTTTTTCCAAATGCCCTGATTGTCCCGGCAGAATCATCTCACATAAGGGCAGGCACGGTTGGTTTACTGGGGTTGGATAAATTTTATCGTGGCGAAACATCCAACTTTCTGACCATGGCACCACGATATTTGCGCCTTTCTGAGGCAGAACGAAAGTTTCTGATGTCCGATGCCTGTCATAACAAGGGCGTTGACAACCCAGGGTAATTCATATAAATCCCCAGGAGCGGGGCTTAAGAGCAGGTGTTTCAGGAGGGAGTTCAAGTGATCCTTAATCGCCAAAGCGTCATAGTGCCGGAAGGGCTTCCCTTTATCCTTGCCGCCGCTATTGTTACTATCGGTCTGGGCGCTTTAGGCTTTAGCATCCTCGCCGGCATTTCACTTGCCGTCACCTTTTTTGTGGCCTGTTTTTTTCGCAATCCCGCAAGAAGATCGCCGGATCAGGAAGGGCTAGTTATTTCGCCTGCCGATGGGAAAATAATTAAGGTTGAGAAGGTGCGCTGTTCTGATTTACTGCAAGGTGATTTTATTAAAATAAGCGTTTTTATGAACGTTTTCAATGTACATGTAAATAGAATCCCCTATTCCGGTACGGTAAAACGCATTTGTTACAACAAGGGCCGCTTCATATCCGCCCATTTAGACAAAGCTTCAGCGCTTAATGAAAATAATGCCATCGTTATTACTACGGACAAGGGCCATGATATTCTGACGGTACAGATTGCCGGCCTGATCGCCCGTAGAATTGTTTGCTGGATTAAAGAAGGGATGCCGGTTAAGAGGGGCGAAAGATTCGGACTGATTCGTTTTGGTTCCCGACTGGATGTTTATTTGCCGGCGGCGTCACGGATTGCCGTCAACATAGGAGACCTGGTAAGGGCTGGCGAAACGGTGCTAGGGGAATTGCCGTGAAAAACGAACAGTCAAACAAAAAAAAACGTCGCAGACGGGGAATTTTTCTATTGCCCAACATTCTCACGACGGGCAATCTTTTCTGCGGTTATTACGCCATTTTGGCTGCAATGCGGGGAGATTACAATATCGCCGGTGTTTTTATCGTTCTTGCCGCTGCTCTTGACAGCTTAGATGGCCGAATTGCCAGAATCACCAATACCATGAGCAAGTTTGGCGCAGAATTAGATTCCCTGGCCGATCTTGTTACATTCGGCGTTGCGCCGGCAATACTTGCCTATGCCTGGGCTCTTTCTGTCTATGGAAAATGGGGATGGCTGGGCTCTTTTTTATTTGCCGTTTGTGGGGCGTTGCGCCTTGCCCGTTTCAACGTGCAAAGTGGCATTGTCGAAAGCCGGGTTTTTAATGGCTTACCTATCCCCGGAGCTGCTTCCGTGGTCGCCACGGGAATTATGTTTTATTTTTATTTGGGCGGCGCAGGAAAATATAGCAACCCGGTCATCTTTGTTGCCGTTGTTGCCCTGGCACTGCTCATGGTGAGCAATGTTAAATATTACAGTTTCAAGGACTTGAATTTTTTTTCCCGTAAACCGTTTATGTCCTTCGTGCTGATTGTGATTATTATGATGGTCGTGGCTGCCGAACCACAGATTACCCTTTTTATTTTTGCGCTTTGCTATGCCTTGTCGGGACCATGCTGGTGGTTGGTTAACCATTGCAAGAAATCGGAAAAGGGAAAAGCAGAAACAAGTCTAAAGATTAAAAGTTCATGAGAGGAAGCAATATGGCAAGCTGGAATGTTGCGATTGTGGGCGCCACCGGTGCTGTGGGCAACGCAATGATAAAAATATTGGAGGAAAGAAATTTTCCCGTGGGCAATTTGACTTTGCTGGCCTCGGAACGATCCGCCGGGAAGATCATGAGATATCATGGACAGGATATTCCCGTCAAAACTCTTGCGGAAGATTCATTTCAAGGGATGCAAATCGGACTGTTTTCCGCCGGAGGCAGCGTCAGTGAGCGTTTTGCACCAATTGCATCTGAGGCCGGCTGCGTGGTAATTGACAACACCAGCGCCTTCCGGATGGTTCCTGAAATACCTCTGGTGGTTCCTGAGGTAAATCCTGAATCAATAAAAATGTATACCGAGCGCGGCATTATTGCTAATCCTAACTGCTCCACGATTCAGATGGTTGTTGCCTTAAAGCCCATCCACGATAAAGCAAGGATTAAACGTATCGTCGTTTCGACCTATCAAGCGGTTTCCGGTACGGGGACAAGGGCCATCCAGGAGTTGACAAACCAGACCCGGGAAGTACTAAACGGCCATTATCCGACAGTGGAAGTCTATCCGCACCAGATTGCCTTTAACTGTTTGCCGCAAATCGATGTCTTCCTGGACAATGGCTACACCAAGGAAGAAATGAAGATGATCAACGAAACAAGAAAGATTTTTGCCGACGATTCCATCGGGGTAACTGCCACATGCGTCAGGGTGCCGGTATTTTACGGACATTCGGAATCGGTAAACATTGAAACAGAGGTAAAAATTACCGCTGCCGAAGTGAGAAAACTTCTTGCCCAGGCTCCGGGAGTGGAGATTACTGATTCTCCTCGGCAAAAGCTATATCCCCTGGCAATTAACGCTGCGGGCCGGAACGCCACATTTGTGGGGCGAATACGGGATGACGAGTCCGTCAAAAATGGCATTAACATGTGGATCGTATCGGATAACTTAAGGAAAGGCGCGGCCTTCAATGCCGTGCAGATTGCCGAAAAACTGATTAAAGATTACCTATGAGAATCATCGGCGGTGAGGCAAAGGGACGTCACGTCCTTTACCCACCCAAGTGCCGGGCGCGTCCGACGGCGGACAAGATTAAGGAAGCGCTTTTTAGTATTTTAGGATCTCTAAGAGGCGACAGTTTTCTGGATGCTTATTCGGGGGCGGGTAATGTCGGGATCGAGGCTCTCAGTCGTGGGGCGGCGCGTGCCGTATTTATTGAAAAAGATGCAGCTCTTGCCAGATATGCCAAAGCGAATCTTTTGCTATGCGGTTTTACAGATAAATCCCGGATTCTTTCTATCACAATGGATAAGGCGGTCTCTCTTCTTCATAAACAGGGAACTTCGTTTAACATAATTTTTGCTGATCCGCCTTACGATAAGGGTTTGGTGGGTAAAACATTGGGTTATTTGGCAGATGTTAGCATAGTTGCCGAAGATGGGGTCGTCATCTTTCAGCATTCTACCCGCGAAGCAGGAGCATTGGATAAAGCCGAGGAACTCATTTTGTTTGATCAAAGAAAGTATGGCGATACCATGTTGTCGTTTTTAAAGTTTTAATGGAGGAACGTGAAATCATGAAGAAAGTGGCCGTTTACCCTGGATCGTTTGACCCCTTCACGAATGGACACGTTGATCTTGTTAAACGTGGGTTAACAATGTTCGATGAAATTGTTGTTCTCATAGCCACCAATCCCGAGAAGAAATCGTTTTTTTCCGTCGAGGAAAGGGTTGCGATCATCGGGGAGATTTATAAAGATAATGACCGGGTAATGGTTGACCATTATTCGGGATTGTTAATTGATTATCTTAAAAAAATAGAGGCTAACATCATATTTCGGGGATTGAGAGCTTTGTCTGATTTTGAATACGAATTTCAGATGGCCTTGATGAATCGCCGCCTAAACCGTGAGGTGGAAACAGTTTTTCTTATGGCCGGTTTCAAGTGGTTTTATACCAGCTCCAGGATCATTAAAGAAGCCGCCTCTCTAGGCGGATCGGTAAAGGGGATGGTCCCGGATATTGTTTTGAAAAGATTGCAGGAGAAATATGAAGAGTTAAATATGGGAAGGAAGCATCCATGAAATTGTCTAAACGAATATCCCAAATAAAACCTTCTCCCACGCTCGCTATCACCGCCAAAGCCAATTCACTGCGCGCGGAGGGGCGCGACATTATCGGTTTTGGCGCCGGTGAGCCTGACTTTGACACGCCGGAATCAATAAAAAGAGCTGCCATCAAGGCGATAGAGGCGGGATTTACCAAATATACTCCTGTCGGCGGGACCGATGATCTGAAAGATGCGATTATCAGTAAATTGCAGCGTGATCATGGCTTGATTTATAAACGATCAGAAGTGGCAGTTTCCTGCGGGGCGAAACATACCCTCTACAACCTGGCACAGGTGCTATTTGAGGATGGTGATGAGGTACTCATTCCTGCTCCCTACTGGGTTTCCTATGTCGATATTATTACCCTTACCGGCGCGAAACCGGTGATTATCGAAACAAATGTCGCAGATGGTTTCAAACTGCAACCGGAGCAATTGCTAAAGGCGATAAATGAGCGCACCAGAGCCATTATTATCAATAGCCCTTCCAATCCTACGGGCATTAACTACGGGCGAGCGGAACTGGAATCCCTGGCAGTTATTTTGGCAGAGAAGGATATCCTGATAATCTCCGACGACATATACGAAAAAATTATTTATGACGGCGGCAAATTTTATTCCATGGCGGCCCTAAGCCCTGCTCTCAAGAAAAATTTTATATTAGTAAATGGTGTTTCCAAAGCTTACGCCATGACGGGCTGGCGAATAGGATATGCCGCCGGCCCGGAAGAAATCATCGCCGCCTTGGTAAAGCTTCAAAGCCAGAGCACCTCGAATCCCACTTCCATTGCTCAGAAGGCGGCCGTAGAGGCCCTAAATGGCCCGCAGGAGAGTGTAACGGCAATGACGCAGGAGTTCGAAAAGCGCCGCAATGCTATCGTGGCCCTGCTTAATGCCATCCCGGGTGTTACCTGTATAATGCCGGATGGCGCCTTCTATGTCTTCCCCGACGTTTCTTCCTTCTATGGGAGGAATTATGAAAGTAAGGTGATCGCCAACTCTTCCGACCTGACCGCATTTCTCCTGGAGAACGCTAATGTAGCAGTCGTTCCCGGCGTCGAATTTGGACATGACAGCCACATCCGTCTTTCTTACGCAACCGCAATGAACCACATCGAGGAAGGCTTGGAAAGGATTAAACAAGCCCTGCTTAAACTGGCCTGACAAGAACTACATGGCGGCAACGTAATTGACAATCAGGCGGCTGATGGTTGCGCCGCCGATGCGAGCCCTGGCGGATATCTCATCCATGGACAGTTCGTCTTTCCCGACAAGACCGTGGGCATAATTATCGACTGAACAAACAGACGCATATCCTAAGCCAAGCTCCTGCGCCAGGATCGCTTCACTTGCCATCGTCATGCCCACCAGATCGGCAAATTGGGACATCATCCGGATTTCGGCACATGTTTCTAGTCTGGGTCCGGTAGTTTGCCAGTATGTGCCGCCATCTTTTGCATCAATGCCGACGGCCTTCGCCGCCTGAAGCACCTTTCCGCGCACCTCCCGGTCCAGTCCGGCTGCCAGATGAATCGCTTGGTTAACAAAAACGGAAGGGTAGGGGGCAAGCATGATAAAATCATCGGGAATGACAATGCTGCCGGGTTGCAAGGCTGTTTTAAGAGAGCCCGTTGAATTGACACCGATAATTTCCTTCACTCCTATTTCCTGAAAGGCTTTCATGTTAGCTCGATGATTTATGATATGGGGCAAGATGTGATTATTTTGGCCATACCCATGACGAGCAATAAAGGTAATATCGTCGGTTACCATCAGTTTGACCTCACCATATTCATTGCCCTTATAGACTTCCTTCACGTTCCTGAAAACTTCCCATTCCTTAAGGAGTAGTGTGCCTGAGATTATTCCCAACATTTTTTGCCCTTTCCAGAGTTTTATTGCGGCAATATGCCACACAACCGTAATTATGCCAAGCGTTTATGTGCATATTTACATATTAATGCGCTAATGAAGCAGAAATAGAAAGAGAAGTTAACTGCCGTGCGGAGGGCGCCCTCAGGCCAATTCGTGCGGGGCGTACAATTTAAACACCTGTTGTTTTCAGGGTAATGATGGTACGGTCGGTCAGTTGTGGGGGGCCATTGCGAACTGGTAGATTGATCAGGGCTGTGAAACTGCCGACAATCAGGCCAGGATAATCAGGGGGTAGCATCATGGAAGTAAGACTAAAACAGGAATGGATGGGGCACCATCCCGGGGCAATCGTAAGGGTGGCTGAAAGTTGTGCAAATAATTTATTTCGGAGAGATATTGCCGAGAAAATGGAACCCGAAAGTATAGCGCAAATTAGAAAAAAGCTTCATGCTATGGTGGCGAAGAATCTGCCAAAATCTTCTTCAAAACATTGAGTTTACTCTAAAACCGTCCGGCGTCAGATGGCCAGTTTGGCGAGCAGCCCCTTGTGCCTTCTATACCAATAGTCCGGTACGAGCCTGTATAGCAGTCTGGATATGGGCCCGATGTATTCTTTCTTCCTTCTGTCGAACTGGCAGGCTTGGAGGACCTGCTCCTTGATGGCCTCCCGGTTAGTTCCCTCATTAAAAATCCTGTAGGCGCAATGGAAAAGAGGACTGTACATGTTCTTCTTTTCCAGGTAGCGGTAAACATTCCTGATGGTATTAGGGCCTTCCGGTGTGCCGTCGATCAAACTCCGTACCTTAAGATCGGTTTCAATGGGATTGCCGTTATAAAGCTCATAAAATAATTTGCCGTAGCGATAATTTTTGCTGGCCTCGGAAGAGACGGTGACATACATGTCGCCCACGCCTGCTTGGCTGTGGAAAGCCTGAAAACTGCCCCCCAGGAGCATTGACAGGGACCTTATCTCTACGCCCGACCTGGCAAAGATGGTTCCCGGGACGGAGTCACCCAGTTCCAGGGAATCGGTCAAGCCCTTGATGTTGGCAACAATATTCTTGAGAGAACCGCAGGCTTCAATTCCCACAATGTCAATGTTGTAGTAAGAGCAAAGCTCCCGCCGATTAAACCGCGTCAGTTCCTGAATGATCAGATTGGCAATGCTTTTTCCCCCGGCGACGGTGACGCAGACCGGATTCCCCAGAGCAATGTCCATATCGAAGAACGGACCGCCGAGGCAGACAACATCATACTTCTCCTGCATGTTGGCCAGATAGTTATTGATAAGTTGTGAGGGAGTAATTAGTTCCTTTGATATTTCATCGGAAATCAAACCCTTCAGGGGTGAGATAAGACAGGTCGGACCGCTTTTTTTTTCCATCAGCGGCTTGAGGTAATTCAGCAATTCCGGTAACCTGTCCATTGTTACGGCAAGCAGGATGATGTCATTATCCTCGATGGTGCGTTCCAGATCATTGGTGGCAAAGACGCGTGTCGAAAGACGGGGCACATTGTCCATGCCACCCAGCCTTTTTGCCAGATCGCAAGTCAGGTGTTTCGGATTCAAGTGCTCCCTGTTGATTTCCCGGCAGATATCTGCGTTATGGTAATATATGGTGACCTTTTTGTTATCCCGACCGAACTTGTAGGCAAAGGACGTACCCAGGCGACCGGGTCCAATAATGGCGATTCGGCCTGTGTCCAAACTGTTTAACTTCATTATATTTAATGCTCTCAGAAGGACATCGTTAATGATTGTAAATTCGCGCCGCAGTATAGGCAAGGGGTCTTGGCCTGTCAAGAATAAAAGATCAGTTCTAATGATTTCAAACAGATAATTATTTGAAGTTTGACAGAAAATGGGTTAATGTGAGATCGGATAAGCTTGTTTTGATAATGGAAGACTTCATAGAAAGCGGGTTGATATGCGAATTTTGATGTTCGGATGGGAGTTTCCGCCCCACATAAGCGGAGGCTTGGGGACGGCTTGCTACGGCATTACCAAAGGGCTCGTAAAGTTGGGGCAGGAGGTCGTTTTTGTAATGCCCCGTGTCAAATCGCCTGAAAAGTTCGAACATTTAAAACTCCTTTCTGCTCTGGATTACTGTTCTACCGGCATTCTTTTGGAGGGAGGCGGTGAAGAAGATAACTGGGGCGGCAATTTAAGACTCAGAAAAGTGGATTCACTCTTACGGCCATACATGAGTGTAAAACAATACGAAGAATTATTGGCCAATATAACCGGGGAAAGCGGTGCCCATTCAACGTCCGATGAATATGCGCCCGGCCATTACGGACCAGATATTTGGACGGAAGTTGCACGCTACGGAAGAGCTGCGGAAAAAATTGCTTGCTCAGAAACGTTTGACCTTATTCACGGCCATGACTGGACCTCGGTATTGGCTTGCGTAAACGCCCAGCGCTCCAGTGGGAGGCCCTACGTTTACCATGCCCATGCCCTGGAATTTGACCGCAGTGGCGAAAATATCAACCAGGATATTTACAATATCGAAAAATACGGTATGGAAAAAGCGGTGCGCGTGATTGCTGTAAGCCATTATACGCAGGAGAAGATAACTAGCCGCTACGGTATTGACCCGGCAAAAATTACAGTGATTCACAATGCCGTTTCCCGCCAGGATAGTCAATTAGGGGAGGTGTACGCGAAGAAAGACAACGCTGAGAAAATCGTTCTGTTTCTTGGTAGAATCACGCATCAGAAGGGGCCGGAATCTTTTATTGAGGCTGCTGCCCGCGTGCTGCAATATGTGCCTGAAGTGCGTTTTGTGATGGCAGGCACCGGTGATCTGATGGCAGAAATGATCGAAAAGGTTGCAGAAAAGGGAATCGGCAGTATGTTTCATTTCACCGGCTTCTTACAGAAAGAGGAAGCGGAGCGCATTTACGCCCGGAGCGATATTTATGTCATGCCGAGTGTGTCGGAACCTTTCGGCATCTCCCCGTTGGAAGCAATGCTCTTCGATGTGCCGGTAATAATTTCCAAACAGTCCGGTGTGTCGGAACTCCTTAAACATGCCCTCAAGGTGGATTTTGGGGATATCGAGGCGTTGGCCGACAAGATAATCTCACTTTTAAAGCACCCTTGCCTGGCCGAAGAATTGACAAATGCCGGACGCGAGGAGTTAAAAAAAATCAAATGGGAATATGCGGCGGCAAAGATTCTGGCCGTTTACCAGCAGGTAATAAACTAATTTCTTCTAGGAATAAATATCTATGAAAAGTTTCGGTGTTTGCATTGGCGCCACGACCTTGTCGATTGTGCAAGCAGGAAAAGGCAGCAATGGGGGGGGGAAGACCGAGACTAGGCTACTGGTAAACAAACCACATCATGGTGATCCTCGTGCAGTAATTAGGTCATTATTTGCCGAGATTCCCATGGACGGCGCACGTATAGCCGTTACCGGGCGAAAACTCTGTCAGGCAGTAAATCTCACTACTATTTCAGAACCAGAAGCCCTGGAGGCAGCCCTTTATCATTTGAATGGGCGAGGCAGCGGGATCGACACGGTTATCAGTGCCGGTGGGGAAAATATCCTGGTTTACATATTAGGTAAGGATGGAAAGATCTGCGCCGTAAAATCCGGCAACAAATGTGCTTCCGGAACGGGTGAATTTTATGTGCAGCAGTTGCGCCGCATAGGTCTGTCACCGGAAGACGCGACGCGGGTTGCCAGAAAAACGATCCCTTACAGAGTTTCCAGCCGGTGTAGTGTTTTCTGCAAAAGCGATTGCACGCATGCTGCCAATGCAGGTATTTCCGGGGGGCGGATTGTTGCCGGATTATGTGAGATGATTGCCGGCAAGATCATGGAAGTGGTAACGCAAACTCCCGATCGGGAAAGGGTAATGATGATCGGCGGCATGACACAGAACCGTGTCCTTGTCGATTATCTGAAAAACAAAGTCAAGGAGTTGATTGTTCCTGACGAGGCCTGCTATTTCGAAGCCCTGGGAGCAGCCCTTTGGGCTATGGAAAATGAAACGATTCCTTTGCCTGAAAAAAACAGCATTATTAAAGAGGCAAGGCATAACTTTTCCTCCCTTAGGCCTTTATATGACTTTCGCGATCTGGTTGAATTCAAGACCATGGAAAGAGGGGAGGCGGCGGCGGGTGATCTCTGTCTTTTGGGCTTGGATGTGGGCTCGACCACCACTAAGGCGGTGCTGATGAGAATGGCCGACAATCGGATTCTCAAGTCTATTTATTTGCGCACCAACGGCAATCCAGTAGCAGCGGCACGCGCCTGTTTTACTTCTCTCTACGATCAACTGGGCGATTTGGCTGAACGGATGGACATCATCGGACTAGGGGTGACCGGTTCGGGTCGGCAGATTGCCGGTCTTTACGCCATGACCCAGGGCGTCATTAATGAGATCATTGCTCATGCCGCCGGGGCGGTTTTTTTTGACCCCGCAGTAGAAACAATCTTTGAGATAGGTGGACAGGACGCTAAATACACATATTTGGATCAGGGAGCGCCCTCCGATTATGCCATGAACGATGCTTGCAGCGCCGGGACCGGTTCTTTTCTGGAAGAGGCAGCGCGCGAGACGATGGGCGTTGCCATGGAAGATATTGGCAGTTTGGCCCTCCGGGGAAAGAAGCCACCCAATTTTAATGATCAGTGTGCCGCCTTTATTAGCAGCGACATAAAAAATGCTTTTCAGGATGGTTTAACAAAAGAAGATATTCTTGCCGGACTGGTTTACTCCATCTGCATGAACTATAACAACCGAGTAAAGGGAAACCGTCTGGTCGGAAAGAAGGTCTTCATGCAAGGCGGGGTCTGTTATAACCGGGCTGTGCCATTGGCAATGGCCGCCCTGACGGGGAAGCGTATCATTGTTCCGCCGGAACCAGGATTAGTGGGGGCTTTGGGAGTAGCTTTGGAAATTAAAAAGCGTCTTCATGCCGACAGATTAGTTGCCCGGTCATATTCCCTCAAAACTCTTAAAGACAGAAACTTCGAACATCGCCGCAGCTTTCATTGCCATGGCGGCAAAGAAAGCTGCGACCGCAACTGCGAGATTACCCGTGTTCGCGTCGAGGGCAAGACATATCCCTTTGGCGGCGCCTGCAATCGCTGGTATAATCTGCGTAGCCATTTCAAAATAGATGAGCATAAGCTGGACTTCGTACGGAAGTACGAAAAACATATTTTCAGCGATCATGGGATAACTAGTTTAGAGAAACAGGCAGGTAAAAAACGGTTTACGGTGGGCATAAATAAATCGTTCCATGTCAATGCGTTATATCCCCTCTATAGTTATTTTTTCCATCGCCTGGGATTCCAGGTGCTACTGCCGGATACTATTGATGCAGCGGGAATAGCATCCAAAGGCGCCTCTTTTTGTTATCCGGCTGAGCTGGCGCATGGTTTTTTCCGTAATTTGTTGGATAAAAGGCCTGATTATCTCTTTCTGCCACAACTGAAAGGTATGAGCAGGGATGGCAGCGGCTCCATCGGTACCGTTTGCCCCTTGTCGCAGGGGGAACCCTATTATTTGACTGTTGCCAACAAAGAAAATGAAACTATGGCCGGTCTGCGGAACCGGAAAAAAGTTTTAAAACCGGTTTTGGATTTCACCCGGGGACATAAAGAGATGGGGCAAACGATGGCTTCTGCCGTTGAGGAAATGGGCGTGAGGCAACGCGACGCGCACCTTGCCTACGGGGAAGCAATCACATATCTGGAAAAAACAGAGGCCAGGCTCCGGAAGGAGTCTCGGGAGGCACTACAGGAACTGGAGAAAAACCTCGAACGCCAAGCGATTGTCATTGTCGGCAGATCTTACAATGCCTTTGTCTCGGAAGCCAACATGGGAATCCCGCAGAAAATAGCTTCACGGGGTATAATGGTTTTGCCCTATGCTTTTTTACCTCTGGAAGGTGAGGAAGTAACGCCGGAGATGTACTGGGAGGCAGGCCGGACGATTCTCAAGAGCACTCAATTCATTGCCCGGCATCCGCAGCTGTTTCCCTGTTATATTACGAATTTTTCCTGCGGTCCCGATTCATTTCTGGTGGAATATTTTCGCCATGCCATGGGCAGCAAACCATTTCTGCTTCTGGAGTTGGACAGCCACGTTGCGGATGCCGGTCTGGAGACAAGGATTGAGGCCTTTCTGGATATCATCAGTAATTACCGCGAAGCGGGGCATAGGAAGGGAAGCCTGCCGTCCGCTCCCGGCGAGACCAGGTTGCCCGCCCATTTCCATCATACGCGGCAGTTATTTATTGATTCCTGCGGCAGGAAAATCGATTGGCATGATCCCCGGGTCAACGTTCTTATTCCCTCCATGGGCAAATTAGGAAATAAAGCGATCGCCGCCGTTTTTCGCAGCGCCGGCATCAGGGCTACGGCCCTGCCGTCGGCAAATGAGGAGACTTTGAGGCTGGGCCGCGCGCATACGAGCGGTAAAGAATGTCTGCCGCTCCTGGTTCTGCTCGGGAGTCTCTTTAATCACTTGCAGCAAGGCCGCAGCAAAGATGATTTACTACTATATTTCATCCCTTCGGCCGCAGGGCCTTGCCGTTTCGGCCAATATTCTTTTTTTATTCGTCACATAATTAAAAAGTTGCAAATCAGCGATGTAGCTCTTTTTTCGATGCAGGCGGAGAATGGCTACCGGGAGTTGGGGGGCAGGGATTTTAGCTCCAAACTATGGTCAGCGACCGTTTTGTCGGACATTTTTCAGGATATTAAATCTTTGCTTTTAGCAAATGCGCCAGATAAAATAGCTGCCATCGATATTTTTGAAAGGTCGTGGAACCTAATTATCAGTTCCCTGGAAACTTCCCCTGATTACAAAAATATTAAAGCAGTGCTTGAGGTAATTGCGAAATCGCTTTCTACCATCGAAGGAAGAATCCCCTGGCACCAAGTGCCAACCATTTTACTTACCGGTGAGATATTTGTACGTCATGACGATTTATCACGTCAATTTATGGTGGAAAAGCTGGCTGAGCAGGGTTGGAGCGTGAAAACGGCCGGGGTGATGGAATGGGTATATTACACTGACTATTGCCTCGTTAATAATCTCGCCGCCAAAAAACAGGCTTGGCATCAAAGGCCGGAAACTTATTTGAAAATAGCCTGGATGAAAAGTTACGAGCGGGCGTATAAAAAAATCATGGCTCGTTCCGGACTTACGACCCGGCGATCGAAAGGAGTGAGGGGTTTTATAAAAGATGCGGCAGACCTCATTAATCCTCAACTTACAGGTGAGGCCATATTAACCGTTGGAGGGGCAATCAGCGAAATTCCAGGCCATTACAGTGGCGTCATCGCTCTTGGCCCCTTCGGTTGCATGCCCAACCGTCTGGCGGAAGCAATTTTGTCCAGGGAGATGGGCTGGGGATGGCAGCAACAGGCTCACCGTCGCCGTGGGTTGCCGCCGCGCATCGTGGCAGAGATATCCGAACTTCCCTTCCTGGCGATAGAAAGTGACGGTAATTCCTTCCCACAGTTCATTGCCGCGAAGCTGGAGGTTTTTCTCTCTCAAGCAGCCCGTATGCACCGATACAGAAATGAATGAAGTGCGGCTATAAGCGACGACTGAGGTGTGGCGAGGATGTTCGACTTGTTGGACCAGTATCTGAATTATTTAACGGTTGAAAAGGGGGCTTCGCCAAATACGCTTGACGCCTACAGCCGTGATCTACAGGGGTATATTGCTTTCATGGTGCGTAATGGTCTCTCATCCATCCATGACATCACTGCCGAACGGGTCGTTGCCTACCTGACCGCCAGGAGAAAAGACGGATTGAATCCTAATTCCCTGAACAGGAGTCTAGCGGCCATCCGGGGATTTTACAAATATTTGCTTATAGAAAAGCTGGTTGAGCATAGCCCTTTGGCCAATATCGAATTGGCGAAAGTTGGGCTTCGTCTTCCTGATGCCATTAGCCGCGAAGAAATGGAGGCGATTTTAAAGCAGCCAGCGGCCGCGACAAAGAGCGGCCTGCGCGATCTGGCAATGCTGGAGCTTCTGTATGCCACGGGGTTGCGCGTCTCTGAATTGACAAATCTTACCATGGGCAGCATTAACTGGCAGATGGGCTATTTGCTCACTATGGGCAAGGGTAATAAGGAAAGGGTCGTACCGGTCGGCAAAACGGCCTATGACCTGCTGTATCGTTATGTTCAGGAAGTCAGAGTGTTATTTCTTAAAAAACGCGCCAGTGAAATACTTTTTTTAAATAAATCCGGTAAGATGTTTTCCCGGCAGGGATTCTGGAAATTGGTTAAAAAATATGCCGCCCTAGCGGGTCTGGCAGAAAAGGTACATCCCCATACCTTCCGTCATTCTTTTGCCTCCCACCTTTTGGCAGGTGGAGCTGACCTACGTTCCGTGCAAATGATGTTGGGACATGCCGATATATCAACTACGCAAATCTATACACATATTACCCGCGATGGCCTGAAGGAAATCCATCGCAGATATCACCCCAGGGGATGAAATATGATACGGCGTCATAGCCCGGTGCGCATAATTAGCAGATGGATTTTGCCGGTAGCGGCGCTTTGTATTGCGGCCATTGTGATCGGCTTTTCCGCCAAGTTACCTTTTATAAATACCGTTCGTGAGCGGGTAGTGGGGACGGTTGCCTTTTTATTTCTGGGACAGACTCCGCACTTTTATCATCTGGATATGGAAAAAAACGGTCAGGAGTTGCGTTTGCGGCCGGGGGATGCACTGGAGCTTTCCTACCGGGATGAATTTGTCATAAAAGCCATCTCTTCCGATGATATTCTGGGGCGGGGAATTATTGTCGATGTGGAAGGAGCGGGAAGTGACAATGATGGCGGTGTGTTACTTAAGGGGATACAATTAATAGACAACATCATGCTGCAGGAAAGAGACACACCGGGAACCGGTGTCGGCAGGAAATACAAGATTTTGGTAAAATACCGGGGAGAAAAAATTGCCGCCTTGCCGCTAAAAGTAATCATTCTTCCCCAGGATTGGCTGAGATACGCCCGCAGCACCGAGAATAGCGCCCTGCAAATAGAGTACCTGAAACGTGCCATTATCATGAGCAGCGGGGATGTAAACATCATCAAGATGTTGGCAGGCGTTTACCGGCGTGCCGGTCTTGCAGAAGAGGCGATTGTCCAATATCGCCGTGTCCTGGAACTTGCGCCAGAGGACATTAAAGCATGGACGGAATTAACGCATTGTTATATGAAGACCGCGAACTATGAGCAGGTGGTAGCAACAAGTCGCCAGCTATCAAGACTGCAACCTGGTGATCCGGAGCATTTGCTAAATATCGCCCTGGCATATAGCGCCCTGGGGCAATGGTCAAAGGCCATAGCGAACTACGAGTCCTCACTGAAATTGCAACCCGGCAGTCCTCTGGCTAACTTTAAGCTGGGTGAAGCGTACGAAAAAGTGGGGCGCCTTGCCGAGGCCATCTCACACTATAAGGAAGTTATCGCTCGAGCACCAGATACCCTGCACGCGGTTGTTGCCTTAGCCGGGGCGCATTACCGCACCGGCAATTACGATGAAGCCATTAAGTGGTATCGGAAAGCGGCTGGTAAACAACCCAGGAGCGCTTTTCTCTGGGCCAATCTTGGCCTGGCTTACGGTGGCAAAGGACTGTGGGAGGAAGAGGTGGGAAGCTATCGCAAAGCGCTGGCCCTAAGTCCCAACGATGCCATTATCCACTTTAATCTGGCAGCAGCCTATGAAAAAGGGAAAAAAGAACGAGAGGCTTTTGCAGAGTACCAAAAGGTGCTGGCTTTAAAACCAGGCGATCTTGCCTCTTTGCGGAGGATGGCGGGGATGGATATGAACGCCGGACGATATGCAGAGGCTATCAAAAAAAATGAAATAATCGTTAGGATGTTGCCTAAAAGTGCCGTTCATTATGTTAGTCTGGGGTTGGCCTATGCAGAATTGGGAAAATACCGGCAAGCGGCGGAAAATTATGAAAAAGCCATAGAGCACGGCATAAAAGAGCCTCAAGTTCGTTACAATCTGGCCTATGCCTATGAAAACTCTGGTAGAACCAAAGAGTCGATCCTGGAATATGAGAAATATGCCCTTGTTAATCCGACGGAGCAGGTTCTCAATCTGCTGGTAGCCTATTACTTGAAGGAAAAACAGTATGACAACGCCCTCAGAAGTTATCGAAAACTGGGGGAGGTCAGTAAGAAAAAAGCGAATTTTTATTCCGGCATTGCCCATGTATATAACTTGAAAGGCGACGTAGATAATGAGATAGAATATCTAAAGCAAGCAATCCGCCACGATCCGGAGGATGATGCGGCGTATCAGGATTTAGCAGCAGCTTACGAAAGCAAGGAAATGTACGCGGAAGCCTACCGTGCCTACGTGAAGACCTATGAATTGAATCCCGAAGCCAAAAACGCGCGCGCCAAGATTCCTCAGCTGAAGATCAGAATGTTGGAAAAAAAGATTAGCAAGTAAGAGGATAATTTCTGCTAAAAGGCATGTTTATTAAAGAACTTATCCCGCTTATTGGGATAAAAAATCATTAATGACTCTGAAGGGGTGGGGTGATGAAACAGATTCCGGTTGACGGTTATATGGTTGGTGGCTCTGCCCCTTTCGTGCTAATCGCGGGACCGTGCGTGATAGACAATGAGGAAGAAACTAGGAAGATAGCCTCATTTTTAAAAAAACTGACCCGTGATCTGGCAATACCTTTTATATTTAAGGCTTCGTACGATAAGGCAAATAGGACCTCCTTCTCTTCATTCCGTGGACCGGGCCGCAAGGAAGGCCTGGCGATCCTGGCCGCCATAAAAAACGAATTGCAAATTCCGGTGCTTTCCGATGTTCACCGCTTTGAAGAAATTGAGGATGCCTGTGCTGTTCTCGATGTTGTGCAGGTACCGGCTTTTCTCTGCCGTCAGACGGACTTCGTTTACGAGATTGCAAAACAGGCTAAAATTATCAACATTAAGAAGGGACAATTCCTCTCCCCCTGGGAAGCTGGCAATATCTTGCGTAAGGCCGAAGCTGCGGGTAATCGCAATATCATGATTACGGAGAGAGGAACTACCTTCGGGTATAATAATCTGGTCGTTGATTTTCGTGCCTTTCCCATACTCAGAGACATGGGATATCCCGTTATTTTTGATGGGACACACAGCGTACAACTGCCCGGCGGTGCCGGGACATCTTCGGGCGGACAGCGGGAGATGGTTCCGTACTTGTGCCGTGCAGCGGTGGCGGCAGGCGTCGATGGTATTTTCCTGGAGGTGCACCCCGATCCGCCCCTTGCCCGCTGCGATGGACCAAATTCCTTATTTCTTTCATCTTTGGCCGAGTTGCTTGCCATGTTAAAAACGATAGATCAACAGGTAAAACAGAAATTGTAACATGAGGTAATTATGAAGGACCGATTGGATGCGACATTGCAGCATAAAATAAAGCCCCTTCGGATATTAATTCTGGATGTGGACGGTGTGATGACTGACGGGGGCATCGTATTTGATGATCAAGGAAATGAATCAAAAAAGTTCGACGTACGCGACGGCCACGGTATCAAGTTGCTGATGAGGACCGGTGTTGCGGTTATCATTTTAACGGGACGAACATCGCAGGCCGTTGCCCATCGCGCCTTGGATCTTGGTATTAGCGAGGTATATCAGGGTGTTAAAAACAAATTGGCAGTTTTTGAACAGATACTAAAAGAGAAAAATATTCTTCCGGATGCAGTGGCCTATGTCGGTGACGATGTAGTGGATATCCCGGTACTAAGGAGGGTAGGATTTGCCGCGACGGTGGCCGATGGCTCCCATTATGTAAAGGACGTGGCAGATTATATTACGGAAAGAGAAGGAGGTAGAGGCGCGGTCCGGGAGATCTGCGAGCTGATCATGAAGGCACGCGGGCAATGGTCTGAAGTGACAGCCAAGTACGAATTAACGTAACATGCCGAAATTATATATTAATACGTTTGTCTTTACATATATATGAGTGGGTGGTATAGAGCCCCGGTCGAGAGAGTGCAGTCCTTTCCTTTGGGATTATAGATAATTTTATGAGGTTACCAAGGAAAACGTTAATTTTCGCCGGTATCGGGTCGGTGCTGATCATATCGGTGGCATTGTTCTTACTCCTCAGAATGTTCTACCCTATCTCCCCCGGAACCATGCTGAAAATCATCTCAGAGCGGGCGGATCTCGAAGCGAAAGATGTTCTTTATCGAGAAGTGCGCGAGGATGGTGTGACATGGGAAATAAGGGCGAAAAAGGCAAGTTACATCAAAAAGGAGAACCGTGCCTTTTTTGACCAGGCAGAAGTCAAACTTGGCTTGGCGGATGGCAGAACGATTTCTCTTGCTGGGGACAAGGGGAAATTCGACACTATCACGGGGAATATGGAAATTTGGGGGAAGGTTTCTGTTGCCACCACAAGCGGTGAGCACTTTACCACTGATGATCTGCAATACACCGCAGCGAGTAAAACATTCCATACGGCGTCATTTGTAGAAATGGCAACTTCGCGCTTGCAAATTCAAGGGGTAGGCATGTCCCTTTCCCTACCGCAGAGGAAAATCGTCTTATTATCCCGGGTTTATGCCCGGATCAGGTGAAGAGGACTGTATGAAGGATTGGCCCGTCATTTCTATTTTTATCATCTGTGGGATCTTTTCGTTCCTACACCAAGCTGAGGTCTGGGCGTTGGAACCGAGTCTGAAGATTTCGGCCGGTGAAAAGTTGATTGAGGTAAGCTCCGACCGCCTGGAAGCACTTGAGGATAAAAGTGTGGTTATTTTTTCCGGAAGCGCCGTGGCAACTCAAGGAGAGAGGACTATCAAAGCGGAGCAGATACTTATCTATTATAAAAAAACGAGACAGAAGACACCCCGCGAAGGATTGCAGGATATTGGCAAGGTCGGAGATTTGGATAGGATAGAGGCCTTGGGGCACGTGATTATAACGCAGGGCGATAGAATGGTCACGGGTGATAAAGCGGTTTACTACCAGGAAACGCAAAGAATCGTCATGACTGGCGATGCCGTGCTAAAACAGGGCAGCAATATCGTACGTGGTGATAATGTTCAGGTTTTTCTTGATGAAAATAGGGGAGTGGTTGAGTCCGGTAAAGACAAAAGGGTAAAAGCCACGATTTTCCCCTCAGAAAAGCAGGCAGCGCCATGACGGGAAAACTTTCCGCTTGCGGGCTTATGAAGGCCTTTCGCAGCCGAAAGGTGGTAAGAGGAATTTCCCTGGAAATTGCACCTGGGGAGGTGGTTGGTCTCTTGGGACCCAACGGGGCCGGTAAAACGACCACTTTTTTTATGATCGTAGGCCTCATTAGACCTGATGGTGGCCATATTTACTTGGATGGGGAGGACATTACGTCAAACCCCATGTATATACGCGCCAGGAAGGGTTTAAACTATTTGCCTCAGGAAGCATCCATCTTTAGGAACATGACAGTAGAAAATAATATTTTAGCCATACTTGAAACTCTGAAGATAGATGAAGAGGAAAAAAAAAGGCGTCTCGCAGAGCTGTTGCAGGAGCTGGACATCGCCCACCTGGCCCGTAATAATGCCTATTCGCTTTCCGGTGGGGAAAGAAGGAGGGTCGAGATTACACGCGCCCTGGTGACCTCACCGAAATTTATGCTGCTTGACGAGCCTTTTGCCGGTATTGATCCTCTTGCCGTGGCTGATATCCAGAAGATAATAGAAAAGCTCGCCGACAAGGGCATCGGAGTGTTGATCTCCGATCATAATGTGCGAGAGACACTTTCCGTATGCAGTCGTGCTTACATCGTAAACGAGGGGGCTGTACTTGTGGAAGGAACGCCCGAAGAAATTGCCGGTTGCGAAGCGGCTAGAAAGACTTACTTTGGTGAAAAATTCAGCTTGTGATTGCAACTCTGGTAACGAGAAAAAATGGCATTTGAACTAAAACAGAATCTCAAACTGAGTCAGCAACTGATCATGACGCCTCAGCTCCAGCAGGCGATCAAGCTCCTTCAGCTTTCGCGGCTGGAAATGACGGACGTGGTAAATCAGGAGTTGGAGGAAAATCCGCTCTTAGAAGAGACGCCCCTCGATGATGAAAGTGAACCGGGACGTCCCATGACCGGAGAAGGGTTGGAGATTGCCGAAAGGGAAGAGCTGCCCCATATCGAACGCGCTGAAGAGCTCACAGGCGAAGGTGATGGTAAAGAGGATTTTGACTGGAACAACTATCTGGAAGATTATCGGCCAACCAGTGCGACTTATGATCGTGGCGATGCGGAACCCCTTGCCTGGGACAACATACTGAGCGCCAAACCATCACTTCTTGATCATTTGATGTGGCAACTGAAACTTTCACCGTTAAACGAAATGGAAATGCTTGCCGGTGAACAGATTATCGGCAACATTGACCATGCTGGTTATTTGCGGGCCACCTTTGAGGACATGGCCTTGCAGGAAAATCTGCCCGTTGCGGTTTTTGAAAAAGTCCTTGCAAAGATACAAGCCTTTGATCCTCCTGGCGTTGCTGCCAGGGACCTAAAGGAATGTCTTTTAATTCAGGGAAAGCTCTTGGGAGTGTCCAATAAGCTCGTTCTAACCATTATCCAGGAACATCTTCATGACTTGGAAAAAAAGGATTATAGCTGTATTGCCAAGCGGCTGAAGGTAACCTTGGATGATGTCGTACAGGCTGTCATACTGATCACACATATGGATCCCAAGCCGGGCAGTGTTTACGGAGAGGAAAAGGTCCAAATCATTATCCCCGATGTTTACGTTTATAAAGTTGGGGATGATTATCAGATAGTGCTTAACGAAGAAGGTTTACCGAAGTTAAGGATCAGCAGTTATTACCGGGAACTTATGAGCGGCATGGATAATAGCGATACCTCTGATAACAGCAGACGATATATGCGGGAAAGAGTGCAGTCGGCTAGCTGGTTGATAAAAAGCATTTTGCAGCGTCAGAAGACCATTTATAAGGTAACCGAAAGCATCGTACGCCACCAAAGGGATTTCTTTGAAGCAGGCATAAAGTATATGAAGCCGTTGGTCTTAAGAGACATCGCGGAAGATGTGGAGATGCACGAATCGACAATCAGCCGGGTGGTAACCAACAAGTATATGCATACGCCGCGCGGGGTTTTTGAGCTTAAGTATTTTTTTGGCAGCAGCATCCATAAAACGGATGGTGAGGCCACGGCCTCTAAAAGTGTTAAGGAGGAGATCAAGAAGCTCATTGCGGCTGAGGAACCACTCCACCCTTTGAGTGATCAGGAGATAGTGCAACTTCTCGATATGTCGGGAATCAGCATTGCGCGGCGCACCGTGGCCAAATACAGAGAGATGATGCGTATTCTCCCTTCGTCACGGCGGAAAAAATATTTTTGACATGTTGCGGCAGATGGATCGAGCGCCCCTGCTTGGTTTTATCGAGACAGCGGTGAATTACAGAAGGAGGTTTGAGAATGATAATATCTGTTACCATTAGAAACGGCGATGGAGAAACTTGGCAGAAGGAATATATTGATGAACGGCTGCAAAAACTAAAGAAATATTTAGACCACCCCGTTGAAGCGCATGTTGTTTTGTCGGTAGAAAAATTTAGAAATGTAGCCGAAATTAATTTAGTCGGTAATGGTCTTAATCTTAACGCCAAAGAAGAAGATAAAGATATGCACCTGGCCATCGACAATGCCGTTGTCAAAATCGAAAGACAGATTAAAAAGCACAAAGAAAAGCTCCGCTCGCACAAGAATCATTTTTCACGGGATAATGAAATTGGCATGGGCGAGGATTTGGATGATGCAGAAGAGTTGGGCGGTGGCAGGGTTGTGGCAGTAAAAAATTTGCCTTTGAAGCCAATGTCCCTGGACGATGCCGTTATGGAAATGGAAACATCAAAAAATGGGTTCATTGTTTATCGCGACGCAAAGACGGAGAATATTCATGTTATCTATCGTCAGGAAGATGGTAATTTCGCCCTGATAGAAACTACCGGTTAATGCCGGAGGAGAGCTTTGCGTGCAGATAAAGACATACTTGCGCCATGAATCCGTCATCGATGAATTGAGGTCGATAACGAAAGAGGCGGCTTTGGAGGAACTGGCCGCCGCCTTGCCCAGGCAGGTCCCTGGCTGCGAAACGGCTGATATGGTCAGAGTTCTCATGGCCAGGGAAAAGTTGGGAAGCACTGGTATCGGTGATGGCATTGCTATACCCCATGGAAAGATTGCCGGTTTGGATGAATTAATGATTTCTTACGGCAGAAGTAAGAAAGGACTCGATTTTAATGCTATGGACGGCAAACCGGTACATTTGCTGTTTCTGCTGATGGCGCCTGAGGATTCTGCTGGCCAGCATTTGAAGGTATTGGCCCGGATTTCCCGCATGCTCAAGGATGAGGCTTTTAGAAAGAAGCTTATGGCTGCCACTTCAGCCGATGCAATGTATGGTGTAATTGTGGAAAAAGATGACGCGGACGCAGGCTGATGGGTTATCCCCTCCTGGCGCCAGGCCATACGCAATGGAATTTATCGCCCTGAATAGTTTGCTGTCGGGAAGTTATAGTCGTTTGGGCTTAACCGGACAAAGGCTAAGGGGCGGTTTAACGACGGCTGTAAATCGGGTGCGGCTGCTGCAGGGAACTGAGGATCGACACCTGTTATCGACATGTGGAGGGGGTACGGTCCTCGTTGTGCCTCCTTTCATACTACATCCTACCAGCAATTCAACGGGGGAAAAGGAGAAAGCGAAAATTTGGGCGGTGCTCCAAATGTCAGAAATAGCTTGTCTGGCCTTACCAGGACTACTCAAAAGGCCGGATTTTCTACCTCACTTTGCTTCTGCTTCAGAGAGCGCCAAACCTGTTATCTGCTCCCGCTTTGATGAATTTCTCCTCGCCAGCCGTTTGACGGGTTTGCTGCGGGAGAAGTTAAGGCATCGCATCTTTTTGCATGGGGCGCTGGTTAACATGTATGGATTGGGAGTGTTGGTCACAGGAGACAGCGGCTGCGGCAAGACGAGCGGCGCTTTGGGGCTTGCCGCACGCGGGCATAAATGGATCGCTGATGACGCCATCGAAATTGAAAAACGCCCCAATAACCTTCTGTATGGCTGTAGTCACGTGCGAAGCAAGGGGCTACTGGAAATTAAGGGACGAGGCATCATCTTGGCAGGCGAGATGCTTCCCGCGGTTGCAATGGATGATGAAACGCCTTTGGATTTGATCGTGGAGATCAAAAAAAGAACCGCTCGTGCCGTACCGGTACATAGCGGCGGACGGTTCTATAGAACAATTATGGCTGTCAAGCTTCCTGTAATGCGTTTTCCCCCACTCTCCCGCGGCAATTGGTGGCTGGAAGAACTGGAACGGGCGGTGCAGTTAATGCGCCAGATGGAGTAAAAGATGGATGATTTAAGGGTGGTCATCATCACGGGCCTTTCGGGGTCCGGTAAAAGCACGGCATTGCGGGCCCTGGAAGACATAGGTTATTTTTGTGTCGATAACCTCCCGATCATTTTGCTGCCACGGTTCCTTAAACTTCATGTTGATCAGTTGCCGCATATCGCAAATGTCGCCATGGTGATGGATCTGCGTCAGCAAAGTTTTCTGGAGAAATATGCCAGGATTTTCAAGCGGCTCAAAGACAAAGGCTATCACCTGGAAATAATCTTTCTTGACGCCAGCGATGATGCTTTGATGAAACGTTTCAATGAAACAAGAAGGGTACATCCACTGTCAGGACGTGGTTCCGTTCTGGAAGGTATCTTGCAGGAGAGAGCATGCCTGGCCCTGTTGAAAGATATGGCGGACAGGGTAATGGATACTACTTCCATCAATGTACATCAGCTTAAAGAGGGTTTGCAGAGACATTTCCTGACTGGCACGGCGGCGGGCAAGCTTTTAGCACTGCATATCTCTTCTTTTGGATACCGTTATGGATTACCGGCGGATGCCGATATCGTTCTGGATGTAAGATTTCTGCCTAATCCTTATTATGTAGATCATCTGAAGGATTGCAACGGTCATGAACAAAGTGTCTGTGATTTTGTGCTTGGTTATGAGGTGAGCAGGGAGTTCATGAAAAAATTACTTGCACTGATGGAGTATCTTCTCCCCCATTATGAAAAAGAAGGTAAAGCCCGACTTAACGTGGCCCTGGGGTGTACTGGCGGTAAACATCGTTCCGTCGTCATTGCCAACAAGTTGGCGGAATATTTTCAAGGGCGTGATTACCGGGTGACAACGAGTCACCGTGATATAGGTAAGAGTTGAACTCGCTTATGGCGCGTTACCAAGCTTTTTTGTCACGTTATCCTGTATCCAGTGGGGATCCCACCATTCCACGGGATTTACAAATCGTCCACCTGCGATCATTCCGAAATGTAAGTGATCGCCGCCTGCCAGGCCCGTGAGCCCGCTATTGCCGATAATCTCGCCTTTTTTCACGTGCTGGTTCAGCCTGGCCTTTATTTGCGAAAGATGACCATAGATGCTGAAGATGCCCTGGCCGTGGTCAATAAGGATGGCATTGCCGTAAATACCAAGGCTGCCGGTAAATTTGACAATCCCATGATTACTTGCTTCCACCGGAGCATTGGCTAGGGATGCTAGATCTACTCCGTAATGAACGCTTTCACCCACGGATTTGTTCTGATAAAAATAGGTGCGTTTATCTGCGAACTGCGCCATGGGAGCCGCATCCTTCATTCTACTGAAGGCACCTTCCCAAAGCTGCCGCGGGTCTGATTTGCTGCAAATATCGAGGATGGTTGCCTCATTGGCCAAACGTAGCGTGCTGTTCACATAGGAAAAAACATCCAAGGGACTCTTACCCTGCAGTTCCGGATAGATAGTTTGAAAATCAGGCATCTTGTGATTGAGAAAATTATCCCCCAGCATCATCTTGTCGCTACGGAATTTTTTGTTTTTCAGGCGGTAGGGAAGGGCGAGCGAGGTTGAATTGCCCCCTGCGTCCACCGCGATAATTCTTATGTTCAGACCATCGGCAACGGGGGTCGGCGGCAAACCGAAATAAGTCACAAGGACGGATTTATCCGCGCCGCCTGCCGGATAACTGGAAGAAAAAATATTATTTACCATGACGCCGCTTTTTATCGTTGGTTCGGAAGTACGGTAGGCGATAGCGCCACAACCGCCAAGGTTAATATTATTGGTGGCGGTGAGCAGAAATATCTGGGGCGGGGTAGTATCTATTGTCACAGGCCTATTGATAAGGGTTTCATTTTTAAAAAGGGAATAATCCACTGCGGCAATGCTCAGGGTAGCCAGACCGTCATGAAGTTTTAAGGTTTGGGGGATAATGCTTAACTTTAGCGGCAGCGTCCTTATGCCTTTCCGAGGCAAAACGTAAGAGGCCAGAACGTGCGCTTTGTTATCCTGATTTATGGTCACTAAAATACTGCGCAGACCGGAATCAATATCCTCGATCACTAGACCTAACGTTTGCTCTCTTCCGATCGACCTGACGTCGTGGGTAAGTCTAACAGAGGGATTTTCCCGCTCGCCGATGGTAGCAAAAAACCACCAGCCACCCCCTATGAGGATGGTCAAAGACAGTGCGATTGTTACATAATGTTTACTTATGGTTTTCATGGATTGCCTCACGTAATTAGTTTGAACCGTTGAGAGTAGCCTATAATCAAATATTGACGGAGATGCAAGTTAAAAGGGCATCCCAATAATGACTTGATATTGTTTTCCCATGTTGCTATTCTCCGCACTCGAAGCCCGCTGCTTATAAGGGCTTTTGCCGAACCGTAATGGAGGTAAAAAATGCGCATGCTGGCGGATAGAAAGATTGTCCTAGGGATTACAGGTGGGATAGCGGCTTACAAAGCAGCCAGCCTGACGAGATTGCTTGTGAAGGAGGGAGCTGCCGTAAAGGTGATCATGACCAGCAGCGCCCAGGAGTTTATCACTCCGCTTACCTTGCAAACCCTTTCGGGGCAGCCTGTTTATACAAAGATGTTTACTCCCCGGCAGGAGAATGAACTGACGCACATCGCTTTGGCCGAATTTGCCGACCTGCTGGTTGTGGCGCCTGCGACGGCCAACGTCATCGGTAAGATTGCCGGTGGCATTGCCGATGATCTGTTGACAACGACGGTTATGGCGACAAAATCGCCCGTGCTTTTCTGTCCTGCCATGAACGCTAATATGCTGGCAAACCCTGCGGTGCGTGAGAACATGGAGAAGCTTATCGCCCGTGGTTACTTTCTAATGACTTCCGCCTATGGCGATTTAGCCTGCAAAGTTGAAGGGATGGGCCGTTTACCCGAACCAGAGGAAATTGTCGAGGAAATCAATACCATTTTGACGCCTAAGGATTTACACGGTAGAAATATGCTGATTACGGCGGGTCCAACACGAGAACCCCTTGATCCGGTACGTTTTATAACCAACTATTCCTCGGGAAAAATGGGTTATGCACTGGCGATTATGGCCAGGCGCCGCGGCGCCAACGTTACCCTCATTAGCGGCCCATCAGCGCTTGCTCCCCCAAGGGGGGTAAATTTTATCGGGATTGCCACTGCCTGTGAAATGCTGGACGCCGTACTTGAGCACTACAAACAGGCCAACGTCATCATTAAAGCGGCTGCTGTCGCCGATTATCGTCCTGCCGAGCGCGCCCTGTCCAAGATCAAAAAACGGGAAGGAAACTTGCGTCTCACCCTGGAAAGAAATCCCGACATTATTGCCGAGCTGGGGCGGCAGAAGGATAATAGAATCATTATAGGTTTTGCCATGGAAACGGAGAATCTGGTGGAAAATGCCATCGCTAAAATGGAGAATAAGAATATGGATTACATTGTCGCTAATTTGCTGGCCCAGCCAGGTGCGGGTTTCCAGCATGATACTAATATCGTAACTATCATCAGTCGCAATGGGACGCGGGAAGACCTTCCCCTCATGAACAAAATGCAGGTAGCGAACAGGATACTTGACAAGGTAAGGTTCCATAATGAATGAAGACCTGCAGGTGGAGTTGTCCGGCATACTTACTTCCCTGAAATCTCGGATTTTATGGAGCAGGGAAATGGGCAAACCGTTGCCCTTTGACTGTCGGCACACCAGAAAGAAGCAAAAAGAGACGACACAATCGGAAATGTCTCCCCATACAACTGCTGTAAATTTTGCTGGAGGGCAGGGCGATCTGGCAGTGGTGCGCCAGGATTTGGGTGACTGCCGACGTTGCCAGCTATCTGGTTTAAGAACGAAGATCGTTTTTGGTGAAGGAAACCCTCACGCTCGGCTGGTTTTTGTCGGTGAGGCGCCTGGTGCGGACGAAGACCGGGAAGGCAGGCCCTTCGTAGGGCGCGCCGGACAGTTGCTTACCAAAATTATCAACGCCATGGGATTGGCACGCGAAGACGTTTACATCTGCAACATTTTGAAGTGTCGTCCTCCCGACAATCGGAATCCGGAAACGCCGGAAATCGCCGCTTGCGAGCCTTTTTTGTTGCGGCAACTGGCGGCTGTTTCCCCGCTTGTCATCTGCACTTTGGGGACTTTTGCCGCACAAGCCCTGCTAAAACAGAAGGCGCCGATTACCGCCTTGCGAGGTCGTTTCTATACTTACGCTGGAATCAAGGTAATGCCCACTTTTCACCCCGCCTATTTATTGAGAAATCCTGCTGCCAAAAAACAGGTATGGGAAGATGTACAGTTGGTTATGAAGGAATTGACATTGGCAGGGAAACCATCATGAGGAGTAAAATGGGTTCACTCAAGGTAATAACCATGGCAACCGCTGTCGTCATGGTAAACTGTCTCCTATGCCCGCTCCTTTCTTTGGCTCAGCAAGCGCGGCCGATATTTGATGTCATAACTATCAATGCCGCCATAACGCCGCCGGTTGCCCAGTACACCCTTGCCGGTATTGCCGCAGCAGAAAAAAGCGGTGCGGCCGGGCTGATTATTCTTCTTGATACGCCGGGCGGTCTGGATACATCCATGCGGGAGATGGCCAAAGGCATCCTGAACGCTAAAGTTCCTGTGATTGTTTTTGTCTATCCACCCGGCGCCAGAGCGGCGTCTGCTGGAGTAATCATCACCGCAGCGGCACATATCGCTGTCATGGCACCCGGAACTAATATCGGCGCCGCTCATCCGGTGGCAATCGGTATCGGTGGCGCCATGGACAAGACAATGGTGCTGAAAGTGGAAAATGACGCGGCGGCATATGTCCGGGCAATTGCCGAACAAAGGAAACGTAATGCCGACTGGCTGGAGAAAGCAGTGCGAAAAAGCGCCTCTATCACCGCTGAAGATGCTCTGCGCCATAGAGTCATAGATTTTGTAGCTGAAGATGTGCCAAAGCTCCTTGCAATGATTGACAAAAAGGAGGTAATGCTTTCCGGCGGCAAATCACCTGTGCTAATCAAAACGAGAGATGCGATCCTGAACGAAAAAGTTATGAGTCTGCGCCAGGAAATACTGACGGCGATCAGCAATCCCAATGTCGCCTATATTCTCATGCTTCTGGGACTGGCGGGACTTTATTTTGAATTTACCAGTCCGGGAGCCCTGTTGCCTGGCATCATCGGCGGCATTTCCCTTCTCCTTGCTTTTTTTTCCCTGCAAACATTACCGGTGAATTATGCCGGCGTGCTTCTGATACTCTTTGCGGTCATTCTCTTTATCGCGGATATAAAAGTAATCAGCCATGGCGTGTTGTCGGTGGGAGGAATTGTTGCCCTGGTTCTAGGTTCAATGCTGCTCTTCGATTCGCCTGAACCAGCCATGCGTCTCTCCTGGGGGGTGTTGCTCGCATCCGTTGCCACGATATCATCATTTTTTATTGTGGTTGCAGTCATGGTGGTGAAGGCGCAGAAACGAAGACAATATTTTGGTGAAGAGGCCATGGTGGGCGAGGTAGGAGAGGCTGTTACCGATGTCCATGCAACGGGAACTGCCTTTATCAAGGGGGAATATTGGCAGGCTTACAGCGATCAGCCTATAGTAAAAGGCAAGCGTGTCAGTGTGGTGAGTGTGGAAGGGATGACCCTTAAAGTAACCGCAAAATAAAGGAGGATTTATGTCAGAACTTATGCCGTTGGTGGTGGTAATATTTTTAGGCATCATGTTTTTATCGTCAGCCATCAAGATCTTAAATGAGTATGAACGCGGGGTCATATTCAGATTGGGAAGGGTTATCGGCGCCAAGGGACCGGGCCTGATTATTCTCATCCCCGTTGTTGACCGGATGGTGCGCGTGGACACCCGTACAATCACGATGGATGTCCCCCCCCAAGACGTTATTACCCGCGACAATGTATCCATCAAGGTAAACGCTGTCGTATATTTCCGCGTACTAAACGCCAATGATGCAGTTGTAAAAGTGGAAAATTATCTGTACGCTACCTCCCAGTTGGCCCAGACTACTTTACGGAGCATCTGCGGACAGTTTGAGCTAGATGAGATACTCTCCGCAAGGGACAAGATTAATGTTAATATTCAGGAAATTCTGGACAGAAGCACCGATTCCTGGGGTATCAAAGTCTCGCATGTGGAGGTAAAGCAGATAGATCTTCCTGAGGAAATGAAACGCGCTATTGCCAAGCAGGCGGAAGCGGAAAGGGAAAGACGGGCCAAGGTTATTGCTGCGGAAGGAGAATTTCAGGCAGCCCAGAAGCTGATAGAAGCTGCCGCCTTAATGGCTACGGAGCCTATTTCCCTGCAACTGCGTTATCTACAGACCTTAAATCAGATTGCTGCTGAGAATAACTCCACAACTATTTTCCCCGTCCCTATCGACATGTTGACACCCTTTCTCAAGCTGGCTCAGAAGTGACGATGGGAAAAAATCTACCAACCTTCCCTCGGCAAAAAGCAGACAAAGTAATTATTTGCCGGGGGAGGGAGAGATGCACTCTCTCAAGGCAAGACAAACCGAACAGTCGTGGTTGCTAATTACTGCACCAATGTGCAGTTCTTCTTCATAGTCGAATATCCGTTGTGAAAGGCACTCCAGGCGTATTGGCCAGTTGCATTGCGGCAAAGTGAAGATGACTGCGAACGTCTCGTCACAAAGAGTGTTGATCTCGATCTCTGAACTTTTCGAGACAGAAATTCTAATTCCGCCATGGGAGATATCTAAAATAGTGCCCTTAATCAAGTCGCGTGCTTGTAGATGCGACTTGCCGATCAAGCATGCATAACCGGCATCCTTCCGTGCAAACCTGCGTCGTTTTTCGTCAGTATCTTTTAATGTCTTATTGTCCCTCAAATAATCGCGTATGATTGATTCGATGACATAAGGCACGCTCCGATTGTCTTCCTCGGCAATTTTTTCCAGGGCCGTCCTTAACTCCGAATCCTCCAGAAAAGTGGGGGCGTTTTTGTCTTTAATCTCTGGTTTCCTTATTAATTTTCTTACGTCGGAACGCGGCATATTCTTCTCCTTTTGGTAATTTTTCCAATCTGCGACACTGATTACCCAAGAAAACGACCTTTTAGCTAGGGGGCCAAACTCTGTTCCGCTCTTTCTGGAGCCGAAAGTTCTTCAATAATGCCTTCAAGTAATGCGGAAATGACCGAGAGATCCGAATCTTTGTCAATGTGAGGCAATATGTCAGGTTCAGGAAGTTCACCTTTTATTTCCTTATCCAGGACTTTGCAGAAAACGAGCATGATTTTATTGTCAAACTGGCTGTTTACGCATTTTTGCAATTCTTTGAGGGCAGATTGCACGTCCAGTTTTTTTCTGTATGGCCTCTGGGAAGTCATCGCATCAAACGAATCGGCGAGCGTTATAATTCTGACCCCATCGCTTATGGCCTCCCGTGCGAGCGCCTCAGGATACCCCTGGCCATCAAGACGTTCATGATGGTGCCAGACCATATCCGCTACATCTTTCCAGGGAAATGCTATCTTCGATGTGATGCTGTGAGAGAGTGTCGAGTGTTTTTTGATTTCAAAAAGTTCCATCGGCGTAAAAGGGGTGGTTTTGTTCAAAAGGTCGTTGCTAATCGCCAATTTACCGACATCGTGCAGGTAACCGGCAACGTAGATGCCTTCTATGTCATGCTCACTCCACCCGAGTTCCCGCGCTATGGCGGTGGCATATTTCGCAACCCGATGGGAGTGATTTTTTGTGTAGGCGTCTTTAGCGTCTATCGCTGCGGCGAATGCCTGGAGCGTGCCGCGATAGATGTGCCTCATTTCTTCGTAAAGCTTGCGGTTTTCTTCGAGCTTTTCCGTAATATCCATAAAAAGGGAGTGATTATTGAGTGTTATGGCTATCTGGTTTGCTATGACATTTAATAGTTCAAAGTCATCTGTCGTGTAAGGGGAGGCGTTAAACTTGCTGCTGAGGATGAGCGCACCAATCAACTCATCCCTTACCCAGAGGGGAGCCAATATTTCAGCATCAGCAACTGCGAAGAGCGGGTATTCTCCTATGCAACACGGTTTGTTCTTGCCGAGCAACATGAGATCTTCCGGATGTATCCTGTCCAAATCCGCCGCTGCAAAACCCTTTTGCGTTAATGTGCTTAGCTTTTTCGTCGATTTGTCATAAAAAAGTATCGCGCCTTTATTCGCCAGAAATGTGCCTGTAATTACATAAAAAGCTGCTTGTATCTTTTCGCGAAAATTATTTAAGGACGTTATTTCCTGCCCAAGATCGGCCAGAGCTGCTATATTATAGAGCGCCCGTTTAAGTTCAGTACTCATTCGCCCCCGGCTGTCAGGTATTTTAATGCATCCTTTTCACCTTGAAAAACGTGCATATGCTGCAAAAGACCTAGCATTTTGAATGTCTCGCTGAGAAACTTGGACATATTTGTGCAGCAAATAGTACCTTTGATGTTCCTAAGGTCTTCAATTATCTGGAGCAGCAACGATATGCCAATAGAATTTACCAAGTCTGTTTCGCTGAAATTTACGACGACTTTTGTGATGCCTTTTGAGATGTAAAGACCGCATTCCTTAACAAGACTTTCGCCCGATAGATTGTTCAGGTATCCTACTGGGTAAATAATGGCGGCATCGCCACATAGTTTCGAATGAACGCTGAATTGAGCCGACTTCATTTAATCACCTCGTGTATTGTTTACAGCTCTGTCCAAATTTCCGGGTCATCGATGCCCCCATGGATTTCTTTAGTTATCGTCACCCTTGTCCTGTCCTTAATCCGTTCGACCTTTACATCATCCATAATTTCGCGAACAAGCTTATATCCCCAACCTCTTTTCATGCCTGTCCGTAGTTTTTCCTCCACGGGGACATCCGTTAGCGAATCTAGCGAGAAAGGCTTGCCGGAGTTCTCTATGATGATTTTTAGTCTGTCCGGTCTCGTGATGAATTTAAGGTAAACTTTTTTTTCGTAACTTCCGCTGTGCTCGATGGCATTGATGCAAACCTCAATCAATGCCAGTTGTAAAAAATTCAGGAACTCGTCATCGAGATGAATGTTTTTGCCGATTTGTTCGACAGCTTTGGCAACCACAAGCTCCGCATTTTCATCCATCGGAATCGTCATTTCGAAACACGATTCTTCCTCTGCAACAATATGTCTTGCTAGTATTTTTTCCCTTGCATAATCGGAAGTTCTGCCCTCAATTTCCTCCATGTAACGGCAGCGTATGAAATCCCTGCTTACCTCATCCTCATACCTAACTATACCGGAGCCATTTATGGCGCCGAGGGCGGCAACTGTCTCGGTCTCGCACAATCCCAACACTTTTGCAAGTCTCTTGCTGTCACCGATTACCCCGTTCTCGATAAAGTGCATCAGGATTGTCAGGACTGTCTTTAGCAGCCCCGTGTCGTTGTTGACAAAACGGTACAGTGTGGAGTACCAATAGAACGAAGTTTCACCCTCAGAAATGTCAAAGCAGTAACACTCCCTCAGATCATTTTCATCAATATCTTTTTTTTGCATTTTCCAGGCGGCCTTAACGATGTTTCTGATGTACAAGGGATTTCCCCTCAATAAACTCAGAAACTTGAGCTGCGCCGCGGGGATACAGTTTATTCCCAGTTTCTCTGTATGCGACCTGAAAAGAGCGGTGGCCATGTCTTTTGGAAGGGGGCCTAGGCGCATCCGCTCTGTCATTCCAATAAGAGAATGGTCAGTAAAAATCTTTTCAAGAACTCCGACCGCTCCGGTAATAATATAAGGACAGCGACTATGCCTCATCGATTCCCCGAAGAGGCTTGTCAGACCATGCGCATCACCAACGGTCGATTCATAGAGGTGTTCAGATGCATCAAAGTCATCAAGGAGGATGATAACCGATTTTCCACTTTTTTCAGCTACGATGGCTGGCGCTGATATGGCAGCCATAATCTGCCAGTAAATATCATTATTGTTTACGTGCTCCTGAAAGTCTTCGATGCAATCGCTTAGCCAGGGCAAGCCGAGTGAAGAAATTATTGGCAAAAGACGATGGAGCGGTTCGGCTACACTATTGGCGAAGGCTGACTCCTTTTTTAAAAAGGAAATATATTGCTTTATAAACCTGGTAAAATAGTCCTTTGCGAAATATGCACCCTTGCTATTTGCTGTTCTGAAGGAATAGTAAAAGGGCGCAATTTCATCTTCACGGAAGAAAGAGCAGTGCAACTGCTTCAGCATTTCCGTTTTGCCTATACCGCCAGCACCCTCGAGAAACACATTTCCCCCCAAAGCGCTATTCTTTAGCTTTGGCAGTGATTTTAGGTAATTAAGCTCGTATCCCCTGTTCAGGAAATCATCTCTAGTTAGCGTATTAAAGGGCACAGGCAGCTCTCACTCCTAAAGTTTGCCAAGTCGAACGCCTGACGGCAGGCTCAACACGATGCGATTCACAATCCACCATGGGTACCAATATCATAAAAGAGAATGTATAACCTCTGCACGTATAATGGAAAGAGGTGTATGTGTCAAGGAAAACGGGAAAATAGGCTGACATGAAGAAAAAGTTTAGTTGACAGATTACAATAAATAGGTGAGTTGCAGCTTCTCAGTAATTCTCGTAAGGCGCAAATTCAAAAATGCTGCAATAAAAAATTGTCGGAGTAAGGTTTTATGCTTAAAAAGCTTATCCATTATGAAAAGTCGGATGCCGGACTGTTAAGGCAAAATAATGAGGATCATTTTATTGTTTTCGATCAATACTCCAGAGAGTATGACTTGCAGCAACTGGGGATGATATTTGTTATTGCCGATGGCATGGGCGGCCATCTTGCCGGAGAAGTAGCAAGCAGGATGGCTTGCGAAGAGGTTGTTGCCGCATATTATGGCAAATATTTTAACATCCCAGATGACGCCGAAGACGGCGAATGGCAGATGGACAAATTGGAGAAGGCCATCTGGGCTGCTCATAAGAAATTAATCAATTTCGCCGCAGAACAGAAAGAACTGCGTGGAATGGGTACGACGCTGTCTGCTTTGGTCCTTGCTAATGATAAGGCCCTCATCGCACATGTTGGGGATAGCCGTATATATCGCTACCGAAATAATTTCTGTGAAAGAGTGACCGTCGATCATACGAAGAATCAGGCAATGATCGACACAGGCCAAATTCTGCCGGACCGTGAAAAAAACCATTTTTGTAGCCATATAATAACTCAAGCTTTAGGTGGTTATAACGACTTGGATGCCGTCTTTACCAGGTTGGATGACGTACAGGATGGGGATGTATTTCTTCTTTCGACTGATGGCCTCCATGACCTTGTTACAGATAGGGAAATTCAGGAAATACTGATGAATAACCCCGTGCCTCAGTCAGCTTGCGACGCATTGGTGCAGGCAGCAATAAACAAAGGCGGGCATGATAATATAACCGTTATCGTAGTAAAGATATAAGCTATTTTCCTTGACACGCTTCTTCCTTTTTCATATGATTCGGCCGGGAAGGAACAATTTCCGCAAATTCACCAAAAGGTTGGGATATGGGCACAGTCGATCTGGCAGATGTAAATATTGCGTATGAGGGGGAGATGCTTTCCGTTATCGATTTGGTAGGCAAATTGCGTGGACAGCTAAATGATGCTTCGGCCCGGTTGGCTGCCGTCACCACAGCCCTAGGAGACCTCCAAGCGACTTTAGTTGATTCTCATACTGTTGAATTAAAGCTAACGCTTTCCTCTGAAGATTATGGCAAGATCAAATCCCTTGCGGGCGTTGATGACAGCGACCGTATCCGTAAGGTCATTATGTCTGTGATTCATCCGGCAAAGGCGGATAATGCTTATGAGTCTGTTGAGTGCAGAGCAGCGGAAGAAGTGACGGAAACTATGAATCATGCGGCGCAGATATCGCCTCAAGTTGAACATTTTTCACAGGCATACACACACCGCTCTGAAAATAAAGGAAAAAAGAAATTAACCACCAATTGTCCCAAATGTCAGGCCCCGATCGATTTGCCGGATGACTTAAACGATCAATGGCCTGTAGAGGTCAAATGCAGCAAATGTGGTGTCAAGTGTTTGGCAAAGTCCAAAAGCGCAAGCGGCGTAAGGAACTAACTGATAAAGTTGGTATGCGCAACGTCTTTTTAGAGCGGAGCTATTTTCTGCCACCGATTGAATGAAAGGCTGCTTTGCCCCGATAAACGGCCGTATCGCCTAGCTCTTCTTCGATCCTCAACAATTGGTTGTACTTTGCCAGCCGCTCGGTGCGGGAGAGGGAACCGCTTTTTATCTGACCGCAATTGGCTGCCACAGCAATGTCCGCCATGGAGGTATCTTCCGTTTCACCGGAACGATGCGAGATTACGGTGGTATAACCGGCTTCTTTGGCACGCTGAATCGTTTCCAGAGTCTCCGTTAATGTACCAATCTGATTTAACTTAATGAGGATAGAATTGGCAACCCCCGCTTTTATTCCTCTCTCCAGGCGAATTTTATTTGTGACGAAAAGATCGTCACCCACTATCTGTACCTTAGCTCCTAATTTGTCCGTGAGCAGTTTCCAGCCATCCCAGTCATCCTCTGCCAATCCGTCTTCGATAGAGATAATGGGGTATTTCTTCACGAGGCTCTGGTAAAAGCTGACCATCTCCGCCGCTGTTTTATTGGGCTTTTTCTCCGCCGCCATAATATATTTCCCTTTTTCGTAAAAGGAGCTGGCCGCAGCGTCCAGAGCAATTGCGATCTCCTTGCCTGGTTTGTACTTGGCCTTCTCAATCGCTGTCATAATGAAGGCAAGGGCCTCTTCGTTAGACTTGAGATTTGGTGCGAATCCTCCTTCGTCTCCAACCGCGGTATTATGCCCCTGCGTTTTCAAGACAGCCTTCAGTTGGTGAAAAATTTCGGCGCACATCCGCAGACCTTCCTTGAAATTTGGAGCGCCTACGGGCATGATCATAAATTCTTGAATATCTACATTGTTATCAGCATGCTGTCCGCCATTTAAGATGTTGCACATAGGGATGGGAATGTCTGTCGCCATGACGCCACCGATGTATCTATAAAGCGGAATATCCAGGGCATTGGCCGCCGCCCTCGCACAAGCGAGGGATACACCGAGGATGGCATTGGCCCCAAGGGCACCCTTGTTTTCGGTACCGTCCAAGTTTATCATAACATAGTCAATTTCCTTCTGACGCAAACAATCCATGCCGATGATCTCCGGCGCTATTTTGTCCGTCACGTTGTTAACCGCCTTTTCCACACCCTTGCCAAGGTAACGGTTCTTGTTCCCATCGCGAAGCTCAAGCATTTCATGCTCGCCCGTCGATGCACCCGAGGGGACAGCCGCCCGGCCGGTTATACCCGAGGTCAACATGACTTCCGCTTCCACGGTTGGGTTTCCCCTGGAATCCAAAATCTCCCTTGCCGTTACATTAATTATTTCCGTCATATCCTACTCTCCCTTTTTGCTAAATTACTCCGCATGTTAGGGGCTACGCCAAACTGTCCAATAAATACATCTGCCGTAAACACCGTAAAATCCATCGTAAGCTAAAACATTTCCCAACATTTGGCAAGAATATTTCTAATGGGATATGGTTATAGTTTTTAATAACCTCACCCCACTCAAGACTGAATCCTTGCCTGGGATAAATTTACGATGGCGATTTTCGCGCCGCCTTATAGCTATTTTAAAAACCTAAAAAACTTGACAACATCACGGAAGAATTGTAAGGCGAGACTCCCATGTACCGGGCTTCATAACCGAAAACAAAGTTTATCATAATTGAAGAGATAGGGGCTGATGATGGGTTATACCACCTTGATATACGGTAAGGACAAAGGCGTAGGAACCATAACTTTGAATCGTCCCGAGCAGAAAAACGCGATCAATGATGTGATGATCATGGAATTATCCGCTTTAATCAAGGAAGTCGCCCTGGATGACGATGTTCGGGTGGTGGTCGTGACGGGCGGCACGGATTATTTCGCCGCCGGGGCGGATATTAATCTCCTTGACAAGCTCCCTTCACCCATGAAGGCTTATGATTTCAGCCGCACCAGCCCTATTTCCGATCTCGACAAACTGGAAAAACCGGTGATTGCGGCTATTAGCGGTTTTTGTCTCGGAGGCGGACTTGAACTGGCCCTGGCATGTGATTTGAGAATCGCGTCGGATACCTCCCTTTTGGGGCAGCCGGAGATAAACCTGGGCATTATTCCCGGTTCGGGCGGCACACAGAGGTTATTGCGCCTGGTAGGTATAACCAAGGCTAAGGAATTGCTTTTTACGGGAGATTTGATCAAGGCTGAGGAAGCCTGCCGTATTGGGCTGGTAAACAAGGTAGTTCCCGTTGACGTGTTAATGGCCGAGGTGGCCAAGATAGCGGCTAAGATTGCCGCAAAGCCTGCTATGGCCTTGAAAGTTACCAAGATGCTGATAAACACCGGCAGCAACGTGGATTTGGAATCAGGCCTCAGACTTGAGTCTCAGGCCTTCGCGCTGCTTTTTTCCACTGAAGATGAGAAAGAGGGCGTAGGGGCATTTCTGGAGAAAAGGCCGCCTGCTTTTAAGGGAAGATAGATAAACCATAAGAAATCTGTGCGCATTGTTAAGTCTAAGACGGAATGTTTGAAAAGATTTATGAATAAAATGACCATAGCTAATGGCAAGGTCGTCATAACTGGCAGGGCAATGAGAAAATGTCCTGTCCTTTGGGAGGCAAGCGGATGAAAGAAATAAAAAAAGTAGGCGTCATGGGTTGTGGGTTGATGGGTTCCGGTATTGCGCAGGTATGTGCCGAGGCCGGTTTTGAAACCATCGTCAGGGAAATTGAGCAACGCTTCATTGATAACGGCTTCAAAAAGATTGAGGACCTCTGGAAGAAAGGTGTGGAAAAAGGGAAAGTGACGGCGGAAGGTGTAGCGGCCGCCCGCACGAAACTGGCCGGTACGACGGATTTGGGCCAGATGAAGGATTGCGATCTGGTTATCGATGCCCTGCCGGAAGAAATTGCCATTAAAAAAGATGTGTTTAAGGCGCTGGATGCCATCGTGCCAGCTTCGACCATCATTGCCAGCAACACTTCTTCTTTAAGCGTCACGGAGATGGCTACCTTTGCTTCCCATCCGGAGCGGTTTATCGGCATGCATTTTTTCAATCCCGTGCCGGTGATGAAGCTTGTGGAAGTTGTCAAAACCATCGTCACTGCCGAAGAGAACCTGGCTGCCGCCTTCAAATTTGTGCAGTCTCTGGGCAAAGTCGGCATTGCCGCCAAGGATAATTGCGGCTTCATCGTGAATCTGCTTTTGGTTCCCTATATCTTTGATGCCATCCGTATCTTTGAAACGGGGCAGGCCGGCATCGAAGATATCGACCAGGCCATGCGTTTCGGCGCCGCCTATCCGATGGGACCCTTTGCCCTCTCCGATCTTGTGGGGCTTGATACGGCCTACAAGATCGGCGGCATTATGTACGAGGAAAACAAGGAGGCCCGTTACGCGCCGCCCGGCCTCCTGAAAAAGATGGTTTTAATGGGATATTACGGCAGGAAAACTGGGAAGGGCTTCTATGACTATTCCCAGACCCCGCCCAAACCGACGGAGCTCAACTTCTAAGTTTCTGTCGGGAAATAACTATCACACTTTCATGGCTCGTCCCCTAGAGTGCCAGGGGGGATGCGGCAGCCGGCGCAGCTGGGCGGCCTCTGCGTCGCCTTTTACTCCGTCTTTTTGCCGGGGATCCATTGGTGGACTGCTCTGAACTGATGGGACGAATGAGCCGCTTTTGGAGGTCGCTCAGCCCCGTAGAGTAATCAATCAGGGAATGATCTGCGATATTATAGGCAAGGGCGTTAATCGTGAAGTCGCGGCGGCGCGCATCATCTTCCGGCGTGCCAAAGATGTTGTCACGGAGAACCATACCGTCCAGGTCCTTGAGGTGACGCGGGAGGCGGTTATTTGGGCGCGGCGTCTGTGGCGATGTCGAAATCCTTGGGGGTTCTCTCCAAGAGCAGATCGCGGACACAGCCCCCGACCAGGTAGGCAACGAAACCGTTGTCGCGGAGTCGGTAAAGTGTGCGCAGGACATTCGGGCTTACCTGCTTTCGGGATATCCTGTGTTCCTTTCGGGGAATGATTTGTGGCTGCATGGTCCGCACCATAGCACAACTGATCGAAAAAGCAAAATCCCGGTGGCGGTGCGCCTGCCAGAGCGGAAGATCGATGCAGATACTAAGAATAAATTAAATTTGTGTGCCTAATTATGCGGAGGCACTAATCTTTCCTTTTACCCAAGCCTCGTTTTTCGTCGATATCACCGGGATACATTACCGCGGATTGGCTTCGCTCTCTGGTGCGGACACGGATTACCTCTTCAACAGGATAAATGAAAATCAAGCCATCGCCCGGTTCGCCGGTGTAGGCAGATTTGAGGATAGCCTCTATCGTATCCTCAAGGTTGCGTTCGCTGACGACAATGTTTAGTTGCATTTTGGGCAACATGTCCACCTGGTAGGTGCCGGAACGGCCTGCCAGCTTGATGCCGCCCTGGCGGCCGTGACCGCGGATTTCAAAAATATTCATTCCAACAATGCCGATTTCACTTAAGGCTTCCTTGACATCGTTAACCTTGTCCTCTCGAATGATGGCTTCTATTTTTTTTAACATGGCAATATCTCCAAAGTAAATAAGCTCTTATCTTCAAGCCGGGCTAAGAATAGGATCGTTCACCGTGTGAGCTGATGTCCAAGCCAACCTCTTCCTCCGCAGCGGTGACCCGCAGGCCGATGCTTGCATGCAGTAATTTGGCTAGTACGTAGGTAGCGCCGAAACTAAAGGCGATGGTGGCCAGAATTGCCAGCAACTGCACGCTGAGTTGCCCTGGATTACCGAAGAAAAGGCCATCACCTCCGGCGCTGTTTACAACTTTGGTGGCAAAAAGCCCGGTGGCAACCATACCCCAAGTACTTGCCAGACCGTGACAGGCCCAGACATCCAGGGACTCGTCGAGTTTTTGCCTATCCCGGAAACGCATGGCATAATAAGAAAGCGGTGCGGCCACCATGCCGATCACCAACGCCGTCATGGGCGTGACAAAGCCGCAAGCGGGAGTGACTGCGGCCAGGCCAACGATCATGCCCGTGGCAATGCCCAGGGTGCTGGGGCGACCATCAAGCCAGGACAACATCATCCAGACCAAACCTGCGGCGGATGCCGAGGTGTTAGTGGTTATGAGAGCGTTTACCGCCACACCGTCGGCCGCCAGGGCGCTGCCGGCATTAAAGCCAAACCAGCCTACCCACAATAAGCCCGCTCCGATGACCGTGAAGGGAATATTGTTGGGTTCCATTGGCGACTTGCCAAATCCCTTGCGTGGTCCGATAACAATGGCAAAGGCCAGAGCGGAAAAACCGGCGGCAATGTGCACCACAGTGCCACCGGCAAAGTCCAGCACACCCATTTCCTTGAGCCAGCCACCCTGTCCCCAGACCCAGTGACATAGGGGATCATAAACCAGCGTCGCCCAAAGGAGACTGAAGATGAGGAAGCTCTTGAATTTTATCCGTTCCACAAAGGCGCCGGTAATCAGGGCCGGGGTGATCACAGCAAACATCATCTGAAAGGCCGCAAAGAGGCTGTGGGGAATGGTTTTGCTGTAGTCGCCATTGGGGAGGGTGCCGACTCCGCTGAAGCCGACAAAATTCAGGCCGCCGATGAGTCCCTCTATGTCCTTACCGAAAGCCAGGGAGTAGCCGTAAAGCATCCACTGTACGCCAATCAAGGCCATAAAGGTATAACTCAAGGTTAAAGTGGAAAGAACATTTTTGCGCCTTACCATACCCCCGTAAAAGAGTGCAAGCGCCGGCGTCATCAGTAACACCAGCGAGCAGCAGACCAGCACCCAGGCGGTGTCGCCGGCGTTGATTTGGTTGACCATAAGTATTTTACCTTTCTGTGGAAGTTTGATTCTAAAGCAAATCCGAGACTCAAAAGCAATTATCTTGCCAATAATTAATGCTTATTGGGTATAGTCATTTACAGTTTTAAAAATGTTAGCGGCAGGACAAAATTGTATAAAATATAATTATTGGTACACTATTGTAATATCGGGACATACTAAAGGGAAGGTCGCCAGCGATCTTCCTGGATGAGCTTCCACATAATGGGGGATTTTTGATTGACATTGACGCATGAAAAAACGAGAATGCTTCGGGATAGGTTTTGAACTATTTAAGGAACGCTGCATCGCTTACGCAAGAAGGGAAGGTGGTTCATGAAGTTCAAGCTTGGGTTATATCAGATTATCCTTACGTCCTTTTGTTGGCCAATTATCAGTGCTTACGCCGTCGATCTCAAACTCAATAATACCACCGCCATGGTTTGTTTCAGTCCTCAAGATCAGTGCAGCGAAGCCATCGTCAAAGAAATTACACGCGCCAAGGCGAAAATCCTCATCCAGGCTTATACTTTCAATTCTTCGGAAGTTGTGGCCGCCCTTCTTCAAGCGCATGCCCGGGGCGTGGCTATCGAAATTATCCTCGACAAATCCAATCTTTGGGCAAAATCCAGCGCTGGCTTTACTGTCAGTCAGGCGGGCATCCCGACTTACATTGATTCCTGCCATGTTATTGCCAATAACAAGGTGATGATTATCGATGACAATACCGTGAGTACCGGCAGCTTTAATTTTACGGAAACGGCCGCGTCTAAAAACGCCGAGAATCTGCTCATCATCAGGAACAGAGAACTGGCTGCCGTCTATCTGGACAACTGGGCGAAACACAAGGAACATGCGGTTCGGTACGATTCCCGACAGGACGAAAAAAGCAGGTAGGAGGCCTTAGTTATCAAACATGGAAGAGGCAACGTTGCGGACGATAATCCTCCAATATATGTCCAGTCACCATACTTTGGCGCTGGCGACAGCGCAGGACGGCTTGCCTCACTGCGCGGCCGTTTTCTATGTAAACATCGGATTTAAACTTTATTTTGTAAGCAGCCCGCTGAGCCGACATGGGGTAAATTTATCACGACTGGCGAGGGTGTCGGCGACGATCAATGAAGATTATGCCCTTTGGCGATTGATCAAAGGGATTCAACTGGAAGGGACTGTCAGGAAGGTATGCGGGCTTTGGGAGAACGGGCAGCTTGCTATCGCTTTTACTAAAAAGTTTTCCGATGTGGCGAGTTTCTTTGCTGCACCCAAGCAGCTTGGGGAAGAGATAATAGCCAAAGTGAAGGGTGTGGAATTTTACGAGCTTTCTCCCACCCGCCTCTTTTACCTCGACAATGAGCTCGGTTTTGGCCACCGGGAGGAATTGCCCTTAGTCCAGAGTGAAGAGCCGTGAAATAAAACCATCAGAAACGCAATAACCTTAAAAGTTATAGAGTTATAGAACTAAGGCTGCCGGGTGCTAGAGGCGACTGAGGTCCTCGTGGCCCGCGTCATCATGGGGATTAACATGAATCATGACTTCGCCCACACGGTCGAACTGTTCAAAGATGAGCCGTTTGACCGTGGCGGTGATGGCATGTGACTCCTTTACCGACATGGCCGGATCCATATCGATCTTCATATCTATAATGAGGTACTGACCGGAGCGGCGGCAGCGGATTTCGTGTACATGCTCGATACCGGGCACCTCTTCCGCAAGCTTTGTAATGGCATTGTTAAATGTCTGGGGAGGCTGACAATCCATCAAATCATCGGCGGCGCCGGAAAAAGTCTGCCAGGCGATATGAAAGATAAAAAAGGCGGTTAGACCGGCAGCAAGTGGATCCAACAATTCCGCACCAAGGTATGCACCAACGACACCGATCAGAGTGGCTACGGAGGTGACCGCATCCTTGCGGTGGTCCTGGGCGATTGCCGACAGCGCCGGACTTTCCAGCCGCGTTGATGCGCAGCGTGTATAGCGAAAGAGAGCCTCTTTAATGATGATCGTAACCAGGGCGGCAAGGACGGCGATTAACTGTGGTTTTGCGTATTCCTTATGTAGGATGGTGGAAACGGCGCTATAGATGATGCCGCAACCGGTAAGGAAGATGATTAGTGAAACCAGGACGGCGGCAATACTCTCGGCCTTGCCGTGCCCATAGGGATGCTTTTCGTCAAAAGGCCTACGCCCGATTTTAAGGGCGATAAGGGTGAAAAATATCGCTACAAAGTCACAGGCACTCTCCAACCCGTCTGCAAAGACGGCCTCGGAATTGCCTAAATGGCCCGCCAGCAGCTTCATAACCATCAAGAAGGCGTTTACCCAGAAGCCAAAGGCAATTACCTTGCCCGCCAGACTGAATCTTTCCGCTCTATCCATGGGGAAAGTCTTCTCCAGATGTAGATAACGCAAGTCGTATAACCATTTCTGCAGGTAATATCAATATATTTTCAGGGCAATGGCTGCGGCTTTTCCCTAATAAGGGGTGGCAGGACCGATCAAGCGGGCAGAGTTTAGCATGGAAGAATTCAGGGCGATAGCGTTGCCAAGATCTTCACGGTCCGATACCATTTCCACCACGAAGGATTGCCGTAAGGGAATGTCAAAAGCATTGATTATCCCAAGCAGGAGACTGAACAGGATAATTTGCCAGACCTGGATAATGACGGTCATCACGGCCACGGCAAGAGCGGCTGCCTGGATCAGGGCCAGGACTTGAGTCACGATCAGCAGACGGTTATCCTTCCACCCGTGGGAATTCCCTTCTACTTAACCAAGGAGCCAAAGGTTATTATTTCAGGGCCATGCTTGTTCCTTATTTCATCCATAGCCCTGTCAATTTGTGCATTTTTAGCGTTTTTCCCATCATCTTCCATTTGATCAAAAAGTGACAACTGGCGTGAATGGCAGTCGTCATAAAATCCCCCAAGGCTTATTCCGATTAATCTTACGGAACGTAACCTGTTCCAATGCTGCTCAAGCAGACTGCAGCCGGCCTTATATATTTCTCTGGTTGTACAGGTTGCGGGTATGGTTGTCTGTCTTGTGACTACCTGAAAATCAGAATATTTAAGGGTTATATGTACCGTGCGACCTCTTTTGCCGTGTTTTCTTGCGGTCTTGCCAATATCATCAGCAAGCTCCATGAGAACTACCTTTGCTTGTTCAAAATCAGATAGATCTTCCGGCAGTGTTGTGGAGCGTCCGATCGACTTCATGTCGGCGGCCATGTGAGCGAACACGGGGGAATTGTCCTTTCCATTGGCATGCTGATAAACATCATTTCCACTTTTTCCGAAAGTTTTGACAATAAGGCGCTCATCAAATCCCGCAAGCTCACCTATCGTCTGTATCCCCATGCGATTCAGCCTTTCAGCGTTTTTACCACCAATGCCATACATATCCCTTACCGGAAGCGGCCAGAGTTTGCTGGGAATGTCCTGCTCCCATAGTTCGGTGATGCCGAGGGGCTTCTTCATTTCAGCGGCCATTTTTGCAAGGAACTTGTTTGCTGCAATTCCTATAGAGCACCAAAGCCCGAGCCTGTCTTTGATTTCAGCCATTATACGTTTGGCAGCTTCCACAGGTTTGCCGAAAAGTCCTTCACATCCGGTCATATCAAGCCATGCCTCATCAATGCTGTTTTGTTCCAAGGTCGGAGCATAGTTAGACAGCAAGTCCATGACCTCTTTTGATTTCTGCTCATAGAAACGATGATCCGGCGGCACTAAGATTATTTTAGGGCAAAGTTTCAAAGCTTCATGAAGAACCATGGCAGTCTTAACGCCGCAGGATCTTGCCTCATAGTTTGCCGCAAGGATAATGCCGGTCCGCTTTTTCGGATCACCGGCAACAGCGGCAGCAATTCCAGCAAGAGAAGGATTCCTGGTCATTTCGCAACTTATAAAAAAGGCATTCATGTCAACAAGAAAGATAACTTTTTGCAAAATGACCTCGTCGGCGTAATCTGCCGGGGTAGGGTAGGTCGCAGGAAAGGTTGCGTTCCCCTATGATATTGGCTGCTCAGAGTGCGAACAGGACGAGCTCCTGTGCTTTCAGCTCTTGATAGATTTGATCGAGCTGTTTTTTGCTCTGCACGATACAGGTTGCCGTTATGGATAAATATTTATCTCCTTTGCTTAATCGTCGGGAATAGTGAATCTGGTCGGGACTCACGTATTTTTCGCAAATGATTTGCACGGCTGCGGCAAAAGCTTCGCTATTATTACCCATGATTTTAAGAGGATAGGCACAGGGAAAGTGAAGTATGGTATTTTGTTCCATCATTACTTGCCTCGCGCCGATACAATCGTATGCGGATTCAGGAGCTCCCGATAAAGTTCGAGGGCCTGCGGGGAAAAACAGCAGAAGGTTATTTCTCCGGCATAGCCGGTTTGAGTGGCAAACTCCTGCACGGTAGTCACGGCAATTTTGGCCGCTTCTTTGGCGGGATAACCATAAACACCCGTACTAATGCAGGGAAAGGCGATAGACTTGAGATCATGACGCTGCGCAATTTCCAGAGAATTCCAGTAGCAGTTGCGCAAGAGCGCCGGTTCTTGTTGTCGTCCGCCGTGCCAAACGGGGCCAACGGTATGAATGATGTATTTTGCCGACAAATTGTAACCTTTGGTAAGTACGGCTGCCCCAGTTGGACATCCTCCCAGCAGCCTGGTTTCGGCAAGCAGTCCGGAACCAGCCGCAAGGTGGATTGCCCCGTCCACACCGCCGCCACCCAGCAAAGTGTTGCTGGCAGCATTGATGATGGCATCTACCTTAAGCGTCGTTATGTCTCCCTTTATCGCTTGCATGGTTAACGCCCCAACTCCGGTTTGGAAATCAGTTAACAATTATCGCCATTAATAATAGTAATTCAAGATTTGTCAAGGCAGGAAAGGACATTGACAAATTCAGCGCAAAATGGAAGTATGACGCAGTTTAATTATCATCAACGGGGTGCTATTAGCATATGCGAAAGGCTGGGCAAACTGAAAGTGGCGACCTCTAAGAAATTAATTGGGTGTATCCTGGCATGCCTGCTTTTCGTCACTTTGATCAGTTCCGCGCAGGCGGGGGAGGGGAAGCAAGAGCGGCGGAAGCTGCGCGTAGTCGCGTCGTTTTATCCCATGTACATCATGGCTCTGAATGTCTGCAAGGATGTGCCGGAGCTTGAACTCATTAATCTTACTCCTCCGGCCACCGGTTGTCTCCACGATTATGCCCTCACGACCGCCGATATGCAAAAGCTCGAAAGAGCAGATGTTTTCATTGGCAACGGTGCGGGGATGGAGTCCTTTCTCAGTCAGATAGCTGCGAGCTATCCCCACATCAAAATTGTTGAACTCGCCACGGGCATTCCGTTGATCAAGAGCGCTGCCGCCCCCAACCCCCACGTGTGGGTAAGCGTCGCCAATGCCATCGTGGAAGTGCAGAACCTCGCAGCCTTTATGGCCCGGGTTGATGCGGCCCACGCGGCCCGCTATCAGCAAAATACCCGGGATTACGTGGCTCGCCTGGAAGTACTGCGCCGGGAAATGCGTACCGCGCTGGATGTTTATCGTGGCATGCCATTGATCACCTTTCACGAAGCATTTGCCTATTTTGCAGAGGAATTCGGTCTTAAGTTGGCAGGCGTCATAGACCGTGAACCCGGCAGCTCTCCCAACGCCAAAGAGCTGGCTGAGACGATTGCGACCATCAAAAAACTGCGCATTAAGGCGCTCTTTACGGAACCGCAATATCCCGTCACCGCCGCCGCTATAATCGCCAGGGAAACGGGCCTTCCCCTGCACCACCTCAATCCAGCCGTTAACGGGCCTGTGAGCGCCGATGCCTATATCACTATCATGCGGCGGAATCTCACCTCCTTGCAAACCGCTTTTAAGTAACGGGGGATAATGGATATTTCTGTACTGAATGCCTGCGATCATTGCTGTACCCGTATTGAGCAATTGAGTGTCCGGCTGCAAAATCAACTTATCCTGGATAAGGTAAATCTACACGTTAATTGCCGTGAGCTTTTAGCCATTGTTGGTCCCAATGGCGCCGGAAAAAGTACGCTGCTCAAGGCCATACTGGGCGCGGTTCCCTATACCGGCCGGATCATCTGGCAGATCCGGGGGAAAAAGGAGGACCGGCCACGCATTGGCTATGTGCCGCAAACGCTCGATTTTGATCGCGAGGCGCCTGTAAGTGTCGCCGATTTGTTCGCCTCTGCCACCAGCCACCGACCAGTCTGGCTCGGTGTTTCCAAGAGAGAGCGGCTGCGGATTGCCAAATCCCTTGATGCCGTATCTGCCAGCCATCTCCTGGGAAAGCGTATTGGTGATCTCTCCGGCGGGGAATTGCAGCGGGTGCTTCTTTGTCTGGCGCTTACCGCCAACCCCGATATCCTGCTCCTCGATGAGCCGGTGGCAGGGATTGATACGACAGGGGTTGATCTTTTTCTGACAATTGTTAAAGAACTCCTCGCCTCTCTGGATATTGCGGTTCTCATGGTGACCCATGATCTTCTGGGTGTTGCCCCCCATGCCAACCGCATGCTGCTTCTGAATCGCAGAGTGATCGCAGAAGGAACACCCGCGGAAGTCCTGGCATCGCATCAGATGGCAGACGCCTTTTCCCAGCCACACGCGGAAAAAGGCCTTTACCACAGGGGATAAAGTTATGGTCTTGAGGCTGCTTAACTTAATATTGACGGCCTGGCATCAGGCAATTGCCTCATTTCCCTTTGCTTGGGCAGAGTATGAATTCATGCGCACGGCACTCCTGGGCGTCATCGTTGTGGCGCCCCTTTTCGCCCTGGTCGGAACGATGGTCATCAACAATCGGATGGCCTTTTTTTCAGACGTTCTCGGCCATTCCGCCCTCACTGGCGTGGCGATCGGGGTGTTGGCGGGCCTGGCTGAGCCGCTTTGGGCCATGGTAGGTTTTGCGGCGCTGCTGGCCTTGAGTTTTAACCTTATTAAGCTATGGACGGGCACTTCCTCCGATACCATCCTGGGGGTGCTCTTTGCCGCAACCGTATCCTTCGGCATTGTTATCCTCAGTCGTAATGGGGGATTCAACAGGTACACTCCCTATCTGATCGGCGACGTACTGGCAGTTACTCCTCTGCACATTCTCATTCTTGCTGCCTTCTCCCTGGTAATGGTAGGCTTCTGGGTAATTTTCGGCAACCCCCTGGTTTTAGTGAGCTTGAATCCTATCCTGGCAAAGAGCCGCGGTATCTCGCCATTCCTTTTGGAGACCGCATTCGCCCTTCTTCTAGCCACACTGGTTGCATTGTCTATACGGATGGTGGGAATACTCATCATCAGTGCCCTCCTTGTGCTGCCCGCTGCAGCGGCGCGCAATGTTACAAGGACTGTTTGCAGCTATTCCATATTGTCAGTGGGTATAAGCTTTTTTTCCGCGATTACCGGGCTCATTTTCTCCTATTATTCGGGTACGGCCTCAGGGGCAACCATTGTGCTTGTGGCCTCCGGTATATATGTCTGCCTGGCGGTGATAGGTTTTATCGCAAAGAATGGCTTTTGGCAGGGTAGCAACTGCTGAAAGGCGCATGTGGAGCTGCAAGAACGTTCGGGGCATATCTTCATCTGTCCGGAAAGAGGGCAATAGATGCAGGAATATGAAATCCTAAAACTGTTGGTGCTTATTTTCAGCGTTTCCGCTTGCGTCGTTTTTCTCCTGCACAAAATCAATGTTCCTCCTTTGGTTGGCTTTATAGTGTCCGGCGTGCTGATCGGCCCTTCCGGTTTTGGACTGGCCAACAACACGGCAGACATCGAGCTTCTAGCCGAGATCGGCGTGGTTCTGCTGCTCTTTGTCATTGGCATCGAGTCATCTTTAGCAAATCTCGTGAAAATGAAAAAACAGGTACTGCGGATTGGCGGCGCTCAATTTATCCTGGCTACAACTTTGACCACCACGCTGCTTTTTTCAGTGCTGGGTGACGTAAAGCAAGGCATCTTCATTGGTTTTCTCATCGCCCTGAGCAGTACCGCCATCGTCCTTAAGATGCTTGCGGAAAAGGGAGAAATCGATTCCCCCCACGGCCGGATCATGTTGGGTATCCTGATCTTTCAGGATATTGTCGTTGTCCCTCTCATGTTGATTACACCGCTACTGGGAGGGCGGGGATTTGATTTTGTGGAGCTAGTCGTGAAGATGGCCAAGGCCGTTACTTTGGTAGTGGTCATCCTCGTGGCGGCGCGCTGGGTTGTCCCTAAAGTGCTTCATCAAGTCGTCCATGTGAAGAGCCGGGAACTTTTTGTAACTACAATTATCTTGCTTTGTCTCGGCACAGCGCTGCTTACTTCCCAAGCCGGACTATCCCTGGCTCTGGGCGCTTTTCTTGCGGGCCTCATCGTTTCTGAATCGGAGTATGCACACCAGGCGATGTCGGACATCCTCCCCTTCAAAGACAGTTTTATCGGCTTGTTTTTTGTTTCCCTGGGGATGCTCATGGACGCTGCCTATATGGTGGATCAGTGGCCGATGGTTGTCTCGGCGGTATTGGTCATCCTGTTTATAAAGGTGGTTACTACCACCGTGGCGGCTTTTAGCGCCGGTACGCCAATCAGGCCCGCACTCATGGCTGGACTCGGTATTGCACAAATTGGTGAATTTTCTTTTGTGCTGGCCGGAACCGGGCGCGCCACAGGGGTGATTGACGGAGAATTCTACCAGATGTTTCTTGCGGCATCCCTCATCACGATGCTACTTACGCCCTTTATGATGAAGGCAGCCCCGAGATTTTCGAATTGGGCATCGAACAGAATTTTCCCAAAAAGTTTCCACAAAGTTGCCGTTGCTGCGGCAGGCTCGACCTTTCCCAAAAACAATTTTGCTCAGGTGGTGATTGTGGGGTTTGGGCTAAATGGCAAGAATCTGGCGCGGGTCCTGCGACAGGCGGCGATTTCTTATGTTGTGCTGGAAATGAATAAGGATACCGTAAGGGAAATGAAAAAGGAAGGAGAGCCCATCTACTATGGAGACGGGACAAGCGCAACCATCCTGGAAAAAATTGGGTTACGGCAGGCTAAGGTTCTGGTGTTGGCAATTTCCGATGCCGCATCGACACGGCGTATCCTCCAGACAGCTCGCACAGAACATGGTTCATTGCACATCATTGTGCGTACCAGATATGTTTCTGAAGTCGACGACCTTATAAAACTAGGCGCCAACGAAGTTATCCCGGAAGAATTTGAGACTTCCATTGAGATATTCTCAATGGTTCTCGATCATTTTTCCTTACCGAGAAACGTGATTAATGATTATATCGACATCATTAGGCGTAACAGTTACGATGCGTTGCGTAAAAATGTGCCACCCCAGAAGCGTCTCTCGGAGCGGCAGGATATCATGAGGGGCATAAACACGGATTCTTACCTTGTAAAAGATGATTCCGAATTGCCAGGCCGCACCATACAAGAGACGCGCCTACGGGTCGATGCAGGGAGCAGCATCTTAGCGGTGGAAAGGGGAGGGCACGTGCATCAGAACCCGTCCCCGGAATTTGTTCTGGCGGCAGGCGACGTGCTTGTGCTCATCGGTTCGCGTACCGACCTGCACCGAGCCATGGAACATCTGACAAAGCTTACCTTTCCGAAATAGGAAACAGCCTGAAACTGCTTTTCCATGACTTCGATAATGCATTATGCGGGGATAAATCAGTAGTAGTTTGATGCTGAAGATTGCTGGACTTTGAAGGGGGCGTGCAGTAAAAAATCATATGAATGATTTAAGACATTTTATCATTTCCCAAATCAGAGCCGAAGGACCGGTGACCTTTGCCCGCTTCATGGATTGGTGTCTCTATCACCCTGATTACGGATATTATGGCTCCGGCAGAGCAAAAATCGGCAAAGAAGGAGATTACTATACCGGGCCGTGCGTCAGTCCCCTCTTTGGGAGAATGGTGGCAAAGCAGCTTTGCCAGATGAGTGAATTACTGGGCAACAATACCTTCACGATTCTGGAAATAGGCGGTGGACGAGGCTTCCTTTGTGCGGATATTCTGGCTTGGATGAAGCGGCGGGAACCGGCAATCTACGGTCGCATTGAGTATTGTCTTATCGAACGATCGCCGGTTTTTCTTGCGGAACAGCGGCACCTGTTGGCAGAATCAGTTGAGGAAGGAAAGGTTAGCTGGCTTTCAACCAACACTTTAGCTTCGGAAGCTTTTTCTCTTACTGGTTGCATCATTTCCAATGAGCTTGTTGATGCCTTCCCCGTCCACCGCCTGATATGCGAGGGGGGGGGGCTTAGGGAAATTTACGTGGATGAAGTGGCAGGACAATTTGTCGAGCGGCATGGCGCCTTGTCCGGTCCTGGGCTAGGCAGCTATTTTTCTTCCTTGGATGTCACCCTTGTTGAAGGTCAGATGGCAGAGGTCAATCTGCAAGCACTTATGTGGCTGGAAGAAATGGCCAACTTTTTAAAGCGAGGTTTTCTTCTGACCATTGATTACGGCGATCAGGCAGCGCGGCTTTATGATTCCTGCCGTAGCCGGGGGACGTTGCGTTGTTTTTATCAACACCAGCTGTCTGACTCCCCCTTTGAAAACGTCGGGCAGCAGGACATCACCGCCCATGTTAATTTTACGGCGCTGATGCGAAAGGGGGAGGAAATGGGAATGGCACTTACCGGACTGGTTCCTCAATACCGGTTTCTATTAGCCATGGGACTTTTGGATGAACTGGCAGAGATCTCCGTTGATATGGATCCGTTGGAAAGCTTGCAATTAAGGCTTTCCCTGAAGTCCCTGATTGAGCCAGAAAAAGGGATGGGAGAGATTTTCAAAGTGCTGATACAACACAAGGGGCTTGAAAAGCCGGCCCTCCAGGGAATACAAAAACTCGGAACTGTGCAAATGATTAACGGTGCAACGGGAGGTCAGACAATTTATGGATGAGGTTATGCTTATGGCATTATACGGGTCTCCCCGTGTCGGCGGCAACACTGAAATCATTATGGATGAATTTCTGCGGGGTGCTGAAAACGAGGGTGCCAAGGTGGATCGACTTTATGTAAGGGAACACTGTATAGCGCCCTGCCATGGATGTTTAAGCTGTTTTCAGACCGGCCAGTGCGTAATAGCCGATGACATGCAGCAAATTTATCCTCGCCTGCTTGCGGCGGATATTGTTGTCCTGGCATCGCCTATCTTTTTTTATGGAGTTACCGCAGGCGTCAAGGCCCTGATCGACCGCGCACAGGCGTTATGGGGACGTCGTTACGTGTTGAAAGACCCGACCCTCGGAGAAGGTGGGAAAAAAAGAGGGGGGTTTTTCATCTCCGTGGGAGGCACTAAAGGACGGCGCATGTTCGAAGGGGCCATCCTGACAGTAAAATATTTTTTTGATGCCTTTCACGCTCAGTATGGGGGAGAATTGCTATTTCGCGAGGTGGACGGTAGGGGAGATATCCTAAAACAGCCGGGCGCCTTGGAAGAGGCCCGGATAATGGGCGGGAAACAAGTCCGAAATTGGAAGGCCGCAAAAGCCATATCCGACACCAGCAACTAATATGGATGGGCACGCCTGTCGCCCACCTCAAAAGGGCAGTGTCTTTGCCTATAAGGTTGATACTTTTCCTGTTGACAAAAATAATTATTTTGCTATAGTCCTGCCCAAGTCTGAGCGGGCGTAACTCAGCGGTAGAGTGCCACCTTGCCAAGGTGGACGTCGACGGTTCAAATCCGTTCGCCCGCTCCATTTAACTACACCGGCGGCATAGCCAAGTGGCTAAGGCAGCGGTCTGCAAAACCGTTATTCCCCAGTTCAAGTCTGGGTGCCGCCTCCAGATAATGAGGAGTTTACTGATAGGTTTACTCCTTTTTCTTTGCAAATCACTTAGTATTCCAAGCGTCCTGTGCTATCCAGAGGATTAAACTTGCGAATCAATCTCATTTCGAAGCTCACCATCGCTACCAGCCTTATCCTCCTGATCTTCATGCTTCTTTTCGCCTATGTCAACATTATTACTCTTAAAGACATACTCCTGGAAGCGGCTATTTCCGATGCCGACAAGTTAAGCGAAACCATCATCAAAACCACCCATTATGAAATGTTGGAAGACAAACGCACAAGGGCCTATGAAATGATCCGGGAGGTAGGCACCTTGGAGGGTGTCGAACATATCCGGATGATCAATAAGAATGGCCAGATTACCTTCTCTACTGAAAAAGGGGAAATCGGCAGATTGCTTGATAAAAAAGAGACGGGTTGCAATATGTGCCATACCAGCGGCAAAACCAAAGTACACGCCTCCACGATGAAAAGAAGCAGGATATTTACTGAAAATAACGGGAGGCAGGTACTAGGTATGGCCAAAGCTATATACAACGAGGAAAGCTGCTATCTGTCCACCTGCCACTTTCACCCACCTAAACAAAGAATCCTGGGGGTTCTGGATATAATCGTTTCCCTGGAAAACATGCGTACGCTGCTGGCTAATTACCGGAATAAAATTGTAATGTTGACAATTCTGCTCTTGCTTTCCATTTCCATAGGCATAACTTTTTTCACCCATCGCCTCGTGAATCGCCCTGTCAGGAACCTTTTGAAGCAAACGCAAAGAATTGCCCATGGCGACCTTAATACCTTCGTGCACAGATACTCACATGATGAGATGGGCGATCTCTCAAAGGCCTTCAATAAGATGACGGCCAGTCTCAAAATCGCCAGAGCCGACCTTGAGGAATGGGCGGAAAATCTCGAAGCTAAGGTTGAAGCACGCACATGCGAGATTAAACAGATGCAAAACCAGTTGATTCGTGCGGAAAAATTAGCTTCCCTGGGAACACTGGTGGCCGGCATTGCCCATGAGATCAATAACCCTCTGACCGGCCTCCTGATGTTTGCCAACTTGATAAAAATAAACCCCCATTTGACCGAGGCAATAAATAATGATGTCGATGTAATTATCAATGAGGCTGAACGATGCGCGAAAATAGTGAGGGGGCTTCTCGATTTTGCACACGAATCCATCCCTCAGAAAAAATCTGCCTCCCTTAGCAAAATCATGGAGGCTACCCTGTCCCTAATTGGGTGCCAGTCGTGTTTTCAAAATATTGATATCATCCAGGATTATCAGTCGGATTTGCCGCTGATTTCTGTTGATGAAAACCAGATTCAGCAAGTATTCATAAATATGTTGTTAAACGCCGCGCAATCCATATCAGCATCAGGCAGTATCTATATTAAAACCTATACGGAGGGTGATGAATATATTTGCTTGCAAATTACCGATACGGGAGCAGGGATAAGAGAAGAAGATCTGGGAAAAGTATTTGACCCGTTTTTTACGACCAAAGGCGAAAAGGGAACCGGTTTAGGTTTGTCTGTCTCCCATGGGATCATTAAGCGGCACGGAGGCATAATTGAAGTACAAAGCAAGATAAATAAAGGGACCGTTTTAACCATCAAACTGCTCCCCGCTACGCAAGACCCGGCTTCCATGGCTAGAACCTCTCCAACATAGCCTAAGCAAATATAACCCCCTGAAAATTTATTGTTTTTTGGCCTACCCAACATACCTAATCTTCTTAAATACACTGTCAATTATTTTAGACATGGCTTCCTCTGTCCTTAGAATTTGATAATTATGCCTCCCTCCATGTAGTCTCGTAATTTCTTCCACCTTGAAATGGGGATGGAACGCAGGGACGGTATGTATGAATACAATGTACTATTCCCTCCAAAATGATCTTTGCTCTAGCCGTCCAATAAAATAAATGTAATTATATTATAGTGTTAGATGACGTAAGATCATATCATGTAACTATGGCACTATCTATGCAGCATGAGTGGCGAAGGGTAAATTATCGTCCGTACCGGACGTTAGGAGGGAAGAACCAATGAAAAAGATAATTAGGATGCTAGCGAATATTATGATGGCGTTGATACCTACCCTGGCGGCGGCGCAGGTTGCCAAAGAAGAAGGGGGGGGCGGCATCATGGTTTGGCTCTTCATGGGGTTTGGGGCTCTCATAATCGTATTCCAACTTTTTCCTGGGCTCGCGCTCTTTGCTGCGATGCTGAAAGAAATCTTTTCCCACGTGTCGGAAAAAGCCCCAGTGCCTACTACAACAAAAGCTAAAAATAAACTTTAGCTCACTCTTATGAAAACCTGTGAAAAGAGGGGCATGAGCAATGTTAGGACTTCTTATCGCGGTTGGAGACATTTATTGTCGCAAGCAGATGGCCGAACTATTCGTAGAGGCCGGATATAATGTGATTGTGACCAACTCGGCGGCGAATGCCTTGTGTGGGATTCTCAAAAACACCGCCCAGGTGGCTCTTATCGGCAACGGTTTCGACGGTCTGACAGCAGCCGATTTGATCCCGCTGCTAAAGCGCTGCAACCGGAAACTATCTGTTATTCTGGTTGCCGATGATCCATCTCCAGCCCTAATCCGCAAACTCCGGAGGGAAGGCATTTTTTATCATGCATTAAAGCCGGTAAGTGGAGAAGACCGGGAAGAGATACGCCAAGCGGTCCAGTGTGCTTTTCAGAGATTGGATGCCACGAATTGGGGTGAAAAATGCAACAGCGACAGGGGTGTTTGACAAAATAAACGGGGCAGACCGGCCCACAAAAAAAGGAGGACATTATGAAAGCGAAATATTTGTTACTCAATGTGCTGACAGTGTTTATGGCAACACTCGTTAACGCCTATGGTGCAAACGAAACGAGTATCTATAACAGCGGCCTGCTTGTGGTTGTTTTTTTGGGTTTCTGTGCACTGGTCGTTATAGCCCAGTTAATTCCCGCGTTTCTTGTCCTGACGGGGATGATCAAAGGCCTGGTCAAGGGGACCAAGGAAAAACACGTCGAGGTTGAAGCAGGCAAGTAATAACGCGTAACTACCCTTAACGGCAACAGGCATTATTGCTTTTGGGGAAAATGAAGGAGGAACTTTACCGTGATGGATTTACTGCAATCATTAGGTGAATTTCAGAAGGTTTACACGATGGTTGATTTTTATCGGTACATCAAAACCGTGGAATACCTCATCTGCATCGGTTATTTTGTTGGCTTTCCCGTTTTTTACCGATTTATCAACAATCCAGAGGATTCAGGGGAAGTAAATACTAAAGCCATGACAGACAAAAATTATAGGAGATTTCACCATGATCGTTGAAAGGAACTTACTAATCGGAACACTATTAACGATTATATTTATTCTATCTCCGACAAACGGTAGCGGTCACCCCCCCCCCGATTTCGTCACTATTGATTCTCTTGTGCAGTATTATGAGAGGGTAAATTTTGACCATGCCAAGCATGTGGGGATGAGCACGGATTGCGCGCAGTGCCATCATCATACGACCGGGACAGCGGGGGAAAACAGCAACTGCAGAAGATGTCATAAGGATAGTGGCGCAACCGCTGTTGTAGCTTGTAGAGGGTGCCACGCCGCCAAGCCTTTTTCTGCTGAAGCTATAAAACAGAGTCGTTTAATTACAACTACTTATCATAAAGACAAACCAGGATTGCGGGGCGCATACCATCAAAGCTGCCGGAAATGCCATGTGGAAAAGGGAGGTCCAACCGAATGCCAGGGTTGTCATGCACGAAATAAGGAAGGCGATAGATTATTTAATGCAGCTAAAGACGACAGAAAGTTGAAGTAGAAACGTCCGAACACATTATGGATAAAACCTTAACTTTTGAGGAAAGGAAGCGGAATATGAAACGGCGAGATTTTCTGAAGACCTGCACAATCTTTGGAGTGGCAGCTTCGCTTGGCTCACCACGAAGAGCCTGGGGGGTGTCATTTGAAGGATACCCAGACAGGATGGGAGTTTTGGCAGACCTTACCCGTTGTGTCGGCTGTCGCAGTTGCGAGGCAGCCTGCAACAGGGAACAGCAGCTTCCCGCACCATCATTGTCCTTTGATGACCAGTCGGTGTTTGAAGATAAAAGACGTCCCACGGAATGGGCATATACTGTCGTCAACCGTTACGAAACCAAGAAAGAGGCAGGGCCAGTCTATCGCAAAATCCAATGTAATCATTGTAACGAACCTGCCTGCCTCACATCATGCCTGGTTAACGCCTATACAAAAACCAAAGAGGGCGCGGTTATTTATAATCCCAAGGTATGCATCGGCTGCCGTGCCTGCATGGTGGCCTGCCCCTTCTCCATCCCTGGTTACAGCTATACCAGCGCTTTTGACCCAGTGGTTAAAAAATGTCTCTTCTGTTACGACACTCGCCTTAAATATGGTAAATCACCGGCTTGTGTGGATATCTGCCCTCAGGAAGTTCTTACCTTCGGTCACCTCGGCGATTTGATAAAAATCGGCCATGAACGTATCAGAGAGATGCCGGACAAATATGTCGATCACATCTACGGTGAGAAGGAGATGGGAGGTACGGGGTGGATCTATCTTTCCGGAGTGCCATTCGATCAGGTAGGCTTCGATACGACCCTGGGAAATGAACCCATCATCTCAAACGTGAAGGATTTTCTTGGTTTTATACCGGTGGTGTTGACCATCTGGCCAGCCCTCTTCAGCGGCTTTCGCCTGCTGGCAACCAATGGGAAGAACCATCTTCACTCAGACTCAAAGCAGGAGGATGCCGAGCCATGAAAAAGTTGAAGACGCCAGAGATGGTAATAATCGATTCCCCGTACAAGGCGCCAGGAAAGGCAAGGTGGAGTCTGAAAGAAAAACTACTGCTTGGCCTGACCCCGCAACAATATATTTCCCAGGCGTTGCGCAACCCTTTTAACTGGCTCTTCGCCCTAATCTTTGCTATCGGTTTTCCCATTTTGGCCGGGCGCTTCCTCTTCGGCCTATCCTGGGCAACTGACAGCTCGTACGACTACCCCTGGGGATTGTTTCTCGGTTTTGGTCTTTTTACCATGGTACCGCTTTCCTCATCCGGCTTCCAACTGGGTACGGCAGTACAAATATTTGGACGTCATGATCTGGAACCGATTGAAAGACTTGCATTATTAAATGGACTACTCGGTTATTTTTTCGCAGTATGTTTTTTGCTGGCCGATCTGGGGCAGCCCTGGCGTCTTCCTTATCCCATGTTCTTCTCCTTCGGCCCTGCCGCGGTACTTTTTCTCGTGGCCTGGCATGTGGCGACTTATCTCTCCGTTCAGATCGCCGAGGTATCAGAATCTTTCTTCGAATGGATCGGTTTTCCCATGGGCAAGAGAGCCATTCACAATATTACATTAGGACTCACTGTCGCCGGGATCATTCTTTCTACCCTCCATCAGGGTGCGCTGGGAGCCCTTTTTACCTACGCACCGGGCAAGGTCCACCCCCTCTGGTATTCCGCTTCGTACCAGTGGCTTAACTTCCTCGTTTCTTCAATGCCGGCCGGGCTCTGCATGGTAATTGTGGTCAGCACTATCGTTACCAAAACTATGGCATGGCGCTGTGATGATAAATTTATCAACAATCTTGATAAATTTACGATAACACTTGCCAGAGGCGCTGCGATGGGGCTAGCGACTTATTTTACCATGAAACTGATCAGTATAGCCCATGATAACAAATGGGAATACATCGCAAGCGACTGGGGTTCATGGTACGTATTCGAAATTACTGTCGGCGTTCTTCTACCGCTGGCGCTTTTAACTTTTGCCATCAAAAATAAAAAGGTTGGCCTCATCCGCATTGCCGCTCTGATGACGATTTTCGGCGTGGTCCTCAATCGGTTTAACACCACATTAATAACCTTTAACTGGAAAATGGCAGAACGCTTCGTGCCTTCCTGGCGAGAAGTAGCGATTACGGTGACTATTTTTACCATTTACATCGTGGTTTATCGGTTCATCCTCTATAGACTGCCAATAGTCTATAGCTGGAAGCTGGAGGATGAAAAAGCCCCAGCCCGGGAAAGTGTTGTAAAAACATCAGACTACTCATCAGTTGATGATGCGGTCCAGCCCGCGGTAGCCTATGTCGGCAGAGCAGACCAGTTAAACCCCTTGCCTGGTTATACAGCTAGTGAGGAATAAACCGCTTATGTGCACGGTGGCTGGAACTCCGACGAGACCCGAAAGGGTAGGGGGTGTTTTTGGTAGAACAGTGACAGGCATGGCAAAGGAAACTGTCAAACAGGGGGAGGTTCACTATGTTTCTAAAATCATTGGCAGCCAGGGCTATTGTACCAGTGGCAGTGGCAGTAACTGGTTTCGTAATTATATGCTGTATTTTACTCTATACGGTAATGAAAACAGATATGATCAACGATGCCGTGAGACATGAAACCAATTTGGCCGACACTATCGTTAAATCCACGCGCTATGCCATGCTTAAATACGACTGCGATACGTTGCATAATATTATTAGTAATATTGGCCAGCAGAAGGGCGTGGAACATGTGCGCATTTTCAACAAGAAGGGGCTTATCATGTTCTCCGCTGACCCAGCAGAATATAAGCGACTTGTCGACAAGAAAACGGCAGGATGCATCGGTTGCCACTCGGGTGCCATTCCAACCTCGACGCTGGGCGCTATGGAACAGGCTCGCCACTTTACCAATGGACGGGGAGCGCAGATTATCGCCATCACGGCCCCCATTTACAACGAATCGGCATGCTACAATGCTGGCTGCCACATACATAATGCTAACCAGAAAATCCTGGGGACTCTTGATATCGGTTTATCAGGGGAACCGCTTCTCAAGACACTGGCACTGATGCGCAGCCGGATGGTGCTATTCAGCCTCATGGTATTATTCTTGACTGTTGGCGGCGCCGCAGCCTTGCTCAGACGCCACGTATTCGGGCCAATTCGGGAACTAAAGAATTTTACGGGGCTAGTTAATCGTGACGCGCAATTTGATGATTTTCCGCACATTTCTGGCGAGCTTGCCGACCTTGCTAAGGATGTCAGAGGGCTTGTTTACCAGCTCCGAACGGCTCTTTCGGAAGTGGAAATACTTAAAGATCGTCAAGGATGATGCTTTTGTTCTTCCCTTACGGAAATGCCTAATTTTTTTATCAGCGCATGAAAATTCGTCCGCAACATTCCTGTTTCTTCAGCAGCATGAGAAATATTCCAATTGTTTCTCTTAAGCGCGTTCATGACAAAGGCCTTTTCGACAGGCTCCACTGCCTGCTCCCGCAACTGTTTTTTTGTTTCCTTCAGTTCTTCAAAACTTTTAGGTATAAAATCACGGGCCGCATATTTTTCTTCCCTTTCATAAGGGAGCTCCATGTCACACCTATTGATGAGTTCCTTTTCACATAACACTACGGACCTTTCGATGATATTTTCTAATTCCCTTACATTGCCGGGGAAACTGTAGTTCTCGAGAAATGCTAAAGCATCAGGCGTTAACCCGCATATTTCCTTCCCCATATCTTCGCAATATTTTTTCAGGAAGTAGTCAAGCAAAATCAGGATATCCCCTTTTCTCTCCCTGAGAGGAGGAAGGTTTACCGGTATGACATTAATGCGAAACAGCAGATCATCCCGGAAGGTTCCTTCGGCAACCATAGTCCCTAAATTTTTGTTAGTTGACGCAATCAGGCGAATATCTATAGGAATAGTGCAAATACCTCCGATAGGGGTAACTACTCGTTCTTGTAATACCCGGAGAAGTTTGGCCTGGGTAGTAAGGCTTATGTTGGATATTTCATCAAGAAAGAGAGTCCCGCCGTCCGCCACCTTAAATAGCCCCGCTTTGCTCTGCACGGCCCCCGTGAAAGAACCTTTGACATGACCAAACAATTCGCTTTCCAGCAAGTTTTCAGCCAGCGCTGTGCAATCCACTGCGACGAAAGGATGTTCATGCCTGTTGCTTTTACTGTGTATGGAGCGGGCAACAAGCTCTTTGCCCGTCCCACTCTCACCAGTGACCAAAACCGTGCTGTCAGTAGGCGCTACTTGCATGATGCGGCGGTAAACTCTCTGCATCTCGGGACTCTCGCCAATAAAATTGTCAAACCCGTGATATTTGCAGACCTCTTTTTTTAAGCATTGGCCTTCCAGGAGGATAGTTTTTTGGGCAATAGCCTTAATAACCTTTTCGGTGATCTGTTCCGGGGTAAAAGGTTTGGTGATATAATCAAAGGCGCCGCTTTTCATAGCTTGAACGGCAGTGTCGACCGTAGCATAACCAGTGATAATTATAACAGGCACGCCTGGCTGGAGGATTTTAATTGCACTCAGTACTTCCAAGCCGTCCATGCCCGGCATCTTGAGATCTGTAATGACGACGTCGAAGTCCTTCACTTGTATTTTTTCAATCGCCGCCCTGCCACTGGCAACAGACTCCACCTGGACAGTACTGCTCTCAAGAATACGTCGCATCCCTTCTCTGATAACGGCCTCGTCATCAACAACAAGGACACGACACATGTCCGGCAATTGCTCACGCATACTCGCAGCTTTCATGGTTCTGTCGGTATAAGAGATACTAAAACTTCAGGCAGTAAAATACTACGGATATTAACCTCTTCCCGAGTATATCATGCTGGGGGATAGTACGTATTATTATTTTGAAAGTCAAGCCAACTGTGTATCCTACGTTTCGTTAGCCAAAAGCGAAATTCCAGCGGCAGTTGTCATTTAAATTGACTAATATTTCTTAGGATGAGACACTACGGGGCATGCAACATTGCGCCTGGTATTTCTTGGTTCTGAAAAGGGAGGCTCAAATATGCCTAGAGCAGTGGCATTTTCGGACGCAGACTTCTCCCATGAGAAGCTCCGGGAAACGACTTTAAATAACATCAGTAGGCTGCAAAATACTTTCACGATGGAATTGTTGACCCTTGCACTTTTCATCATTATAACCATTGGCGCCGTTAACGATTTCGCCTTTCTTGCAAATCTCAGCGCCCCCCTGGCCGCAAAATTCGGACCGAGCCCCCCGCCTGATCTTATCAGCGCCTTTCTTATCCTTTATCTTTTTTCAGCCATTATCCTCATTCTTTCACGGATGATGAGCGGTTCCGGCAAGGCCGGGGCATTGAGCCACGTGGGATACCTGACGGGTTTTTACGGGTTCTATCATTTGGCGGGCGCACTTAAAGAAAACTTCTGGGCTGTCTGTGCCAGTGGGCTCACCATCCTGATACTTGAAAGCTATCACGTCTGGACATATTGTTCGGAAGAAATTGAGAAAGAGAAGGAAATTTTAGCTTCTTTGGAACGAAAACGGGAATAATGGGAAGCGATTGCGTAATTCCTTGGCCTATCAATATTCGACAAACCTATCTTGGCAACAGAAAATCGATTCAGAAAATACTTGAAGCAATTGCTTATTATTGTTAGCATCCAACAGCTCTAGGAAGGTAGGCAAGCTGCATGGATAAAAACGAAATTCCCAGCGGTATTAGGGTGGATAAGGAGGGCGTCTGGCATTATCAAGGTGCGGCAATGTTTCGCAAGGACATTTGGCAAGAATTCTACCGCCACTTAAAACAGGAGGAGTCGGGTAGGTATCTGGTCGAATTAGGTGAGGAGCGGGCCTACGTAGAAGTGGAAGACACGCCCTATGTGATTAAGTCCGCATCCTTCGCATGCAAGGAGGGAGGAGGGGAAGAAGTTGTCTACTTGGACATGCCTGACGATAGCCGGGAAGTGCTTGATCCCTCATCGTTGCACGTGGGCGAAGGCAACACCCTTTATGGCGCCTTGGCCGGACGTGGCATTGTAGCCCGCTTTTCCCGGGCAGCTTACTACCAAATTGCGCAACACATAGAACATGATGCGGGACGGGACAGCTATTTTGTTTCCCTAAATAATCGCCATTATTACATAAAATAAGCAATTATCATTAGTAACTAAATAATATTTTTTATCAAGTGGAGGATTTTTGCATGTCAGATAAAAATATCGAGATGGCCCTTACCTTTGATGACCTTCTCCTTGTGCCAGCGGCTTCCGCCGTCCTTCCCAGGGATGTTGACACTACTACTGTGCTAACGAACCGTATCGCCATTAATATACCAATCGTCAGTGCCGCCATGGATACGGTTACGGAATCCGGAACGGCCATTTGCATGGCGCAAGAAGGCGGTATCGGGATCATTCATCGTAATATGAGCATCGAACGGCAGGTGACAGAGGTAGATAAAGTAAAAAAATCCGAAAGTGGCATGGTAGTGGATCCGATTACCATAGCTCCTGAACGGCAGGTACTGGATGCCCTGGAGCTGATGAACAGGTATCGTATCTCAGGCGTCCCCGTAGTAAAGAACGGGCGGCTTGTCGGAATTTTGACCAACAGGGATCTGAGATTTGAAACTAACCTGGATCAGCCTGTGGCTAACGTCATGACAAAAGACAATCTGGTGACCGTTTCGGCGTCTATTTCTCTTGATGAATCCAAGCAATTGCTTCACAAACACCGGATTGAAAAACTCCTGGTAGTAGATGACGATTATAACCTGAAAGGGTTGATTACCATTAAGGATATAGAAAAAATCAGGAAATATCCGCGCTCTTGCAAAGATTCGATGGGCAGACTAAGGGTAGGTGCGGCAGTGGGAATTCTCGACCGCGAAGCGCGCGTCGAAGCACTAATTAACGCCGGGGCAGATGTGATTGTTATTGATACTTCACACGGACATTCCACAGCGGTAATGGAGGCCATTCGCAGGACCAAATTGGCTTTTCCGGATTGCGAGCTGATTGCCGGCAATGTCGCCACCGCAGAAGGGGCGGAGGCCTTAATCAAGGCCGGCGTCGACGCCGTTAAGGTTGGCGTTGGGCCAGGCTCAATCTGCACCACCAGAATAATCGCCGGTGTCGGAGTGCCACAAATGAGCGCCATTATGGACGTTTATAAGACGGCCCAAAAGTACGACATTCCCGTAATCGCCGATGGAGGCATAAAATATTCCGGTGACATAGTAAAGGCTTTGGCGGCCGGAGCATCCAGTGTGATGATCGGCAGTCTCTTTGCCGGTACCGAGGAAAGCCCCGGTGAAACGATACTCTACCAAGGTAGGAGTTATAAGGTTTACCGTGGGATGGGCTCCATGGAAGCGATGAAATTAGGTAGCCGGGACAGATATTATCAGGACGATATTGAAGAAAATATCAAGAGCGTACCGGAAGGAATCGAAGGGAGGGTGCCTTTCCGCGGTTCTTTGGCCGCCAGCATTTTCCAACTGATCGGTGGACTTAAGGCCGGGATGGGATATGTCGGATGTGCCACCATACTTGAGTTGCGCAAAAACTCAAGGTTCGTAAAGATTACAGCCGCCGGTCTCAAGGAAAGTCACGTGCACGACGTGATCATCACCAAGGAAGCTCCTAATTACTGGATTGATTGAGCATGAAACATGCTGGTTTTGTTCATTTACACGTCCATACTCAGTACAGCCTCTTAGATGGTACGATTCGTCTGGAGGAACTTTTTAAAAAAGCCCGGGAGTATAAAATGCCTGCCGTGGCCATGACAGATCATGGCAATATGTTCGGCGCGGTGGATTTTTACCAAAAGGCCTACAAACAGGGCATCAAACCCATCATTGGCTGTGAGCTCTATGTAGCCCCCGAAAGCCGCTTCACTAAAACCGCCGGCGCAATCGGGGAAGCGGCTCGCCACCTTGTGGTCCTTGTCAAGGACATGCAGGGCTATAAGAACCTCATGAAATTGACGACTGCTGGCTATCTGGAGGGTTTTTATTACCGCCCCCGTGTTGATATGCGACTCCTCGCCGAGTGCCATCAAGGCCTCATAGCAATGAGCGCTTGCCTACATGGCGAAATCGGCGCCCATGTCCTCAAAGACAACCTGGATGCCGCGACTAAAGCCGCGGTCGAGTACCGGGATTTGTTTGGCGCTGATAATTTCTATCTCGAATTGATGGAAAACGGCCTTCCGGAGCAGACAAAAGTTAATGCCGGCTTGATTGAATTAAGCCGCGCGCTGTCCATCCCGCTGGTAGCCACCAATGATTGTCATTATCTTAACCAAAGAGACCGGGAAGCACACGAAGTCCTGCTATGCATTCAAACTGGCAAGACCCTTGAAGATAAAAATCGTATGCGTTTTGGATCAGACGAGTTTTATTTTAAATCACCGGACATAATGAAGCAGCAGTTTAATTATTGCCAGGATGCTATTGATAATACTATTGAAATAGCTGAAAAATGCAACCTAAAGCTCGAATTCGGACGCTTCTTCCTGCCGCACTTTGAAACAAACGCGGCGCAAACCCTTGATGAATGCCTGGAAATAATGGCTAAAAACGGCTTGGAAAAATTATTGCCCCTGTTGTTAAAGGAGGGTTCGTCACCCAACCTCAAGGGCGTTTATGAAAAACGGTTGGCTGAAGAATTGGCCATCATAAAATCCATGGGGTTTGCCGGGTATTTTCTTATTGTCTCCGACTTCGTGAATTATGCCAAAAATAATGACATTCCTGTTGGTCCTGGACGCGGCTCCGCTGCTGGAAGCCTGGTAGCCTACGCAAGTGGCATAACTAATATCGATCCTATTCGCTACAAGCTGTTTTTCGAAAGGTTTCTTAATCCCGACCGCATAAGCATGCCCGATATTGATATCGATTTCTGTCAGGAGGGACGAGATGAAATAATCAAATATGTGACCAACAAATACGGCAGCGACAAGGTTTCGCAGATCATCACCTTTGGTAAGATGCAGGCGCGGGCTGTTATCAGGGATGTGGGCAGAGCCCTAAACATCACTTACGGTGAGGTGGACACCATTGCCAAACTGATACCGAACGTCTTGAATATCACCCTTGATGAGGCAATCAAGAGAGAGCCACGGTTGAAAGAAGAGGAAAGGAAAAATCCCCGCATAAGTAAATTACTGCTTTTGTCTCGAGCTCTGGAAGGCTTGAACCGTCATGCCTCCACACACGCTGCGGGCGTGGTTATATCCGATGTACCCCTGGTGGAAAGGGTCCCTCTTTGTTCTCCCAAGGGCGATGTTGTAACCCAGTTTACTATGAACGACATTCAAGAGGTGGGACTCACCAAATTCGATTTTCTGGGACTGAAAACCTTAACAGTCATCAAGAATGCACTGCGATTCATAAAAGAGGGGAGGGGGAAGAGCCTGAATATTGACACCTTGCCCCTCGATGACGGGCCGACCTACCAACTGCTGTCACGTGGAGATACGGATGGCGTTTTCCAGTTGGAAAGCTCCGGGATGAAGGATATTCTTGTTGGCTTGAAGCCGGATTGCATCGAAGACATCATCGCCCTGATCGCTCTTTATCGCCCCGGCCCCATGAGTATGGTACCGGAATTTATCAACCGCAAACAGGGGAAAACTAAAATCTCCTACGTACTGCCCCAACTTCAGGAAATATTAAGCGAGACCTACGGCATCATTCTCTACCAGGAACAGGTTATGCAGATCGCCGTAAATATCGGCAGTTACACCATGGCGGAAGCTGACACCCTGCGTAAGGTGATGAGCAAGAAAAAAGCGGCCGCCATGGAGAAGGAAAAACCAAAATTTCTGGAAGGCGCCAAACGCAATAAAATTGCGGATAAAAAGGCACTCACAATTTGGGAACAAATGGAATCCTTTGCCGAATATGGCTTCAATAAGTCCCATAGCACCGCATATGCGATGATTTCCTACCAAACCGCCTATCTTAAAGCCCATTATCCTGTGGAATTCATGGCCGCCCTGCTCACCAGCGAAAAAGACAATCGCGACAAGATTATCAAGCACATCAGCGGCTGCAAGGAAATGGGCATTAAGGTGCTGCCACCGGACATAAACGAATCTGACCGCGATTTTACTGTTGCGGGAGGGGGAGTCCGTTTTGGTTTAGCCGGCGTGAAAAACGTCGGTATCGGCGCGATAGAAGCTATTGTCGCGGCACGTCTCAAAAATGGTAAATTTCTTGATTTTAGTGATATTTGCACGAGAGTCGATTTATCAAAGGTAAATAAGCGGGTAATGGAGAGCCTTATTAAGTGTGGCGCCTTTGACTCCATGGGTTATCTCCGGCGTCAGCTGATGATGTCATTTGAGGGCATCATCGAATTGACACAGAAACGCCGCAAAGAAATAGCAAGTAAACAAATATCAATGTTTTCCGAATTTTACGGCATAAATGATAATGTAGAACATTCAAGTTCAAACGGCGAATCCCTGGCCGATAATGTATCGGAATGGGATGACCGTGAATTGCTTGCCTACGAAAAGGAGACCCTGGGATTTTACATAACTGGCCACCCCCTTGCCCGTTTCATTGGGCAACTCGGTGGGATAACAAATAGTGATTCAGAAAGCTTGGCCAATAAGAAGGACAAGGAAGAAGTTACACTGGTCGGCGTGGTAAGCAATATCCGGGAAGTTACAACCAGAAAAAAAGAACTCATGGCTTATGTGACGCTTGAAGACCTTAAGGGTTCTGTAACCGTCATTTTTTTTGCCGATATTTATCGCAAGGTATCGGCTTTGCTCCATGGGGAAAATCCGATATTGATTCAAGGTGTATTGGATATAGGGGAAGATAGCTTCAAGATAATTGCTGCGGACGCTCAAGTACTTAATGAAGCATCCATAAATTCAGTATCTTCAGCTTACTTCTCTGTCAACGCGTCAGCCTCAGATGATAATACCCTGACAATGCTGAGAGAATTGCTAAAAAAATATCCAGGTAAGTATGATGCCAACCTGCGCCTTTTATCTGCCAATTACGATGTCCTGGTTTATCTGGGGGAACACAATAAAATCCAAATATCTGAAGAATTGAAAAGAGAGGCCGACATGTTGTTAGGGGACGGCTCCACCCGTTTCGCTTAAGTATCTTGTGCCAAGTTTACATAAGATACCTTATAAGACATTAGCTGATTCATCAGCAGGGGGGTCAAAACCTAAATGTCTCTCTTCGAACAATATAACATACTGAAATTATTTTATATCCCTTCTTCTGCTATTTTTTTCACCAGTTCCAGCTGGGAGTCAGTGAGTTCCTTTGGCACAGTTACCATGATTTTTAAATATTGATCGCCTCGCCCGGCGCCCTTGAAATGTGGCACGCCGTAACCCTTCATTCTGATCTTCGTGTTATTCTGCGTTCCCGGAGGAATCTTCAGACGTTTCACCGCGCCATCTATCGTGGGAACATCAATACTTGTGCCCAAAACCACCTGCGAAAATTTCAGATCCTTTTCCAGATAAATATCGTTACCGTCACGGGCAAAGATAGGGTGAGGTTGAATTGTGATATTCAGGTAAAGATCACCTGCAGGACCGCCATGACTGCCGGGAAGCCCCCTGCCGCCCAGACGCAATTTCTTGCCTGTATTGATGCCCTTGGGTATCTTTACATTGATTTCCTCTACCTTGCCAGCTTTGTTGAGGGCAATTTTCTTTTCTGCCCCGAGCACCGTCTCCTCAAGGGATATGGTCAGGTTATATTCGAGATCGTCGCCTTTTTGGGATCGTAGCCGGGAATTTTGGGCGCTACCGCCAAAGAAATCCGCAAAAGGATCGCCACCAGCTTGCTGGTATGTCGTATATTGCCTTCTGCCCTGCCCCCCCCCAACACCAAAGCCGCGCAAGATTTCATTAAGGTCGAAACCGCGGAAGATATCCTCCTGGCTATAATGTTGGCTGAAGCCATCGGATCCAAAACGGTCGTATTCCTGACGCTTTTTGGCATCACTCAAGACGGCATAAGCTTCACTCATCTTTTTAAATTTTTCTTCCATTTCCTGATTGCCGGGGTTTTTATCAGGATGGTATTTTAAGGCCAATTTACGGTAGGCTTTTTTGATGTCGTCGCTGGTTGCATCTTTTGCAACGCCTAGCGTTTTATAATAATCTGTCTCCATATTCCTCCCTACCAGGCAGCTTAGTAGCTGCTGAAAGATGATATTAATTAACGAACGCTTGTCAAGGGAGATGGTGATAAATCATTCCCTTCCCTTTACCGCCACCAAAAATCGTTATTACTAACGGGGTCCAGAAACCTTAAACGTCCCGCTATTATTATCTGCGGCGCCCTGTCCTGCTCATTGCTCTCATGAATAAGTCTATCGGCCGTCAACAACGCACCCCGAAAAAAACCATATTTCTCCACGGCTTCCCGGCTAAATGCAGAGCAAGTGGGATACATGTGGCAACGGTCACCGTCCACTGGAGAAATGTAACGACTGTATACCAACCAGGCAGATTTTGAAAATACGGTCGGCCAGGATGGCGGTGTCTTAGCAGTTTGAACCGCCCTGTTTACAACAACGAAATTCCATGGGATAAAGGTTTCAGTTGCCTCCGCCGCAGCACAGGCAACAAACACCAGGGATACCGCTAGTGCAATGAAGGCGCTACTATTCCATCTCATAGTTTCAAAATCTCTTCCCTATTGTAATCGTCGGCACACCCTGTGCGTGCTGAAATGAGAGGGTGTATTTGTTTTCCAACCGTCGGATGAAATCCTCCTCTAAATTGCGATTATATTTATGAACGCTGCTGATTGCGCTGTAGATGTTGCCACTATACCAACCTAATTCAAAAAAAGACAAGATGCCGCCCGCCACATAATCGTCATGGCGAAATAGTTCAATCGCTCCCCAGAGAAAAGTACCGTTCAACAGGAAGGCAACCAGGGCATCTCGCGGTCTTGCGGCGTACAAATGTCCAGCGCCGGGCAACGCAGCGGCTAAAAGGCCTGCCGTCAGGGGAGATTTGCGTGGCAGCGTTTCCCCACCGACAACTTCATCGGCAAATGGTGAAGAAAGGGAATGAACAGGACTGTCCCCAGGAACCTGCAATAATAAATCGCGCGCTCCCTGCCAGTCCAAATGTTCCAGGTGAATCAGAGCCTTTTGATATACTGCCTTATCACTATATTGAGGCACACTTGCCTTAGCCAGGGCATCGAAGGTATTCAGCGCCTCGTCGTGTTTGTTGTCAAGCTTTTCCAGCCGCCCTTTAAGGTACAGCATCTGGAAATACAGGGGGCTGGCACGATAGTTGGCAAGAAATTGCTGGGCAGCGACAATGGCCTCCGGCCACCTTTTGGCGTGGAAGTAAGACTCGACGATGCGAAACGCCGCCTTCTCCGTCTGGACAGCAGTGGGGTGGAGAAAAATGAAACGCTTATATTCACCTATGGCCCGGAAATAATCGCCCCCATCATAGAGAGATTCCGCAAAGCCAAAGACATTACCGGCCGCTTCATCATCCTGTCCCCAAATCGGACCGGCGGGAAAGATAGTCATGATAATCGCGAGGACGATTACCAGGTAGGCATATCGGCATCTAAGCATAGTTTAATTGAGGGCGACAAGCTTGCGTCTCAGAATATCCTCCATACTGCGGTCTCTGGTTTTTTCGATGGCTTTCCTATAATATTCTTTAGACTTCTTTATATCATTCAGCTTTTCGTATATGCGCGCCAGGTCGCTGTATATCTGTCCCGCCAGTTCTTTGCCTTCCGGCACTTTCAGCGCCTCTTCAAAGGCCCCCAGGGATTTCGTATAATCCTTCTTTGCTTCATAACAATAGCCCTGCCCCGTATAGGCAAAAAACCTGAGAAAATTATTGGAATCGGCTTTCTGCAAAAATTCACCATATGACTGTAGCGATTTATCATATTGATGGAGCTCAAAATACTGATTGCCTAATTGATAATAAGCGTAGAGCCCCGCCTTACTGTGAGGATATTTGGCGGTGACGCTTTGATAGCCGACAAGCAATTTGGCGCTTGCTTCCTCCCCGTCATCGGCCGGGTTTGCTGATTCCACCTGATTATAAAGTTTGAGAGCGGATTTATTATAATTGAAACGATAAAGCGACCAGCCTCCAAAGATGGCCATAACAACGAGCAGGGCAACCAAAAAACCTAACACTTTTGATCTATGATGCTCGAAATACATCAGGAACTTGGATGCCTCTATCTGCAGAAAATCTGGTTCCTTCAGTTCCTTTTTGGTGATTTTTCCTGACATGAGCATTACCTCGCGGGTTTTATTTTTTCAACAATTTCCAGTGGAAAACGAACAACTCTGCCTTGTTTATTAAGGCAAGCCTGGAGCGACTCGCCCTCGACAATTACTTTTTCTCTTAACTCATCCCAAATGACGTAGGAAAATTTTATGCTTGCGCCGCGCAAGTCAACCATTTCCGTTTCCAAAAGCAGGATTTGATCGTAACGTGCGGGAGATCTATAATGGCAGGAGACCTCCGTCAGAGGCAAATCATAGCCCATGTGGTCAATTACAGCGTAGGGAATGCCCAGTTGCCGTAAAAGCTCTCCCCTGCCAATTTCAAACCATTTAATATAGTTGGCGTGATAGACAATGCCCATGGCATCAGTATCAGCGTAGATTACTCGTATCCTAGCGACGTTTTTCAGTGACAAACTGCCTCCAGTTGCCGATAAAATTACCCATCAGTAAATGCCCGGGTGAGACGATTATCCCGCTTTTTCCTGCGGCCCGTTCGCCAAATGGCAAACCCAAAGCAAGATTTTCTTCCTGCGACGATGAGTACACGGCAAAAGGACTGGCGCCCGCGCCGTGCGTCATCAGGGACACCGGTGTGGGATGGTCACTTAGCACCATGACCCGAAATTCACCTAAACTCGGTAAACCGGCCAGGACGGGACCGACGACCTTTTGGTCGAAGTCTTCGATAGCCTTGATTTTACCTTCCAGATTTCCCTCATGTCCCATTTCGTCAGGAGCTTCCACGTGCAAAAATATAAAATCCAGTTCACGCATTGATTCCAAAGCTTTATCAGCTTTCCCACGGTAATTCGTATCTGTGTAGCCTGTCGCTCCCACCACCTTAATAACCTGCAGACCGGCGTAGATACCAATCCCGTTAAGGAGATCAACTGCCGATATCATCCCTCCCCGAAGATTGTATTTAACTGTAAGAGGCACAATCTGCGGCGCTCTCCCCTGCCCCCAAAGCCAAATGGCGTTAGCCTGCCTCTTACCTTCCGACTTTAAACGCCGGTTGATGGGATGGTCGCGCAGCAGTTCCTGGGCAGCGCTCATCAATTGCTTTAATGTTTGAGCTCCTTCGCCTTGGGGCAAAAAACCATCAGTCTCCCGCCCCGAAATATCATGGGGGGGTCTGGTTTCCATGTTGCCGAGGCCATTCTTCCAAAGCATGAGGTGCCGATAGCTGACACCGGGATAAAAGGCTAACTCTTCCGACCCAAGTTCTTTATCCAAGTCACGAACAATATTTTTTGCATCCTCGGAGCCGATATGCCCAGCGGTAAAATCTACCAAACGCCTGCCGGTATCTCCGCCCAAAGTAATGAGATTGCACCGGTAGGCAACATCCGCCGACGCCAGTGGCACGCCCATATTGGCGGCTTCTAAAGGGCCACGTCCGCTATAACATTGGGCTGGATCATAACCGAGAACGGCCAAATTCGCAACGTCACTGCCAGCCGAAAACCCCGCCGGAATAGTATCCACAAGCCCCAAAGTGCCTGCCTGGGCAATACGGTCCATGTTGGGGGTTCGGGCAAACTCAAGCGGCGTCTTCCCATTCAGGGACGGTATCGCATAGTCGGCTATGCCATCGCCGAGTAAAATTATATGTTTCATTGATGTCTTGTCACAAGTTATTATCTTCTATCCGGATAACCATCGTTTTATCAAGGACAACATCGAGCTTGTCAATTTCAACGAGGGCTTCCTGAACATCCTTTTCCCGCGCCTTGTGAGTGGTGATGACCAGCGGCACGGCGCCGCTCTGCCGCCTTCCTTTCTGGATGACAGCCGCGATGCCGATGTTCCTATTTCCTAAAATACCTGATATCTGTGATAGAACCCCCGGTCGATCGATGGCTGCAAAGCGGAAATAGTAGTTGGTACAGATTTCATCCATCGGCAACAATACAATGCTTTCACTTTCTTGCTCAGGATAGGCACGAGCTGGTTTGAGGCACGACACGCCTTTCATAATTTCACGTGCAATATCAACAATGTCACTCACAACAGCACTGGCCGTGGGCAGCATGCCCGCCCCTTGACCGTAAAGAAAAATGGGGCCGGAGGCATCACCATCGATGTGAAAAGCGTTAAAGTTTGCCCCCACATTGGCCAACAGGTGGTCAAAAGGGATCATGGCGGGATGCAAACGTGCCTCAACGACCCCTCCATTTTCCCGGGCAATAGCCAGCAGCTTGATCCGATAGCCCAGTTCCCTGGCAAATTCTATATCCTGTCGAGTAATGTGAGAAATTCCTTCACGGTATATATCCTCCAAATCCACCTTTTTCCCGTAAGCCAGCGACAACATGATTGTGAGCTTGTGAGCAGCATCGATCCCCTCAATGTCATATGTGGGATTAGCCTCGGCAAACCCCAATGACTGCGCCTCACTAAGGACTACGTCGAAAGCCTTACCTTCGTCAGTCATCTTGGTGAGGACGAAGTTGGCGGTGCCATTGACGATGCCGATAATGGATCTGATACGGTTGGCAACAAGGCTTTCTTTCAAGGTCTTGATTATCGGTATTGTGCCACCGACACTCGCCTCGTAGCCGATGTTTACCCCTTGTTGTTCCGCAACAGAGAATATTTCATTACCATGAGTGGCCAGGAGAGCCTTATTGGCGGTGACGACATGCTTCTTGTTCTGCAGTGCTGCAAGGATGAAAGAGCGCGCTGGTTCGTAACCTCCCATTAATTCAACGATGATATCTATCGCGGGATCATTAATGATCGATTGGGCGTCTGTGGTAAGCAGACTTGGCTCCAAAGCAACGAGCCGGGGGGTATGCAAATCCAGATCGCCAACCATCTTTATGACGAGCCTTGCTCCCAACCTTGCCTTTATGAGTTCGCCATTGTCTTGCAAAAGCTTGATGACGCCGGTGCCAATCGTACCAAAACCTATCAATCCTAGAGAAATTTCCCGTACGGCCATATTCCATCCGATCTTTACTTGAATATGCTAACCTGCGACTTTACTAAGGCGGAATGTCTATTATCTCAGACTGCTACATGCCTAACCCTGATGCAGGGAGTGGCATTTAAATGTGTTTACGTTTAACTGCCACTAGTTACATGATCATTCGGCAAGAGTTCTAATATATTAGGGGAAAATTGGCAAGGATAATTATGGCACTGTTTATGTGTTTATACCAATGGGTCAGTCTTAACCTCGGCAATAAACAACCAATGTCCGTTGGCAAGCTGATGCGCGATATTAGCTGTCTCTCAGTTTTGATCGGAGACCACGCTCCATATAACGCATGTCGTCTTTTTTCTTCAAGTCCTCCCTTTTATCATAAAGCTTCTTCCCTTTACCCACGCCAAATTCAAGCTTTACCATGCCATTGTTAAAGTAAAGCCTGAGGGGAACGAGAGACAGCCCCTTTTCCTGAGACTTAACATAAAGACGCAATATCTCCCTTTTGTGCATTAAAAGTTTCCGCACCCGCAAAGGTTCATGATTGGCGCGATTAGCGTGAGAGTAAGGACCAATGTGCATGTCATAGAGGAATAATTCGCCACGTTGCACGAGAACGTAGCTATCCTTCAAATTAGCTTTCCCTTCCCGCAATGCCTTTAATTCCGTGCCTGCCAGCACGATTCCCGCCTCGTAAACATCATCAATGGAGTAGTTCAATCTTGCCGTCTTATTTTGACAAATATTTTTTTGAGCCAAATCATGCCTAGCCAAATTATAACCCTTCGATTCTATCGATAATAATTATCTGATTGCGCCTTTAGGAGGAGGAGGCAGGAGTTCGGAAGCGGAATAATTAATTGCCCGCCGCCGGGGGCTGGAGATAGGTCAATTCTACCGGCCGGGTATGGACAGCAATCCCGTCGGTATCATCTCTTTTCACAAGGATGTTTTTTAGCCAGTTATGGTCATCCCTCTCTGGATAATCCAGCCTCACATGCGCGCCCCGTGATTCTTTCCTTGCCAAGGCGCTAAGCGCCACACTCCTGGCAACTGGCAGCATAAACCTCAACTCCAGGGCATCGAGCAGCTCCGTATTATATTTATACGTTCCGAGGATTTTTATATCTTTCATCTTCTCTTCGATGACAGATATAATTTCCAGACCCTCTTTAAGTTCTTCTTCTTTCCGGGCGGGACCGACCTTTTCCCACATCGTCTTTTGCAACTCCCTCTTTAATTCAATTACCCGGTGTTTACCTTTCTTGCCAATCATGCCCTTCAGCCGCTCAACTTGAAAAGCGATTAAGGATTTGGCCGCCTCCGGAGAATCGTGGCCGGCAATTGCGGCGGCGGCCCCTTCCCCCGCCCTTTTTCCAAATACGAAAAGTTCTGTCATCGCAACCGATCCTAATCTATTTCCTCCATGAATTCCACCTGTTACCTCGCCACAAGCATAAAGATTTTCCACTCCCTTAACTTCACCCCGTTCATTTATGACAATTCCGCCCATAAAAAAATGGGCCGTGGGATAAACATCCCAGGGTTCTTCCCATTCGGCCGCCGCTTGTCCATAGGCCGCCCTGACAAGATTAGTAAAAGGTTTGAATATGCCTTCAGCAAAATGCCGATAAAGAATCTTTCCCTGGGGATGGTCTTTATTGGCTTTAAGATCCAGAAGACAGCCGCCGTGTTTTGTCCCGTTACCCTTTGCTACTTCCAGGATGATGGCATTGGATACCTGGGCTCTGGTCTTTGCGGCAACTCCGGCGATGATCTCCTTACCGTGAACATTTTTTAACATGCCGGCCGGACCGGCAGTAAAAGGTTCACCGACAATAATCCCCACCATTCCCGAAGGATGGGTAAGAGCAAAAGGAATATATTGCACCTGTTCCATATCAACCAGCTCCGCGCCGGCATCAAGGGCCAGGGTAAAACCGTCGCCGGTGGCAACACGGGAGTCATCAGTGTGGGGATAATAGATCCAAGCCCCTCCTCCTGTGGCCAGAAGTGTCTTTTTGGCTTTGATGACGATGATTTCTCCGGAGGTTAGTTGATAGCAGACTGCCCCCAACACCTTGCCCCCTTCCTTGAGGAGGTCGAAGACGATCGTTTTTTCCAGGGTGCGAATATTCTTTCTTCGGGCAACCCCATAGCGCAAACCCTGTCCTACCCCCGGGCCGGTTGAGGGAAGGATCAGGCTGCGGGGAGAGGTGTGCCCCCCCACCTGCAGCAACACCTCTGCGGATATTTTGCCTTGGGTATCCCTCTTTACCATGCCGCCGAATTGTTCCAGCAGAATAGGGGCATTTGGGGCCTCCTTGGACAAGAGGCGGCAGAGTTTCTGATTATTCAGATAATCTCCTCCCACGACCATATCTCGCAAGAAATCTTCTCCCTGCCGGGATGGATCAAGATCTCCCTGGGCCATTATGCCTCCGATAATTCTGGTGTTGCCATAGCCGATATGGTCCTTGGAAAGCAAAATGACGTCGGCGCCCTTATCGCCGGCCGTAATCGCGGCCGTAACACCTGCCCCCCCTGCCCCGATGCATAAAAGATCACAACTCATCTCGATCATCTCTGCTCTCCTTATCAAAATTATTGTTATTTTCTGAGCAATTCCAAAAATGGTTTAATTACAATCTGCTTAAGAGGAATACCTGCGATACAGGTGCAACCGGAACAATCAGCACACTTCGCTATCCCCATCTCGCGCGCTTGGGAAACCCGATCCAAAGAATCTCTGACATCATAATGAAGCTGGGCCAGTTTGACAAAACCGAGCGGCCCCCCAAAGGACTTATCCCGATAATCGTATTTGGCGCAGGAAGAAAGACAGGCAAAACATTCCAGGCAGCTCATTAAACGGGCATGCTCCGGAGGTTGGAGCACGGTCTCCGGCTCCGCATCCGGCTCTTTTTCTCGCACAATATAAGGCCTGAAGCCTTCCAAAGAATTGAAGAAGGGATCCCGGTCAAAAACCAGGTCCCTTATCAAGGGAAGGCGACTAAGAGGAGCTATCTCTGCATTAGCGGTTATCGCACTGACACAGGCATAGCGGGGGCGCCCATTGACATTTACCGCACAAAGACCACAGTTTTTAGCTCTACACCCATGGCTGAAAGCCAGGGAAGAATCCTGGGTGTCATAAATCTGCATAAGTATCTCCAGCACCGTGCTTTTTTCCGCTACGGAGACTTCAAATTCTTCCACTCTTTCCTTATCCCCTGCTTCCGGATCATGCCTGCAGATTTTTACCGTAATCTTTGCCATCTGTCTTCTCCCTTGCCCGTAAAAAAACTATCCCTTAAAACCATATTCCCGCCAATTATTCAACACCCTTTTCTGTATCTCCTGTGGATATAAATCCCGGAAGGATGCCTTTTTCGGTATCTCATCCTCACTCCAATCTTTTGGCCAGGTGCAGTCATAAACCACATTGGCGCCGATGCCATGCTCGCGGTCATATTCCGACAGATATGGCATCAGTGAATGAGCCACTGTGGGCGATAGCGTACTCGTCCCCCTGATCGGGTGATGAGCGGTGGAAAAGGCGTGAAATACCTGTTTCATATCCGTCGGATCCACACCATCTTCAACAACAATAACCTTTGTCAAAAATGAACCGTTCTTGTTTGCCCAGATGCAGCTTGCTATTCTGTTGGCGATCCCGGCATAGGGGGTCTTTGTCGAAATAATAGCGGTAAAGATGCAGCTCTCGGGAGGAATATATATGCCTGTTATGGGCAGGCCGGCTCTTATCAGTTCGGACCTTACATCGGAAGCAAGGGCGATGCTCATTGCCACATCGCAATCATCTACCGGCATACCCATATTTGATGCGGTCAGGATGGGGTTCTTCCTGTGAGTTATCGCCTTGACATGATACACAGGCTTCGGCGATATGCCGGATGTCTGATAACCCGGATATTCTCCAAAGGGTCCTTCTTCCATTCTCTCATAGGGAGGCACCTCTCCCTCGATAACGATCTCCGCTGAAGCCGGCACAAGAAGATCATTCGTCTCGCACTTCACAAGGCTCACAGGTTCCCCTCTGACCCCTCCGGCAACATCCACCTCGCTGACACCGTAGGGGACGCAACTGGTTCCTATCCAGGTGACAACAGGTTCCGGGGCGATGGCAATAGCAAAGGGCATAGGTATCCCTTTTTCTTCATATTTGGCATATATCATGCCGATGTGCTGTTGAGGGAGCATTAAACCCCCCAGTCTTTTTTTATCATGGATCATCGCCCGGTACATGCCCCAGTTTGTCCACCCCGAATCAGGGTCTTGTGTGATCGTTATATGCCATGTACAGAGATACCTGCCGCCATCCCCGCCATGAATTATTAGAGAAGGAAATTTATACAGATCCACGTCATCGCCTAAGAGAATCTCCTCTTTACAGGGGCCATCGCTTACAATAATTGGTTTGATCAGGTTCTTCCTGCCTTCATCATATTTATCAAGGATCTCAGTGAATGTCGAATCAGGAGGCATGTCAATGGCAATGGCAAGCCTTCGGAATGATGCCAGCACATTGCAAAATACCCCGTATCCATCGGGATAATCCTTAATCTTTTCAAATAATACTGCCGGCCCGACCTCCTCGCAGCACTTTCTCGTTATCGCCCCCGCCTCAAGGTTCCAGTCCACCTCCTTCTTTATCCGCTGTAAATCCCCGCTCTTATCCAACGCTGCGATAAATTCTCTCAAGTCTTTGTGTGGCACGATTCTCTCCTTTTACAGTTTAGATTATTTTCTCAATCACCCATTACTTAAACCCGTACTTCTTCCATTTATCCAAAACCCGCTTCTTAATATCCTCCGGATAGGTGTCATTGAAGGATGACCTCGTGGGCACATCCTCTTTCTTCCACTGTTTAGGCCATTTGCAGTCATAAACAACATTTGCCCCCAGCCCGAGTTCCCGGTCTCCAGGCCATAAAAAGCCGGTTAAGGGGGATAAGCTGGAATTATCAATAACCGTCGTCCCCTTCACCGGATGACACTTTGTCGCAAACGCGTGCAACACCTGATCTAAATCCGTGGGATCCACATCCTCATCCACAACCACAACGCGGGGACAGACAAATCCATTCTTCGTTCCCCAGATGATGTTTGCCACTTTTGTCGCCATGTTGGCATGGGTGGTCTTTACCGCAACGATGCATAAATGCATTGCACTCTGCGGCGGAAAGAATATCCCCGTAACCGGAATGCCCTCATTCAATAAAGCATTTTTGAAGTATGAAGCCTGCCCTAAATTGCCGGCAATATGGTAATCGTCAGGCGGAACTCCAATGCAGGCTGCCGATAAAATTGGATTGTTCCTGTATGTCATACATTTAACCTTAAATACGGGCCGCGCCACGGTGCCGCTTAATTGATACCCCGGATATTCTCCAAATGGCCCCTCATCCTTTCTCACATGAGGAAGTATCTCCCCCTCGAGAACAATCTCGGCAGTTGCCGGAACATGTAGATCCAAGGTCTCGCATTTGACCAGTTTGACAGGCTCATTCCGCATCCCTCCCACAACATCAACCTCATTGGACCCGTAGGGAACGCCCGTCGTAGCAATAAAATTCATCATGGGATCAAGCCCGATGGCCACAGCGTAGGGCATGGGAATATTCTTTTCTTCATATTTCCTGTAAATCATCCCGATATGCTGTTGCGGAAGGACAAAGGCGCCGGTGCTTGCCTGATCGTGCACCATAAGCCGGTAGGTTCCCCAGTTGACCCAATCAGAGTCTAAATCCTTGCAGATGCCGATATTCCAGGTCCCAATGAACCGCCCGCCGTCTCCGCCATGAATAATGGGCACGGGAAGCTTCAGAAGATCGACTTTTTTCCCTTTAAATATATTTTCCTTACAGGGGCCGTCACTTACAACCATCGGCTTGATGGGATTGCGAGACCGCTTATCAAACTCATTCAGCATATCCGTGTAGGAAGCTTCCGGATCCATGTCCATAGCCACGGCAAGTCTTCTGAAGGTGGCAAGCGGCCCTCCCAATAGTCGAAATCCCTTTTTGTAGTCCTTTACCTTATTGAATAGCTGGGCGGGCTGCCATTTCTCATAGGCCCTCCGCATAATCGCCCCTGCCTCGAGATTCCAGTCAACTTCCTCATTTATCTCTATTAAATCGCCAGTCTTCTTGAGCCTATCAATAAATTCCCGCAAATCATTGTATGCCATGTCTCCTCCTAAATCCTATTCAATTATTCCTGCCACCTGCTTTTGCAGGCGGCAGGAATTGGGTTTAAAGTGTGTAAATTTCACGCCTCCCCTTGATCCACGCTAAAGGGAGGCTCGTTTACTATCTTCCCTTCTTCAGCAGTATCCCCAAGTTGACATCTTTGTCGGGATCAAGTTTCACGTTGGGCATATGATGCATCCACATCTGGGTCGAATGACCCGTCTGGAGGTCGTATACAAAAGAGCCGGATAAAGGCGTCTGCGGCATTTTCGGGTCACCGTTCAAATATTCGTGACGTCCGAATGGATGGATAACTCCCTTCCACAGCTTCATCTGCCGATCGTATATATCCACGGCGTTGATTCCGCTCCCGGTATAAACGTAGGGCCACATCATTACATAGACAACCTTCTTGCCGTAGATATGCTTGATCTTCGGTATGGCCTCCACGACGTCCACCGGCGCAATGACCCAACCCAGCCGGGGATATTTTTTCCCCTGATCAAACTGCACGGTTTTACTGAGGTGTCCCCCCGCATCAAAAATGGGAGTAGGACTTTTTGGTTCATTCACCAGCATAAACTTTCTCCCCGTGAGCTTAAAGTTCCAACCGTCAAACGGATCCTGGAAGCCATCACCGTCACCGTATGTTATATCTGAGCCGACGATGTTATCCTGCCAGGTGGTGGCGCTGACCCGGATCGTCCTTTTGAAGGCGGGCAGATAAGCGAAGCCCGTGTCGTAATCCTGCCCGGGGTCGTAATACCGCACGGTAAACTGCCCCAAACCGATGATCTCACGGGGATAAGTGGCGACACTGATCCTTTTGATATAGACGTTCTCATAACCGGGAATTGTTCCAAAAGGCGGCAAGACCGTTCGGCCGCTGCACTTCACATAGATGTGTTCCTGCCCTATTGTCTTATAGTGCTCCCCCTTGGCATTGACATACCACAAATCAATCGGAGAAGTGTGATACGAATCCCAGGCGCGTCCGTAGTGATAGTTGCACATTGCCTCCAAGCCATTTTTGGCCACCGGGAAGGGAATGCCGCCCGGCCAGATATTGCCCTTCTTTTCATAGTAAGGCGCGTTGCCAATCAGGACGGCCTTCCCCCGGTTCCTTACCGTGGCCGCGCCGAAGGACGGCGGATTCAACTGCTCGGGCGGCAGTTGGGTTCCCATCCTCAGGACCATTCCCCTCTTTACAAGTTCGTACATGGCCACAGTTAAGTACTCTTTAACCAGCTCAACATTATTCTTGTCCACCAGATCCCCGATCTTCACCTTGCCGCCGGTGAGATCCTCAATGGTGGGAAGCTTCGCCTTCCCGGTGACCACATCCTCCACGGAGGGTATCGCCGCTCCTTGCAGCGCCCCCGGCAGGAAAATGCTGAAAATGAGGGCAAACAACGCCACTGCCAAATCCCATCTTTTAATTATTTTCGTAGTTTTCATAATAAATACTCCCCTTTTTTTATTTTCAGAATTGGTAAGTTATCCTGCCGAAGACTTCATCGGCCCAGTTCATGGATCCGTATCTCCCCGTTCTGGCCTCTGAACCTCCCAAAATCGCTCCGTAAATATCAAAAATCCAGTGATCGCCGCGTTTCAACTTGAAGCCAGGGCGCAGCAAACTGGCGCCGTCCAAGTCATAGAGCGACGTCAAGGAGAGATTGATGTCGTTATACCATAAATCCTGACTGAGAACGAGCGCAAAGACATTCTGGGTGCTGTCGATATTATTGGCGGCGCTAAAAGGAGAGGGAGTCGATTTGAGCTTCTCGCTGTCTGACACCAGGGTTTGACTGTACTGTAATTGGATTGTCATGGCGCTTACGGGAGTGGGAAAAACAAAGGTTTTCCGGTCAAACCGGATCGCATGCCTCAGGGTTTTGCCGGTGGTGATGCGGGGTGCTGGCGCAAGCGCCTCATAATAAGGCTCATCGGGACTGTAAACGCCCTCATAGGTCACCGTGACATCTATCGGGATAGGAAAGTTATAGTTGAGGGAGGCGCCATACAGCTCCGTTTTCGGATATTTGTTAACGGTAGGAAAGGGATTGGCCGGCGAGGGAGGACCGGGAGCCGGGAGAGGCCCGCTTTCCAAAAAACCCCCGTCGCTATAAAGGGATAGGTAGTTCAGGGTACCGGCGAATTGCCCTACTCTGCCCCCGACGCGAAAGCCGTATTCCGTGTCGCCCTGCCGGTCCTCTTCCCGGATTCTAAAGATCGGAGGCGTAGGGGGTTTAAGATTGAAGGGAGAACCGGGAGCCGGGAAGATGGTGGGCGAGATGTCGCCCGGATTCACAAAGCCTTCCACGTAAAGGTCTCTCAGCCATTCAAATGCGCCTGTCGCTTGTTCAACGTTATATCTGCCCCGCAGTGCCCATTGGGCCAATCTGATGTTCTCAAACTCTTCCGGCTCAAGCTGGAAGTGCCAACTCCAATCGAGGGGATTAATAACGTCCAGGATCCGTGCCGAGATCATTTCACCCCAGACAATCTGCTGCTTGCCCACCCGGAACCAAAGGTTCCCCAGAGTCAGATCGGCATACAGTTCCGACATCTCAACGTTAACTTCACGGTCGTTGGTGGCCCGCAAATAGCCGCCGTACCGCGGCGTGGCAAGGGGAAAAGCGTCGTAGTCATTGAGATTATTGTCCAACCCTTGCGTCTGATCGGAGATTACCTTCACCTTCGAAAAGACATTGAAAGTGGTGTTGGGATTGTAAGCCCACTCCGTCTGGAAAAAGGTTCGGGACAGATTTATCGCATTGTTATCCTGCTGTCCGATCACGGTGTTGTTAGGGTTCATTTTCCCTGTATGGACCGCCAGCTCGTGTCTCAGATAACCGGTTACCGAAAACGTATCGCTTAGCTGGATTTCAGCCTTCGCCTCCCCTACACCCAAAAATAATATGGGCAAAACCAACAACCATTTTTTTGTCAACCAAAATTTAGCCTTCATTGCCACCCTCCTTAGCTAAAGAAAATAAAAAATCTACAGCCACTTTCTTGCAAGTCCAATTAACTTTCATTTAACTTGCCCCTTCCTTTGATATGTGCTCCCCCTCCTTCCTTCAAAATTCTAGATATTAAGCTTGTACGGTTGCCTTTCCCAAAAACTTGGGTTTAAAAATATACAGCAGCATGGGGAGGACAACCATCGCCCCTACCATGTTCAGAAACATGATGAT